>DAIRVC010000120.1:0-8190 GCA_036803025.1 Anaerolineales bacterium
GGTGCGCTCTCTACGCCAGGGCTACTGTCTCATATGTATCTGAACTCAATCACCGAGCAAGCCGTAGCGTTGGGTCGCCCCTCACCCTGCCACTCCCCACAGGGGAGAGGGGAAGAGGGTGCAGGTCCGCTCGCTTCAGCCCTCGACCTCCCACGGCGGCGTATCGGCCCCGGCGCCGGCCAGTGCAGCGCGGATCGGGCCATGCAGCCCGGGCAGATGGTCGGCAACGGCCGCCAGTAGGCCGATACACCCGGCGATCATCATGTCGCCGAAGGGGACGGCGTAATGAGGCCGTAGGCGCGAGCCGGCCAGCATGCTGCGGCGCGGTCCAGTGATGATCACCCCGTCTTCCAACGGCAGTCGCTCAGGGTGCAACACCAGGGCGCCGTGGCCGTGATCGTCGAAGACCGAGGCGTGCGACAGGGTCCCGTCAGCCAGGCCCTGCAACAGCGTTTCCAGGCGCGGTCGATCGATCAACCCGGTGTGGTGCTCGAACAGCCCTTCGATCCCGGTCGGGCCGAGGCGGAAGGCCAGCGTGTGGAAGTTGCCGATGTTGGCAATCAGGCTGCGCGACCGAGGCGCGACCTGCGGATCGAAAGTCGCGCCCAGCACGGCGGCCGGGGCGGTGTCCATGACGACCAGCGGACAATCGAGCTCGCGGCAGGATTGGGCGACGGCCTGCATCCGGGTCAGGATGGGTGGGATCGCCTCGGCCAGGTAAGCGAAGGCCGTCAGGCGGTTCTCGGTGCGAATGCGCGCTTCCAGGTAATCGAAACGGAACTGGCGGTCGGAGACATCGGCAGGCGCGGCGCCGTGGTCGAAGACGGCCACGGCCACCGCCTGCGGTTGCAGGTCGATTCCGAAGGCCTGGAAGGTCGTACGCAGCGCGCCCAAGTCGACGTCACGCAGTGTGAGGCGGGTAAGCCGCTCAAGCCGGGCGGCCTCGTCTTCGGAGACCACGGTGATGCCCAACTCGCGCCGGACCCACTCCAGATCGTCGTTGAAGCTGCGCGCCGCGTCGGGCGTCGCAAACAGCCGGCGCCCACTGCGGCGGTGCGCCTCGGCCGCCCACTGGCTCGGACCGCCGCCCATCGTCACCCCGCTGAGCAGGACATCCTCGCCCCGGGCGGCAGCCGCCAGCAGCTGCTCCCGGATGATCATCGTCGGCGAGGGCATGACCAGCTTGAAGCCGTTCTCCAGGCCCAGACCGGGGCGGAAGAGGAGGATGTCCTGTGTGCCGGTACCGATATCGATGGTCAGAATCTGCACGTCGGCGCCTCCACTCGTCTAACAAGCCGGGGCGCGTGGCGCGCCCCGGAGGAAGTTCGTTCGGGTTGGACGGGGGTCAGGGGAGCGGCTGCGGCTGCCAATCCGGCTCCATGTCGCGCGAACTCGGCGAGTTGGTCAAGTTGACCTCGTTGGCGCCGTTGATGGTCATCAGATAGAGCTCCGGATTCTGGTCGCGGGTGGAGGTGAAGACGATGTACTGCCCATCGGGGGAGACGGACGGCTCCTTGTTCCCGGCGCTGTTGGTCAGCTTGACACGGCCGGGCGGGTCATTCAGCGGGACCAGGTAGATCTCGTTCAGCGTAGGCTGATACCAGGTGTAGATCAGGTATTGGCCGTCGGGCGTCCACTCCAGCTCTTCGGCGCCGATGATCTCATCGCGCCGGTCGAACTGCGTCGGTTCGCCGCCGCCGGCCCCGCGCAGGAAGATGCGACCGGGAGCGCCGTTGATGGAGGCGGATACGGCCACCGTGCCGCCGTTGGGTGACCAGGCCGCCCAGGACTCGACCGCGTACCCGGCCGAGAAATTCCGCGGCCGCCCCAGGCTGCAGCTCTCGGGAGGCTCGGCGCAGGAAATGTCGGCGACGAAGATCTGATCGGGATTGCCATTGCGTGCGCTGGTGAAGGCGATGCGCGCGCCGTCCGGTGACCAGACCGGGTGGGTGTCGTCGCCTTCGAATTGGGTCAGGTTGACGACACCCGAGCCATCGGCGTTCATCACCCAGACGTCCGTGCCTGCTGATCCGGGAGCGACGAAGAGCAGTCGCCGTCCGTCGGGGGACCAGTCCGGATAGTGCTTGTCACCGGGGCCGAACGTCAATTGCTGCACGTCGCTGCCGTCCGGGTTCATGGTGAAGATCTGCAGCACCCGGCCGGCGCGGTCGCTGACGAAGGCGATGCGGCCTCCCCCGCCAAGCATGACGGCCGGGACACTCTCCGTCGGTGTGGGCGGCGCTGGAGGCTGCGTAGGCGTGGGGGTGGGCGGCTGGGCCACAGTCGTCGGCGTCGGGGTGGCGGACGGGGGCGAGGCGACCACTGGAAACGTGGCAGTCGGTTCCGGAGAACTGAAGGCGCCGCTCAGGAGCGCCACGACCCCGGCTCCGCCCCCGAGCACGACCAATGCCCCCAACCCGAGTATGGCCGGGAGGGCCAGGCTGCGGCGCGGGCGGGCGGCGCCTGAGGGCGCCCGCACGGTCGCGGCCGGACGCATGCGCGTCGCCTCGGCCGACCCATGCAAGGCCGCCTGAAAAGTGGCCACATCCGGGAAGCGATCGTCTTGATCGAGTTCGAGCGCCCCGAGGATCGCGTTCTCGAAGGGGACCGGTACGGCCGGATTGAACTGCCGGGGCGGGGTCAGCTCCTGCTTCTTGAGCATGCGCTCGATGCTGTCCACCGGGGAACGGCCGGTCAGCAAGGAGTAGAGCGTGGCCGCCAGCGCGTACTGGTCGCTGCGGGCGTCCGTTCGGGCGCCGCCGTATTGCTCGGGGGGCGAGAATCCGGGCGTCAGGCCGCGCGCGCCGGTGGTGGTCGCCGACTGATCGGCGATCTTGGCGATCCCGAAATCCACCAGCACCAGGGTGCCGTCCGGTTGGATCTTCAGGTTGGCCGGCTTGATGTCGCGGTGGATGATCGGCGGCTGGCGGGAGTGCAGGTACGAGAGCGCCGAGCAGAGCGCGTCGGCCCATCCGACGACTTCGGGGACGCTGGGCAGCTGACGCTGGCAGCGCGTGTGCAGGTCCTCCCCCTCGATGTAGTCCATAACCAGATACTGACGCCCCTCCAGGATGAAGTGGTCGGTCACGCGCGGCAGGTTGGGGTGGCGCAGGCTGGCCAGGAGGGTGGCCTCGCGTTGGAACTGGCGTTCAGACTCTGGATTGAGATTCAGGTTCTCCTTGAGAGCCACCTGAATCTGCAGGGTCTGGTCGAACGCCAGATAGACGGCGCCCATGCCGCCCTTGCCCAACTGAGCTTCGATGCGGTAGCGGTTGTGGAGGATCGATCCGGGCTCAAGCATGTCGGGATTCTAGCCCCGAGGACTGTGACGGTCAAACCGATTCTACCTGCCATCCCTCTTAATCGGCCAGGGCACGGCTTGGTTGGGGAGCCTTTCGATGTAGAATTGAATGACTGCGCCCGGCCCGGGGGTGTCGCTACGGGGCCGCGGCGGCGTTTTGTAGATGAAGGAGTGTGGAATGCCCAAGCCGAAAGGCGGAAAGACCGATGCCTTGGAGGCCATCCTGGAGCGGCATGCCCCCGGCGGAAGGGGGCAATTGATCCCGGCTCTGTTCGACGTCCAGGCGGCCTACGGCCACCTCCCGGAAGAGGTGGTCGAGAGGATCGGACAGCGGCTGCGTGTGCCGCTGGCAGAAATCCACGGGGTGATCGAGTTCTACACCATGCTCTACCCTCGGCCGACCGGGCGGACGATGGTGCGCGTGTGCACGAGCCCGATGTGCGCTCAGGCGGGGGCGTCCGAGGCGCTCAACGCGGCCTGCGACGCGCTGGGTGTGCGCCCGGGTCAGGTCACCCGGGACGGCGCCTACGAGGTCGAAGCGGTCGAATGCCTGGGATTGTGTGACCACGCACCGGCGGCGCTGGTCGGCGAGACGCCGGTGGCGGGCATCGATCCCAAGGCTGCCCGCAAGTGGATCGAACGGCCCGGGGCCGCGCCGTTGGGGGTCATCGCCGGCGAGCCGCGCTGGTTGAGCGGCCGCTGCGGCGTGATCGAGCCGACCGATCTGCAGGCGTTTGTCGCCCACGGCGGCTACGCCGGGCTGGCGCGCGCCCTGGGGACCATGAAGCCGGCGGATGTGGTGGCCGAGGTCAAGGCGGCCGGGCTGGTCGGCCGGGGTGGGGCGGCCTTCCCCACCGGCGCCAAGCTGGAGATGACCGCCGCGGCCGCAGCCGAGGAGCGTTATGTCGTCTGCAACGCCGACGAGTCGGAGCCGGGGACATTCAAGGACCGGGTCCTGATGGAGGGCGACCCATTCTCCGTCATCGAAGCGATGACGGTCGCCGGGTACGCCATCGGTTCGCGGCTGGGCTACCTGTACGTCCGCGGGGAGTACCCCCGCGCGCAGCGCATTCTCCGCGAAGCGATCGAGGCTGCCCGGCGAGCGGGTTTCCTCGGCCTGGATATCCTCGGCAGCGGTTTCTCCTTCGATATCGAGCTCCGCTCGGGTGCGGGGGCGTACATCTGCGGCGAGGAGACGGCCCTGTTCGAGGCGATCGAGGGCAAGCGCGGCTTCCCGCGCATCAAGCCCCCCTTCCCGACGACGCACGGCCTGTTCGGCAAGCCGACCGCCATCAACAACGTCGAGACTCTGTGTGCGCTGGCCTGGATCGTTGCCCACGGGGCACAGGCCTACCGATCGGTTGGGACGAAGGAATCCCCCGGCTCGAAACTCTTCTGCCTGTCGGGGGACGTCGGCCGACCCGGGGTCTACGAGGTGCCCTACGGGACCTCGCTTGGCGAGCTGCTTCGGCTGGCAGGCGGGGTGCGCGGCACCTTGCGGACCGTGCTCCTGGGCGGCGCGGCGGGCGCCTTTGCCGGCCCGGACCAACTCGACCTGCAGATGAGCTTCGAGGCTCTGCGCCAGGCCGGGCTGCCGCTCGGGTCGGGGGTGGTCATGGCGATCAACACCACCCGCAGCCTGCGCCAGATTCTGCTCAGCCTGGCACACTTCTTCGCCCACGAGTCGTGCGGCAAGTGCTACCCCTGCCGCCTGGGTACGCAGCGGCAGCTGGAGATTGTCGAGAAGGCCGCCCACGGGCGAGGCACGCCGGCCGACGTCGCCGCGCTGGAGGACATCGGCTACGCCATGACCGCCGCTTCGCTTTGCGGTCTGGGCATGACCGCCGGCAGCGCTATCCTGTCGGCGTTGCACCGCTGGCCGGAGGAGTTCGCCAGCCTGCCGCGCGCGGGTTGAGACGGACCGGGTGAGGCTGGATGGCGTCCGGTGCGGTCCCGGTCGAATGGCACGAATACGGCGGCGGCTGGCGCCCGGTATCGTCGGATGTCATCGAAGAAGCGCTGGTGACGATCTATGTCAACGGCCAGGAATTGGCGACGATCATGGCTACGCCACTCAACCTGGAAGCCCTGGCCCTCGGCTTCCTGAAGAACGAAGGGCAGATCGAGTCTTTGCGCCAGGTGGAGGTCATCACGGTCAGTGCCGCGGCCTGCTGCGTCGATGTCTGGCTCGACCGGCCGTTCACCCGCCCCGTCCGGCGCATTATCACCTCCGGCTGCGGGGGAGGGGTGACCTTCGATGACCCCGGCATCGGGATCGAGCCGTTGACGGATATGCTGACGATCGAGCCGGACCGCCTTTTCTCGTTGTTCCCGTTGATGCATTTCCCCGATAGCCTGCATGCCCGGGCGCGCGGCGTGCACGCTGCGGCACTGTCAGATGGCGAACGCATCCTGGCGCTGGTCGAGGATGTCGGGCGGCACAACACCATTGACAAGCTCCTCGGCCTGTGCCTGCTCGAATCGATCGAGACGCGCGGGCGCATCCTGCTGGCGACAGGCCGGATTTCGTCGGAGATGATTCACAAGGGCGCTCGGATGGGCTGTCCGATCATCGCCTCGCGCAACTCGCCGACCTCCATGTCGGTGGCCATGGCGCAGGCCTGGAACATCACCTTGATCGGATACGTCCGCCAGCACTCGATGCGCGTGTACGCGCATCCGCACCGATTGAAACATGAAGCTCCGCAAGCAACGGAGGGTTGAAAGCCGTGGGAGACGCAATCCAACTGACGATCGATGGGCGGTCGGTGGAGGTCGAGCCGGGCACGACCATCCTCAAAGCCGCCGAGCAGGCCGGGATCGACATCCCGGTGCTGTGCTACTCGAATCACACGACCGCCAACGGGCTGTGCCGCTTGTGCGTGGTCGAGGTGGAGGGGGCGCGCGGGCTGCAGGCCTCGTGCGTAACCGCCGTGCGGCCGGGAGCAGTCGTGCACACGCGCACCCCGAATGTCGAACGCGCCCGCCGGACCATCCTGGAGATGCTAGCGGCGACGGTCGACCTCTCGGAGAGCCCCGAGCTGGTTCAGATGCTTTCCGAGTACAAGGCCCAACCGGAGCGCTTTGCGGGGGGTGAGCGCCTGGCGCCGCCCGTAATCGAAGACAATCCCGTCTACATCCGTGACTACGCCAAGTGCGTGTTGTGCTGGCGCTGCGTGCAGGTCTGCGCTGCCGACGCCCAATACACCTTCGCGCTCAGCTTCAACGGTCGCGGCTTCCACACCTCCATCGGGACGTTCTACGATCGGCCCATGCCGCAGACGACATGCGTCTTCTGCGGACAGTGTGTCGGCACGTGCCCGACGGGCGCCCTCAAGTCCAAGCGCGAATTCCTGTTTGAGCAGGGAGTGGCGCCGGAGGATATCTTCGCAGTCACCCGCCAGCAAGGCGAAGGCAAGGCCTCGCGCCGCGGCCCGCATCTGGCGGATGGAGGTTGATATGCTCACGGCCGAACGTGTGATCCCGACTACCTGCCCGTACTGCGGCGTAGG
Organism: Anaerolineales bacterium; assembly: GCA_036803025.1. Taxonomy (GTDB): domain Bacteria; phylum Chloroflexota; class Anaerolineae; order Anaerolineales; family E44-bin32; genus DAIRVC01. The sequence continues at coordinate 6,814 of DAIRVC010000120.1, forward strand.
CTGCCAGATGGACCTGCACCTGCGCGACGACATGATCCTGCGTGTCACCGGCCGGCGCGACAACCTGGTCAATTTCGGCAACCTGTGCGTGAAAGGCCGGTTCGGCCTGGACTTCGTCCACGCGCCGGATCGGTTGACGGCCCCCCTCTCCCGCTCGAACCGCCGGGAGCCGCTCGCCCCGACCTCCTGGGAGGCAGCCCTGCAGGCCGTTGTCGGGCGCCTGCAGGACACCCGGGAGCGCTTCGGCGCGGACAGCCTGGCTTTCTTGACCTCGGCCAAGTGCACCAACGAGGAGAACTACCTGCTGCAGAAGATCGCCCGGGGACTGATCGGGACGAACAACGTCGATCACTGCGCCCGCCTTTGACACGCCAGCAGCGTGGCCGGTCTGGCCACCACGCTGGGCTCGGGGGCGATGACGAACTCGATCGCCGACATCACCAAGGCCGACGTCCTTCTGGTCATCGGAAGCAACACGACCGAGGCGCACCCGGTCATCGCCCTACAGATGAAGGCTGCCGTGGAGAAGCACGGCGCCAGGCTGATCCTGATCGATCCGCGGCGGATCGAACTGGCGCAGTTTGCCCAACTGCACCTGCGACAAATCCCGGGGTCGGATGTTGCCCTGATCAACGCCATGGCCCACGTCATTCTGGCCGAGGGGCTGGAGAACCGGGCCCTCATCGACGAGCGGACGGAAGGCATCCAGGCTTTCCGCGCCTCGGTCGAGGCGTGCTCCCCGGAGGAAGCTGCCGCGATCTGCGGTGTGCCGCCCGAGTCGATCGTCGAGGCGGCCAGGCTGTATGCCGGGGCCAAGGCGGCTTCCATCTTCTGGGCGATGGGCATCACCCAGCACACCACCGGCACGGACAATGTCAAGGCGCTCTCCAATCTGGCGCTGATCTGCGGGCATGTCGGGCGCCCGGGCACCGGCCTCAACCCGCTGCGCGGCCAGAATAACGTGCAGGGCGCCTGCGACATGGGCGGCCTACCGAACGTCTTCCCGGCCTACCAGCCGGTCACCGACGAAACCACGCGGCTCAAGTTCGCCGAAGGCTGGGGCGTCCCGGCCGACCGCCTCAGCGCCAAGGTCGGCCTGACCGTGACCGAGATGATGACCGCCATTCTGGAGGGCAAAGTCAAGGCCCTGTTCATCATGGGCGAGAACCCGATGCTCTCCGACCCCAACCTGCATCACGTCGAAGAGGCTCTGCGCAAGGTCGAGTTCCTGGCGGTCCAGGATATCTTCCTGAATGAGACCGCCAGGTTCGCCGACGTGGTGCTGCCGGCGGTGACCTTCGCTGAGAAGGACGGGACGTTCACAAACACCGAACGCCGGGTGCAGATGGTGCGCAAGGCGATCGCACCGCTGAAGGG
>DAIRVC010000121.1:0-8148 GCA_036803025.1 Anaerolineales bacterium
GTGCTGGTGACCGATGTCGATCCGCTGCGCGGCAGTCTGATGCTCAACGCCGACGGATCCTTCACCTACACCCCGAACCCCAACCTCTTCGGCGGCGACTCGTTCACCTACCAGGCCTGCGACCCGGACGGGCTTTGCTCAGCCGATGCCAGCGTGTCATTGACCGTCAACCCGGTCAACGACCCGCCCGTGGCCCAGCCCGATCCGGCGGTGCCTGGGGCTTACGCCCTCGATGAAGATGACCCGGCCGGGCTGAGCGTGGCCGCCCCCGGAGTCCTGAGCAACGACACCGACCCGGTCGAACTCGACCCGCTGACGGCGGTCAACGCCAGCGATCCGCCCCATGGGACTGTCACACTCAATCCCGACGGCTCCTTCACCTATCATCCGGACGCCAACTTCGCCGGGAGCGATACCTTCACGTACCAGGCCTTCGACGGAACTGACCCGTCCGCGCCGGCGACGGTGACTATCATCGTGAACCCTGTCAACGATGCGCCGGTAGCGGTCAACGACAGCGCCTCGACCAACCAGGTGACGCCGGTGACGGTCCCGGTGCTGGCCAATGACAGCGACATCGATGGCAGCCCGGATCCGGCGACTGTCACGGTCATGAGTGGCCCCGCCAACGGGACGGCCGTCCCCAATGGGAGTGGCGGTATCGTCTACACCCCCGCAGCGGGTCCGGCCGGCGGGGACAGCTTCACCTATGCGTTCCAGGACGATCAGGGCGCCTGGTCGAATCCGGCCACGGTGGCCATCACCATCAATCCGCCGGTGTTGCACGTTGTCAAGGATGCCAGTGTGGGCAGCGCGACGCTGGGCGAGTTGGTGGACTTCACCATTTTCGTTTGGAACGACGGGCCGGGGACAGCCTACGGGGTGAGCTTGGCGGACAGCCTGGGCTCGTGCTTTGCCTTCGTCGGGCCGGATCCGTCCGGCAGTGTGGGTGGTGACGGCAATCTGGTCGCCGGCGAGGCCTGGGTTGTCCTGGCGACCGCCCGCGTCGTGCGCACGAGCGACTGCAGCGGAAGCAACACCGCGGACGTCTCTTCCATCAATGCCGCCGGCGTGAGCGATACGGTGTATGTAGAGGTCACGCCCTAGCCCCGCGCCTGGCCGTCGCCGCGAATCACCCCCGCCCCAGCCCTACCCCGCAATGGGAGAGGATTGGGGCGGGGATTTCGATTTCCCGGGCCGCTTCGACTGCCGTCCGATTACGCTGCCGCTCGCCGGCCTCGCCCGAACCAGGACTTCCACTCGCGGTTCTCCCACACCACCAGGATCGGGGCGGCGTTGAAGATCGACGAGTAGGTCCCGCTGAAGACCCCGATCAGCAGGATGCTCACGAAGTGCCGCGTGGTCACACCGCCGAAGATCAGCAGGGCCAGCAGGGTCAGCATGACCGTCAGCTGCGTGTTGATCGATCGGTCAAGCGTCTGGACGATGGAGTGATTGACCAGGCGTTCGTACTCGACCCGGCGGTAGACGGTCTGGTTCTCGCGGATGCGATCGAAGACGACGATCGTATCGTGGACCGAGAAACCGATGACGGTCAGCAATGCGGTCAGGAAGAGCGAGTCGACTTCCCAGCCGAGGAAGTGACTCAGGATGGCCTGGACGCCGAAGAGCACGGCCACGTCGTGAAGCATGGCCACGATCGCCGCCACGCCGTAGCGAAAGGCGTGCTTCAGGCCGCGGAAGGCATAGGTAATGTAAAGCAGTATGCCCAGGGCGGCCAGCCCGACCGCCCCGGCGGCGCGCTGGGCGACCTCGCCGCCGACGGTGGCGCCCACGCGCTCGAAGCCCAGCTCAGTCACCGGGCCGCCCACTTGCTGCTGCAGCGCGGCGATGACGGCGTCCTTCTGCTCGGCGTCGATCTCCTGGCTGCGGATGACCAGGTCGGTGTCCTCGACCGTCTGCACCAGGGCATCGGGGATGCCCAGGTCGGCATAGACGGCCGCCGCCTCGGCCGGGGCGGGGCGGTCGGCGGCGGAGAAGCGCAGCTCGAGCAGGCTGCCGCCGGTGAAGTCGATTGCCAGGGGCAGGCCCCACAGCGCCAGCGCCAGCATGCCGGGCACGATGACCAGGGCCGAGAGGCCGAAGAACCAGTAGCGTTTGCCGACGATGTCGAACATCCCGGCCTCCTAGATCCCGAACCAGCGCGGGTGCTCGGACAAGCGCATGCTGTCGAAGAGCACGTGGAGGAAGGTGCGCGTGACGGTGATGGCCGTGAAAAGGCTGACCATGACGCCCAGCGAGAGCGTCAGGGCGAAGCCCTTGACGATGCTGGCGCCAAAGGTGGCGCCGAACCAATACAGGATTGCACAGGTGATCAGCGTGGACAGGTTCGAATCCCGGATCGACGGCCAGGCGCGCGAGAAGCCCAGGTCGATGGCCTGGCGCAGCGTCCGGCCGGCGCGCAGCTCCTCCTTCGTGCGCTCGAAGATCAGGACGTTGGCGTCGACGGCCACGCCCAGCGACAGGACGAAGCCGGCCACCCCGGGGAGCGTCAGCGTGACCGGTATCAGTTTGAAGAGCGCCAGGGTGATGACGGCGTAGACCAACAGGGCCAGGTCGGCCAGCACCCCCGGCACACGGTAGTAGAGCGCCATGAAGAGCATCACCACCGACAACCCGATCACGCCGGCGAGTGTGCTTCTGCGCAAGGAGTCTTCGCCCAGGGTCGGCCCGATCGCTTGCCGCTGTGCGACGCGCAGCGGGATGGGCAGGGAGCCGTAGCGCAGCTGGACGGCTAGCTGGTTGGCCTGCTCGTAGGTGAAGTTGCCCGTGATCCGTCCGGCGCCGCTGGTGATGGGCGAGTCGATGCGAGGCAGGGAGATGATCCGCTTGTCCAGGACGATACCGAGGACGTCGCCGACATGGGCGGCGGTGTACTCCCCGAACGTCTGCGAGCCTTCGCTGGTCAGCTCGAAGCCGACTTCGAACTGGCCGAGCTCGTCGCGGTTGACGAGTGCGGTCTGCAGGGCCGAGCCGGTCATGACCGTGTGGAACACGACCGTCTCCGGGGTCGGGCTGGCGGCCGGCGTGGCTTGCGGAGAAGCGGTCGAGCCCGCGGCGGCGGTCGGCGACGGGGCGTCTTCGGCGGGGCCTTCCTGGCCGAAGTCGGTCTGCACCGGCTGGCCTTCCTGCAGGCTGAAGACCAGTTCGTCCGGCACCTCGATGAACTCGAGCAGCCCTGTCTGGCGGATGGTCGCCTCGGCCTGGTCGGGGTCGGCCACGCCGGGCAGTTCGACCAGGATGCGCCGTTCTCCGGCGACCTGGACGATCGGTTCCGTCAACCCCAGCGCGTTGACGCGGTTCTCGATGATATCCCGCGCCGTCTGAAGCTGATCGGCGGTCACCGTGGCGTCGGCCGGCAGGTCGGCCTCCAGCAGCACCCGCAGACCGCCCTGAAGATCGAGCCCGCGCACCAGCTCGAAGTCGCGGTCGATCGACCCGATGTGAATGCCCGGGCTATCCGGGAGCGCGATCCAGATCGCCACAGCGACGAGCAGGAGAATCGGGAGAAGCCACCACGCGTAGTTGCGTCCCATGCGAGCGATGCCCTCCACTAGCCCAAGAAAAACCAGCCGCTGCCGGTCCCGTGCTCCGGTGGGCTGGCGAACGGCGGGATTATACCCCCGAAGGACCGGACCACCCCAGGGCCTCCAGGGCGCGTTCCAGCACTTGTTCGCGAGTCAGCTCATCTGTGGGCAGGTACAAGTGGCAGTGCCGGCGCGCGTGGGCGAGCCGTGCCACCTGTTCGGCGTGCTCGGCCTCGAGCCAATCCAGGTGCTTTCGGCGCGTCCCGGTCGCGTGACTGGCGTCCAGATAGATCAGGAAGTCCGGGTGGTAGAAGTAACTCCACAGATGGGGGACGAAGGAGTGTTCCTGGACGACCTCCTTGACGGGATAGCCGAACCGGCGCAGCCCGGCCGCCAGTGTCGACTTCCCGGCCGCACACGGTCCGACGATGGCTACCTTCGGCAGGCGTGTGCTCGGGGTCATGGCGGGGGCGAAGGCTGTGTGGCGGCAGCGGCGGGCGCCGTTCGCGGCGGGCACAGTGCGGGGGTCGGTCGGGTCATGGCTGGATCCGCATTGACGAGCGGCGTTTGAGAGCCCGGCCGCCCGGCCTGGGGGCCCAGGCGGGCGCCCTCAGAGCGGCATGCGCACGGTCATTCGGCGCATATCATCCGCCTGGCGCGGCAGAATTGCGGCCACCAGGACGCTGATATCATCCACCGGGCGGCCGTCGTCCAGCTCCACCGCCTTGGCCAGAAGGGATTCGGCCCACGCGGCCGGGTCGAGGCGGCCGGACTCCATCAGTTGGGCGACGTGTGCTCGAACATCCATGCCGGGGCCATGCCGCTCGCCGGCATGAGTCAATCCGTCGGTGAACACGACGGCCGCCAATTCGGGTTCCAGCGCGATCTCGGTGATATGTGGGCGGATTCCCCGCCGCGCGCCGACCGGCTCGCAGACGTCTTCCAGCAGGTGAAGCTCGCCTTGCCGGGCCAGGACCACAGGAGCCGGGTTGTTGCGTGTGACCACCATCGTGCGGCTGTCCAGGTCGATGGACAGGATATTGAGCGTCGCCAACACCTTGCCGCTGCGGTAGGTATACAGGTAGTCGGAAGCGGCGCGTGCCGCGGCACCGTCGCGCACCCCCTCCGAGAGCAGGCTGATGGCCTTGCGGGTGACGACGTTTGATATGGCTTTGGCCGGTCTTCCCGAGCGTTGTCCGTCAGCCAGGACGAAGGAGAGCCCTCCCCCCGGCCGCTCGGTCATCTCGAACGAGTCCCCGCTCTCCGGCGTGGCGTACTTGCCGACCTTGGCGACAGCAACGAGCGCTTCCACGGGCGGGATTCTACATCAGTCCGACGCCCGCCTGCCTTGCGGGCATGTGAGCCCCCGGCTGCCCGCTGGAACCGATCTGTAAGCCGACGGCAAGGTGCCGGCTGGGTGGTTCTGCATTAGAGTTAGTCAGTACCTCGGTACGTCTCGGTCTCGCGGAGGCACCCGCTTGGACACGGCCCGATCGCCCGTTGACCTGGTCCGGGCCATCGATGCAGCGATTGAGGAAACCGCCCACCTGGCAGGCATGCGCCCGGTGGCGATTGTGGCTGAGTACCCTGCGCACCTGCCGGCCGTCGTCGGCGACGCGACCGTCCTGCCCAAGGTTCTCAGCTCGCTCCTTTCCCTGGCGCTCCTGGGGGCCGAGCAGCGCGAGGTGCGTGTGCGTGCGGCGCTGGCTGAAGCCGGACAGGCGCCAGTCGGCGGTGCGGCGGGGGAAATCCCGCTCGAGGGATCGTGGGTCAAGGTCACCATCAGCGGGGCAGGGCGCATCCCGGAGGATGCCCCTGTCCCCGTTTCCGGGCTCGAGGGAGCGGGGGTCGATTCGCAGACGACGGCCGGTGGATTGGGGACCTGCCGGCGGCTCCTGGAAGACCTGGGCGGCAAGCTGTGGACCGAGGACGCAGGGCGGAAGGGCATGCTTCTCAACATCCTGCTCCCGGTTCACGGGATGGGTGCGTCCGAGGACGACCGCTTCGGCGTCCGGCGAGTGGTCGAGGCCGGGCTGCCGGAAGGCGACCGCGGCTCGCGCACTCTCCTGGTCATCGTCGAAAACAGCGACCTGGGGGACACGCTCTCAGCCGAGCTGACATCGGCCGGCTACCGCGTGGTGGTGGCCGGAAACGGCCGCGACAGCCTGGCTATCGCCCGCCGTTTGCGACCGGACATGATCCTCCTGGACCTGACCCTGCGCGACCCGACGCCGCTTGAGCTGGCGATGTTGTTCAAGCATGACCGCCGGACGAGCGGGCTGCCGGTTCTGTTCCTGACCGTCGTCGGTGACCCGCGCAGCGGTGGGCGCGTGGGAACGGTTAACTTCCTGGTGCGTCAACCTGGGACCGGCTCATTGCTGGCGGCCATTCATGCACTGGAAAGCGCTGGGGCCGAACCGTCCGCCCGGGTGCTGGTCGTGGAGCCGGAAGAGGCGCTGCGCACCTCCATGGTCATGATGATCCAGGCCTATGGCTATCGCGTGACTGAAGCCCGCGAGGCCGTCGAAGCACTGGCACTGGCCGAACGGCTGCGACCGGCGCAGATCCTGGTCAACGCCCGCCTGGCTCAGGAGCAGGACTTCTGGCTGCTGCGCAATCTGCGGCAGACATGCGCCGATGCGGGCATCTTCGTCCTGGCCGACGGCCTGAGCGACGCGGATGGGCAGGCGGCGGTGCGACGCGGCGCCTCCGGGTACAGCGATACCGGCAAGCTGAATGACCTACTGGCCCGTGTACGCGACAAGCCCCAGTAATCCCCGGGGCCGCGCCTCGAAAACCAGGTTGCCTCAAACGAAGTGCGCCCGCCAGGGCGCACGATCGCTCCACTCGCTGGTGCGGTCTGAGGAGCCTCAGGCCACGTCGACCATCGTCCCATGACCGCTGCGACTGATCTCGGTCGGCTCGATCACCGGCATCGTCCAGCGGTAGAGCCACTTGGCCTCTTCGGTGCGCATGTTCACACAGCCATGGCTGCGCGGACGGCCGAAATCGGTGTGCCAGTAAGTGCCGTGGAAGGCGACCCCGGTGGCGTGGAAGAAGGACACCCACGGGACGCCGGGCAACTCGTAGGCCTCGAGGTCCGACGTCAGGCGGCCGTTGCCCATATGGCGCAACGGTGTCTTCAGGTTAATGTAGAACCGCCCGCTGGGTGTGGTGGTGGGGATCCCGTTGATCGTGGGGCCGTTGCTGGGGATGCCGCTGGAAATGCGCGTGCGCAGAACCAGCCGGCCGGCCTCCCAGGCCATCAGTTCCTGGCGGGCGAGGGAGACCTCGATGCGTTTGTCACGTAAGGGGACGTCGGAGGCGATCGGCGTGAGCTCGTCCGGCGGGATGTAACGCAGGTGTTCGGCTCGGACGTAGTAGCGCACGCGCAGCAGATCGTCCAGAATGCGATACCAGGCTCGTCCATCGGCGCCTTGGGCGACGCCCTCGACCCAGGCCGTCGACTCGTAATACAGACGGTACAGCGGCGACGAGGCGGGGTCGGGCTCCACATACGAGCGGGTGTATGGGACGCTGACCTCAAACAGGGCCCCGCCTTCGGGGAGCAGTTCCAGCGGGGACTGCGGCATCCAGCGCACGAGCTGCAGGTCGCCGGAGTGCAGATAGCCGTCCGGTACGCGGAACCAGGTCGGGTTGTACTGCGGGCCTTCATCGGAAGTCTCGCGCGCCTGGAGGGAGACCAACTCATCGCGCCCAATTTCGGCCAGTCGCCGGGCGCGGAAGGAGGGTTCATGGTACAGATTGATCCATGAGGCGGCCACGCGGCCCAACGCGAAGGAGCCCACGCCGTCCAGTGGGGGCGGCTTGAGTGTCAGGCCTCCGAGCGCCAGTCCGGCCGCCTGAAGGAAGCCGCGGCGGGAGAGCGGCAATGCCATGTATCCATTCTACCCAGGCCGGCAGGCCCCTGCAATAGGAGTCGAGACGGAGGAATTGTGCGGTCGGTCGCCCTCAAGTCCGGGCGTTCACAATCGGCCGGCTAGCGGCCAGGGAAGGCGGGCCGGTGGGCTGCCGACCGGCATGCTATAATCCAGACCGTTATTGGCGCATGGCCAACGACGGGCCCCAGCGGGCCGGGCTGACGAAGATTCCCGTGCGTTTGACCCTTCTTCGACCGATTTCTCCCCCACTGCATCGATCCTTCCGTCTGCAAACCACTCAACTGGCCGGCTGTCCCGGCACCGGAGCCACCCGTGCCCGTGCAGAGGGGTGTCCGCTCGTTCGTGGCTGTTGATCTTCCGCCCGACCTACGCCTCCGGCTTGGGGAACTGGTCCAGAGCCTCGAGTCTCGGTCGCCGCGCGGCTCGGTGCGTTGGGTAAAGCCGCAGGGGATCCACCTGACCCTCAAGTTCCTGGGAGACGTTGCGCCGGCGGGTTTGCCTCCCATACACGATCTCCTTGCCGCTGCCGCCGGCCGTCTGTCCACCTTTCGGCTGAGCATCGCCGGCCTGGGCTGCTTCCCGAACCCTCGCCGGACGCGGGTGGTCTGGGTCGGGGTTGAGGATCCGACCGGCGGACTGCGCATACTCCAGGCAGACATCGAAGGGGGGTTGGAGAGGCTCGGCTACCCGCGCGAGGA
>DAIRVC010000122.1:0-8138 GCA_036803025.1 Anaerolineales bacterium
GGACCGGACCTCGACGGACACCGCCTGACGATCATCTCCCCGCGTGAGACTCCCTAGCCTCCCCGCGCCCGAGGCGAGGCAGGCGTTCGATCCTGTGCTCCCTTGGCTCGCCCGAGGGGTCGCGAGGGAGGTTCATTCGGCTGCCAGCCCTTGACTCATCAAGGGTTCGGACACCGGCCGCCCCCCCCCAGCACTAACAATTCCTTCACAAGAACTACATGGCCGTCACATGCGGCCCGCCTATGCTCACAGAGCGGAAGGCGCTTCCGGCGCTTTCCGTGCGTCCGAACTCCAAACCAGGAGGGCATTCATGCGCAGACGCAGGCTCATCATCATCGGCGGCGTTGTGGCGGCCGCAACGGCCGCCACGTTCGGCTTCTATCGCTGGTCGGCAAGCGCCCAGGCGGAAGAAGTAGAGCTGCAGACTGCTGCGGTCGAGCGCGGCACGGTCACCGCCTCGATTGACGCCGGCGGCACGCTGGCAGCGCCACAGGTCGAGGCGCTCAGTTGGGGTGCTTCGGGGATCGTTGGCTCGGTCCTGGTCACCGTCGGCGACACCGTCCGCGCTGGCGACGTGCTGATGGAGCTCGACGCCGCAAGCCTGGATGCCGCCTCCCTCCAGGCCCAGGCCGACCTGGCCCAGGCGGAAGAGGCACTGGCGGATGTGCTCGACGGACCGTCGGCCAGCGAACTGGCCGCGGCTGCGCTCCGCGTGGCGAATGCCCAAGACGCCTTGGAAGAGGCGCAGCGAACCTGGACCTCCCAGCAAGAGGGGAATCGAGCAAGCGGCGACACGATTGCAGCCGCCCATGCCAAACTGGTCCTGGCGGAGGCCGCGGTCGGCCGCGCGCAGGACGAGTACGGCAGAGTCTCCGGCCTGTCCGAGGATGACCCTCGGCGCGCCCAGGCGCTGCTCCAGCTTGTCGCCGCACGGCAGTCGCGGGACTCGGCGGCGCGCAGCCTGTCCTGGTACACCGGCCATCCGACGGAGACGCAGCAAGCTCAGCTCGACGCTCAGGTGGCCATGGCGGAGGCGGAGCTGGAGGAGGCGCAGGAAGCGCTGGCAGATCTGCGCGACGGCCCCAATGACGCGGAGATCGTCTCAGCCAGGGCCCACCTGGCTTCGGCGCAAGCATCGTTCAACAACACCCGCATCGTCGCGCCGTTTGACGGAACGGTCGCCTCCGTCGCGAGTGAGGTGGGCGATGTCGTCAGGCCAAACATTGCTGCCGCCACGGTCGCCGACCTCAGCCATCTGCAGGTGAGCCTGGACGTGTCAGAACTCGAAATCGGCCAGATTGAGCCCGGGCAAGAGGTCTCGATCACGATCGACGCCCTGCCAGACGTCATCGTCGAGGGCCTCGTAAGCCGTGTCTCCCTGGTTGGCTCTAACAACCAGGGCGTTGTCACCTATCCGGTGACCATCACCATCCATGATCCAGATCCGACCCTTCAACCGGGAATGACAGCCGCGGTGAGCATCGTCGTGGCCAAGCAGGAGAACGTCCTGCTCGTCCCCAACCGGGCCGTCCAGGTCAGCGGCGGTCAGAACACGGTCGTCGTGCTGTACCAGGGCCAGCAGATCCCGGTGGCGGTGACGCTCGGCCTGGAGGGTGAGTCGTACAGCGAGATCGCCGAGGGGACCCTGCGTGAGGGGGACGAGGTTGTGCTGAACGCGACCGCGACCTCCACGCGCTCGACCACCTTCATAGGCCCGGCGATCGGGGGAATCTTCATCGACGAAGGGGGTGAGATGCCTCCGGGCGGAGGCCTGGGACCCTAGCCCGAAACGCCTTGCGCGAACCGCGGATGACGAGACGGGAGGCATCGATGAAGAGATGGATGTGGATCCTTGCAGCAGCCGGACTTGTCATGGTGCTCTGCGGAGGGGCTTTCTACGGGGGAATGATCTTTGAGCAGTACCGCCGCTCGAACGTGCAGGCCCAGTTCTTCGCCGAACGAGGCGGGCTGATGCCGGGTGGCGGGCAGATGCCCGGAGGGTTTGGCGGCGACGGAATCCCTGGCGGTCAGCCGGCGGCTGGAATGGAGGTGATGGCCGCCCGCGGCGCGTTCGGGACCATTGAGAGCATCGACGGGGATACGCTGATCTTGACTTCCGGCGACCAATCCACCTCGGTCCTGTTGACGGGCGACACGACCATCCAAGTGCTGGTCAGCGCCGAAAGGGGTGAGCTTGTGCCCGGGTTGTCGGTGAGTGTCGCGGGCGAGCAGGACGTTCAAGGTCAGCTTACCGCCTTCTCAATCCAGATCCTGCCTGAGGGCACACCGACAAGGCCATGATCGAGATCGAAGAAGTCACAAAGATCTACCGCATGGGGGCGATCGAGGTGCCGGCACTGCGCGGTGTCTCGCTGCGCATCGAGAGCGGAGAGATGGTCGTCATCATGGGCCCCTCGGGTTCCGGGAAGAGCACACTCATGAACCTGATCGGCTGCCTGGACAAACCGACCTCAGGACGCTATCTGCTCGATGGGCAAGAGGTGGGATCTCTCGGCGACGACGATCTGGCGGGAATTCGCAACCGCAAGATCGGCTTCGTCTTCCAGACCTTTAATCTGCTCCCGCGCGCCACCGCCTACGAGAACGTGGCCCTGCCCATGCTGTACGGCGACGGAGGCGAGATCGATCAGGCGCGCGTCCAAGCGGCATTGTCCGCCGTAGGGCTCGGAGATCGAATGGGGCATCGCCCGACGGAGATGTCGGGCGGACAGCAGCAGCGCGTCGCCATCGCCCGGGCCCTGATCAACTCTCCTTCGGTCCTTCTCGCCGATGAGCCCACCGGCAACCTCGACTCGCGCACAGGGATGGAAATCCTGGACCTCCTTCTCGGACTGAATCGAGAGCGCGGCCTGACATTGGTTGTGGTCACTCACGATCACCGAGTAGCCGATCGGATCGGGCGCGTCATTCAACTTGAAGATGGGCTGATCGACAGCGATGCCAATGGGAACGGCGAGCCGGCCGGGAGTGATCTGGAACGGGTGGCCAAGCGCGCCGGGCACGGTGAAGCATGAAGCTGTACCGATTGCTGATGGTCGCGCTTCGGAGTCTGAGCACCAACAGACTGCGCACCGGCCTGGCGATGCTGGGCATCGTCATCGGCGTCGGCGCCGTCATCGCCATGATGTCCATCGGTCGCGGCGCAGAAGCCGCCATCACTGCCCGGGTCGAGGGCGTGGGGACCAATCTCATCTTCATCTCCCCGGGCAGCACAACGGAAGCGGGAGTTCGAAGCGCTTCCGGGTCGGCCGCATCCCTGACCCTGGACGACGCCGAAGCGCTAGCAGAAGCTCCGTCCGTCGTCGGCGTGGCGCCGCAGGTCTCTGGCATGGCCCAGGCTGTCCTGCTGAGCGCCAACATGTTCGTCCAGGTCCTGGGCGTGACACCGGGCTACCTGACCGTGAACAATGCGGAACTTGCCGACGGTGAATTCATCAGCGACACCAACGTCACTGCCCGCTCGACCGTCGTCGTCATTGGCAGTAACGTCGCCGATACCCTCTTCGGGGGCACGACCGGGGCCGTCAGCCGGACGATCCGCCTGAACGGGAACCCGTACCGCGTCATCGGCGTGCTGGCTTCCAAGGGCGGCACCGGGTTCGGCAGCGTGGACGACCAGGTGCTGATCCCCCTGACGACAGCTCAGAGTCGGCTGCTGGGGATGCGGCGCTTCGGCCAGTCCACCAGCATCAACATGATCTACATTGAGGCGGCAGACAGCGATCGTGTCGAGCAGGCAGTGCAGGAAGTCAGCGCCATCCTCCGCGAGCGGCATGATGTTCTTGAAGGAGAGGAAGACTTCACGGTCACGACTCAGGAAGAGATGCTCGATGCCTCGACGGAGATCACCGATACGCTGACGCTCTTCCTCGGCGGGATCGCCGCGATCAGCCTGGTGGTCGGCGGCATTGGGATCATGAACATCATGCTGGTCTCCGTCACCGAGCGCACGCGCGAGATCGGCATTCGCAAAGCGGTCGGCGCTCGCCGGCAGGACATCCTGATCCAGTTCCTGATGGAGTCGGCCGTCATCAGCCTGACGGGCGGCGTGGTTGGCATCCTGATCGGCTGGCTGGTCTCGCGGCTCGTCGGGGTTGTACAACTGAGCGAATCGACCATTACCCCGGTGGTGGGCCTCGACACAGTCCTGTTGGCCACGCTGTTCTCCATGGCCGTCGGCGTGTTCTCGGGCGTCTACCCGGCCACACGCGCCGCGGCCCTCAATCCGATCGATGCCTTGCACTATGAATGAGGTCCTGACGATGCACTCGGCTTGCATGAATCGACGAAACGGGTGGACGCTGCTCGTGGCCGCTATCCTGATTGCCGGCTGCACGCAGCGGCCAAGCGCCGGCATTGCGAATCCCGCGCCTGAAGCGGAGCGGGCGGACGCCTCGCCGACAGCCGCCCCGCTTCCCATCGCAACCGGCACCGAGGCGCCCGCTGTGCCGGACACAATCCCGACGGAAAGCGACGCAGTCAGCCTTTACAATCTCGCCGCTCCTGAGGAATGGAGCCCTGGGACTGGGAGGATCAATAGTCTGGCTTACTCCCCGACGGGGGAATGGATCGCCGCCGCCTCCGCCGATGGCTCGATCTACTTGCGGCCGGCGCGGGCCGGTGGCGAGACGCACCTTCTCGAGGGTCATGAAGGGCAGGTATCGAGCATCGCCTTCTCCCCGGACGGGCAGACGCTTGCCTCCGGCGGCGTCGACGGAACGCTCCGGTTGTGGAGGGTGGAGGACGGAGCGCTCTTCAGAGAAGTCGACAGCTTGCTCGATCACATTTATCGGGTCGTGTACGCCCCAGATGGAACGGCCCTGGCCGTTGGAGGCAGCCTGTGCCAGATCGAGATCCGCGATGCGCGCCTGGGACTCCTGCTGCAGACCCTGACGCAGCCCCACTGCGTCTCGAGTGACGGATGGCCGACGAGTTGGGCGCTCGCTTTCTCGCCGGATCGGACGCACCTCCTCACCGGAGAAGGGCGCGCCTGCTGCGGGAGCACGGTGCAGATCTTCAGCCGGGTGGCCGGCCAGCTCGGCTCACCGACACAGCTGCGGGGTATCGGCGCCGCCATCCAGGACCTCGCGTTCTCGCCGGACGGAACCACCGTCGCTGTCGCCACGACTTCTGCAGTGGTCGAGCTGTGGAGTGTGGAGAGCCAATCTCTGATTCACAAGCTCGAGGGCCATTCCTATCGCGTCTACGACGTCGACCTGTCAGCCGACGGTCGCTTTCTGGCGTCGGCCTCTCGTGACGGCACCGTGCGCGTCTGGGATGTCGAGAGTGGTGAATTGCTCAGGACGTTGGAGACAGACGCCGGCCCGGCGACCGCGGTCGCGTTCTCGCCGGCCGCCGACCAATTGATCTGCGGTACGGAGACTGGCGTCGTCCTGATTTGGGTGTTGACGACCTGAGTCCTGCGGCGCGCCCGCAGTCTGTTCTACGATCCACGCCGCAGACAGACGAACCGCCCGGACATGTGCGTCCGGGCGGTTCCATCGATCCGTGTCCGTGTCTCAGTTGCTCGTTGGCGCGCGGCTTCCCAGCGCTCGCTTGACGAACCGCTTGGCGACATCGACCGGGACGGCCAGCCCGACGTCCGGCCCCGCCATCATGGTGTTGATCCCCACGACTCTGCCCGACTCATCCACGACGACGCCGCCGGAGTGCCCGGGCCTCAGATGCAGGCTGACGGCCAGGATCTCCCGCCGCCCGGCGGACACGCCCGGCAGGTCATTCCCCTGACCGATGACCACACCGACTGTGGCCGCACCCTGCACCCCCCACGGGTGTCCGATCGCAACCACCCATTGGCCGGGGCGCACCTGCCGGGATGCTCCCAGGCTGACCGACGGCAGGCCATGCTCTTCGACCTCCAGCGCAGCCAGGTCGTTGTCAGTGTCCACCGCCAACAGCCGCGCGGGAATGGTCCGCCCGTCCGCCAGCACGATCGCCGGGCGGCGGAGGCGGACGACGTGGGCGTTGGTTACGATCAGCCCATCCGGATGCCAGACCGCGCCGGCACCGGCGCCGAGATGTCCATTGCGGATCTGCACCAACCCCGCCTGGGCCCGGGCAACGATCGCTGACAGGTCCTCATTGATCTGTTCAACCAGCGTGTTCACGGCCGTGCCTCCGCCCGAGGCCGCTCGCCGACGATGATCGTGCGCTCTTCCTCGGCGCCCGCTCGGATCAGCCGGATGCGTGCAGGCTGGCCCACCCGTTCGGAGGTCAGCAGGGCCACCAGATCGTCCATGCGCTGGACCGGCGCGCCGTCGAAGGCCACGATGACATCGCCCAGGAGCAGCCCGGCCTTGTCCGCGGGGCCGCCCGGCTCCACGGACAGCAATAGCTGCCCAAGGGGCTGGCCGAGTCGGGCGGCCAGCGCCTCCGGCAAATGCACCGATTGTGCGCCGATGCCGAGGTAGCCGCGTCGGATGCGACCATGGGCGGTCAGCCCGGCGACGACGCGCTCGATGGTCGGGGTCGGCAGCGCCATGCTCAGCCCCCGCAGCAGGCCGGATGTGTTGAGTCCCAGGACCTCGCCCTCAGCGCTCACCAGGGCGCCGCCGGAGAAGCCGGGCGCCATCGTCACATCCGTCTGCAGGAAGCGGTCGACCTGCCCACCGCCGGGCGAGTGCCAGGCTTCGCCCAGTGCGCTGACGATCCCCAATGTCGCCTGGACCGTGCGCCCCGGGCGTCCCAGCGCCAGCACCAGGTGCCCGACGCGCAGGTCCTGCGTTCCCTTCCAGGCGGGCGCTGATAGCTTGGCCTCGGCCTTGAGGAGCGCCAGATCGGTCGTCGGATCCCGCCCGACCAGCATGGCGCCGACTAAGCGGCCGTCCGGAAGACCCAGACTGATCTCCTCATCGAACTCGACCGCATGGTCGGCAGTCACCACCAGGCCGTCACCCGGCCAGACCACGCCGCTGGCCGGCAGCCGGCGCCGCGCCTCGACGCGCAGCACGCCGGGACCGAGCGACTCAACCGCGCCTGCCAGTGCGTCCGAGAGGGATTTGAGTGCACCTGACATGATCCACCTCCGCATCCTCATCTGGTCCCACCATAGCCGAAGGGCGACAGAAGGGGAATCCCTCGATTGGCCAGCCGCGACCTACCCGAACGGATAGGTCCTGGCCAGATCCGCGGCCAATTGCTTGACCGCCTGGGCAATGCGCAATCTATGGGAGGTTACTGCTTGGAGCCGGCCGGAGATCAAAGGAGGATCAAGCCGCGACGCGTGGCCCGGACGACCGCCTCGGTGCGACTCTGAGCACCCAGCTTTCGCAGGATGGCATTGACGTGGAACTTGGCGGTGTGCTCGCTGACGCCCAGCCGGGCGGCGATGCCTTTGTTGGGCAAGCCCTCGGCCAAGAGCCTGAGCACCTCGATCTCGCGCGCCGTCAGAGGTTCCGCTTCGTCGTGCTCCCCCGGCCCGGCGGGAGGCAGGAGTCCGCCGACCAGCGAGGCATCCAGTACGGTCAGTCCGTCGGCGGCGGCCGACAGCGCGCGCGCCAGCGTGTCCGGCTCAACCTGGCGCGGCAACAGGTTGCGCACCCCGGCAGCCCACGCATTCGAAGCCGCTTCCCCGTCGGCTGCCAGAACCACGACCGGTAGCTCCAGGGCTGACAACCCATCGAGCCCCCGCGACTCTCGCCCGGCCCCCCACCCCAGATCCCAAAGAACGACCGACGGATCCGTCTGGCGGCACAGCTGCCCGACATCGTCATCGGAATTTCCTTGGCCGATGACCTGCAACCCGCCAGCGTTTTCGAGCGAGGCGATAAGGCTGCTGCGGGCCAGGGGATCATCGGCGATCACGAGGACGCGCAGGTGCGAAGACACGGGGGGTATCCGGTCGATCAACACACTGGCCTCAATCGAATTCGGGCGCGGCGCCTACCGGCCCATGCCGGCGTGCCCAACCGCGGAGCGTGTACCCACGCCCGCTCAGGTGCGCTGGCGAAGAGGCTTTGTGCTCGGGCTGTGACGGGGCCGCCGCGGGCACGTGCTCACCCCGGGGTCGAAGTGGGGGTCTCGGTCGCGGTGGCGGTCGGGGTCGGCGTGGGGGTCTCGATCTGCGGCCCGAGGGAAGGCGTGACCGTGGGCGTGAA
>DAIRVC010000123.1:0-8115 GCA_036803025.1 Anaerolineales bacterium
CGTCCGTCGTGTCCGCGGGGTGGACTGGTACAACGATTCGATCGCCACCGCGCCAGAGCGGGCGATCGCCTCCATCCGCTCCTTCGACGAACCGCTGGTGCTCTTAGCCGGCGGGCGTGACAAGGATCTGCCCTGGGAGTCGTTCGCCGAGCTGGTCACCCGCCGCGTCCGCACGCTGGTCCTGTTCGGTGAAGCGGCGCCCAAGATCGCCCGGGCGATCGAGGCCGTCGGGAGCCGCAGTCCCGAATTCGAAATGCGGCTGTGCGCGGATCTCGAGTCGGCTGTCCAGGCCGCCGTGGCTGCGGCGCGGCCGGGCGAGGTGGTCTTGCTGGCGCCCGGCGGCACGAGCTTCGATGCCTTCGCCGATTTCGCCGCCCGCGGCGAGCGCTTCCGCGATCTGGTGCAGGGCCTATGAGCGAGTCGGTGCTCACCTCGCCCGGGAAGACGGTCGGCGCACAGCGCAACCGGCGCCCGTTCGGCTTGGACGCCTGGATCCTGATCCTGGTGGCGGTCATGGTCGGGTTCGGGATGGTGATGCTCTACTCGGCCAGTTGGGACGTCTCCTGGCGGCTGTATCTCGATCCGACCGCGCTCTTTCGCCGCCAGCTGGTCAACCTGGTCATCGGCCTGTTCGCGCTGATCGCTGCTGCCTGGATCCCGCTCAGCTGGCTGCGCCGCGCGGCCTTGCCGGTCATCCTGCTCTCGATCGCGGCGTTGATCGCGGTCTTGCTTCTCAGCACCGGCGATACGCCGCGGCGCGCGTTCCTGAGCGGCTCGGTCCAACCGTCGGAGCTGGCCAAGCTGGCGCTCATCATCTACCTGGCGGTGTGGATGGAGTCGAAGGGGGAACGGCTGAGCGAGTGGGGCGAGGGCTTTGTCCCGCTGATCATGATCATCGGGATCGTCGGCGGCCTGATCCTGCTCCAGCCGGACCTGAGCGCGGTGCTCACCGCCGGCGCCGTGGCGTTGGCGATGTTCTACCTGGCCGGAGCGCCAGCCTCGCGCTACGTGCTCTTGATCGGCGGGAGCGGCGTGGTGGGCTACGTCCTGATCTGGCTCACCAACACCGGCCGGCAGCGTTGGCAGGACTACACGGCCGGTCTGGTCGACATCGAGCAGGCTTCTTATCACGTCCAGCAATCGTTGCAGGCCTTCTACTCCGGCGGGATCGTCGGTCGCGGACTTGGGGCGAGCCGGGCCAAGTTCGGTCTGTTGCCGGCGCCGCACACCGACAGCATCTTCGCCATCATCGGCGAGGAGCTGGGCTTGATCGGCGCGCTGGCGGTGTTGACCCTGTTCTGCCTGTTTCTGTGGCGCGGGTTCCGGATCGCGGCCGATTCGACCGAACGCCTGACGATGCTTCTGGCCGGCGGGGTGACCTTCTGGATCGGCGTGGAGGCGCTGGTCAACATGTCGGTTCTCCTGGGGCTGCTGCCGTTCGCCGGCAATGCCCTGCCGTTCTTCTCTTACGGCGGCTCGATCCTGGTCACCAGCCTGACCGCGGTCGGGCTGCTGTTGAACGTCTCGCGGCGCGCGCCGCTAGAGGTCGGTCAACCGGGACATGTGGCGACTATTGGTATCGGCTGGCGGCACGGGGGGAGGCGTGTATCCCGCCTTAGCCATCGTGCGCGCGCTCGGCGGACGCGCTGATGTCCTCTGGGTGGGCGGCGAGGGCGGGATGGAGGCTTCCCTGGTGCAGCGGGCAGGCGTGAACTACACGTCTGTGCCGGCGGCGGGAGTCCACGGCGTCGGCTGGCGTGCCCTGCCGGGCAATCTGGCGCGCCTGGCACGCGGTGTTCGCGCGGCGCGTGCCATCGTGCGGAGCTTTCGGCCGCAGGCGGTGCTCTTCACCGGCGGCTTTGTCGGTGTACCGGTCGCGTTGGCCTCGACCGGCGTGCCCAAGCTGGCATACGTTCCCGACATCGAGCCGGCGCTGGCCCTGCAGGTCGTCGCCCGACTCTCGGACGTGGTGGCAGCCACGACCGAGGCCACCCAGGCCTTCCTGCCCAGGAAGCGAGTCGTGGTGACGGGCTATCCGACCCGGCCCGAATTGGTGCCGATGCCCAAGGATGTGGCCTGCGGCCGACTCGGCCTCAATCCCACGCGCCCCGTTCTCCTGGTCTCCGGCGGGAGCCGGGGGGCGCGATCGATCAACCGCGCTGTATGGGGCAGTCTCGACACACTCCTGGCCAGGACGCAGGTGATCCACATTACCGGTGAGTTGGATTGGCCGGAGGTCGAGGCGGTGCGGGTGCGCCTGCCGGCGCGCCTCGCCGCGGACTACCGCCCGTACGCTTACCTGCACGAGGAGATGGGCCCGGCGTTGGCCGCCGCCGATCTGGTCGTCTCACGCGCCGGGGCCTCGGTCCTGGGAGAGTATCCGCTCTTCGGATTGCCGGCGGTGCTCGTTCCGTATCCGCACGCCTGGCGCTACCAGAAAGACAATGCCAGCTACCTGGCCGAGCGCGGCGCGGCGCTCGTGGTGGACGACAGCGCGGTGGCCCAGGTTCTGGCCTCGACGGTGCTGGCGCTTTTGGACGATCGGCCGCGGCTAGCAACCATGGGCGAGGCGGCCCGCCGTCTGGCGCGGCCGCAGGCGGCCGCCGCCATCGCCGACGAGATCGAACGCCTGGTGCCAGGCCGGAGCGGCAGCGGTGATTAGCCTGGTCGTGCTGTTCTGGATGCTGGTCATCCTGTTCGCCATCATCGGCGCCATGCGCGGCTGGGCCAAGGAACTCCTGGTCACGAGCGCCATCGTTTTGGGATTGTTCTTGAACGCGATCCTGGAGACCTACATCGAGCCGTATCGCACGGCGCTCTTCCTGCAGCCGGGCGGGACGCAGTTCGCCATCCGCTCGGTGCTCCTCATCCTGCTGGCCTTCTTCGGCTATCAGACGCCGCACCTGCGCGCCCTGCAGCCCAAGCTGGCGCGCGAGCGCCTGGAGGAACTCCTGCTCGGGCTTCTGATGGGCGGGCTGAACGGGTACTTGCTCGTCGGTTCACTCTGGTTCTACCTGCACCAATCCGGGTACCCGACCAATCTGATCATCCCGCCGCAAGAAGGTACGGAGCTGGCGCTGCAGATCCAGGAGCTGGTGGAAGTGCTGCCGCCCAGTCTGCTGGCCATCCCGCAGGTGTATTTCGCCGTCGGCGTGGTCTTCGTCTTCATCATCGTCGTGTTCGTATGAGTCGCAAGGTGCATCTGGTGGGCATCGGTGGAACAGGTCTATCGGCAATCGCCCGGATCCTTGCGGAGCGAGGCGAGATTGTGAGCGGTTCGGATCAGGCCAGTTCGCCCTACGCGGAGGCGCTGGCGGCGCTGGGTGTGCGCGTCGTCTATGGCCACCGCGCCGAGAACGTCGCCGGCGCCGAGCTGGTCATCGTCTCGTCGGCGGTCCCCGATTCCAACCCCGAGGTGGTCGCGGCGCGGCGGGCCGGCGCGCGCGTCGTTCGCCGCAATGAATACCTGGGCGAGCTGACCGCCGGCCAACAGACGGTGGCTGTAGCCGGGACGCACGGGAAGACGACCACGACCGGTTTGATCGCCTGGATCCTCGACCAGGCCGGCCGCTCGCCGACGTTCATCGCCGGCGGCACGCTGGAGGACTTCGGCACCAACGCCCGCCTCGGCCGGGGCGAGCATTTCGTGATCGAGGCGGACGAATACGACCGGGCGTTCCTGGCCCTGCGGCCCAGCCTGGCGGTCGTGACCAACGTCGAGCACGACCATCCCGACTGCTATCCGACGCCGCAGGACTTCCAGGCGGCCTTCCGGACCTTCGCCGGGCAGGTGGAAGGTACGCTGATCGTATGTGCCGAAGACGCGGTCGCCTCCACGCTGCAGCCGGGCAGCGGGGAGGTGGTCCGCTACGGGTTCGGCCCGGGTCTGGATTGGCGGGCGGACGAACTGCGATACAACACGGCCGGCGGTTCCGACTTCCTGGTGGTCAAAGCCGGGGTCGATCAGGGTCTGGCGCGCAACCGCCTCCCCGGTGTCCACAATGTCCTCAACAGCCTGGCGGCGCTGGCCGCGGTCGATCGACTGGGCGTGCGTTTCTCCGAGGCGCGCCAGGCGCTGACGGAATTTCATGGTGTCAGGCGGCGCTTCGAAGTGGTGGGCGAGGTAGCAGGAGTGACCGTGGTCGACGACTACGCCCATCACCCGACCGAGATCCGCGCCACGCTGGCAGCCGCCCGGCGTCGATTTCCCGGGGCCGAGATCTGGGCGGTCTTCCAGCCGCACACGTACTCTCGCAGCCGTGCCTTGCTGGAGGATTTCGCGCAGGCGTTCGTGGATGCCGACCACGTGCTGGTGACGGAGATCTTCGCCTCGCGCGAGGCTCCCGATCCGGACATTGACGGGGCCCGAGTGGCCCAGCGCATCCAGCATGCCGATGTTCGATTCGTCGAACGGTTGGCAGAAGCCGCGAGCGAGCTCGATCGGCGAGTGATCTCCCCGGCCGTGGTGGTGACCCTGAGCGCCGGGGACGGCAACGAGATCGGCCGCATGCTGCTGCACGCGCGCACGACGCGCCAAGGAGGGTAGCGCGATGAAGGCCAAGAAGACGAACCGAAAAGTGTTCGAGGTCGACCGGCGCATGGAACTGCGCTTGCGCCTGGCCGCCAAACGGGCGCAAGAGCCGATGCATGCCGCCGCGGGCGGCACGCTTGAGTACTTGCTCCCGGATGAAGACCTGCTCGGCAGGTTGATCGAGAAAGTCCGCCGATTGTGAACGAGGGCGTTCTCCCGGCGGAGGCGACGGCGGCCGTCCGGGCCGCGTTCGCCGGCCGCCTGCAGGAGGGGGTCAGCCTTGCAGGACACACGTCGTCCCGCCTGGGCGGACCGGCCGATTTCCTGCTGGTAGTGCGCACGGCCGCCGAACTGGCCGAGGCGGCGCGCCAATTGTGGGCGGCGGGAGTCGCCTTCCGGGTGCTGGGGAGCGGATCGAACGTGCTGGTCGCGGACGAGGGCGTGCGTGAGGTGGTGATCTTGAATGAGGCGCGTGACATGCGCTTCGAAGCGGCCGAGACGACCGCCTGGGCAGAGTCGGGCGCCTCGCTGGGCGTGCTGGCGCGGCTGGCCGCCGAGCGCGGCTGGAGCGGCCTGGAGTGGGCGGCCACGGTCCCCGGGACCGTCGGCGGTGCGGTGGTCGGCAACGCCGGAGCGCATGGAGCGGACACGGCCGGGTGCCTGGCCTTGGCCGAGATCTTGCAACCCGAAGGAGAGATCGCAGCCTGGACTCCGGAGCGGCTGGGCTACGGCTACCGGGAAAGTTGGCTGAAACGCAACCCCGGCAAGGCCGTCGTCCTCTCGGCGACGTTCCAGCTGGACCCGGCCGACCTTCACGCGGTGAAGGCGCGCATGGCGGAGTATGCAGCCCATCGGCAGCAGACCCAGCCTGCGGGTGCGAGCATGGGCTCGATGTTCCGCAACCCTCCGGGGGATTTCGCCGGGCGGTTGATCGAGGCGGCCGGTCTCAAAGGCCTGCGGATGGGGATGGCAGAGATCAGCGAGAAGCACGCCAATTTCTTCATCAACTGCGGCGGAGCCAAGGCTGCCGACGTCTGGGGGCTGATCCAGGCGGCGCAGGCTCGCGTGCTCGAGCGATTCGGCGTCCAGCTAGACCTGGAAATCGAGCTCCTGGGCGATTGGATCCCCGGCCGGCACGCCGGCGGAGGCGTCCTGTGACCGGCCGGCTGCGCGTGGGAGTGGTTTTCGGCGGGCGCTCGGGGGAGCACGAGGTCTCCCTGATGTCGGCCAGTTCCGTTCTGGCCAACCTCGACGCGCACAAGTACGACATCACCCCCATCGGGATCACTCGTGAGGGGCAGTGGTACAGCGGCGAGAATGCGCTGCAGGCATTCCGCCAGGGCAAGCCCGAGTCGCTCGAACGAGTGGCGATCCTGGGCGAGCCGGGTCGGCGCGGATTGTTCCGCTGGAGCGGGGCCGGCGGGTTCGAGAAGGCGGTCGATCTGGACGTCGTCTTCCCCGTGACACACGGGACCTTCGGCGAGGACGGCACGCTCCAAGGTTTGTTGGAGATGGCCGACATCGCCTATGTCGGCGCCGGGGTGCTCGCCTCGTCGGTGGCGATGGACAAGGCCCTTTTCAAGCAGGTCATGCGGGCGCACAACATCCCGGTGGTCGATTCTTCGCTGGTCTTCTCGACGCTGATCGCCGCCGATCCCGAAGCGGCGGTACGGCAGGCGGCCCAGGCCGGCCCGTTCCCGCTGTTCACCAAGCCGGCCAACCTCGGCTCGTCCGTCGGGGTGAGCAAGTGCCGCTCCGCCAGCGACCTTCTCGAGGGCTTGATCGACGCCGCCCGCTACGACCGGCGAGTGATCGTCGAGCAGGGCCTGGAGGCGCGCGAGATCGAGGTGAGCGTGCTGGGCAACGAGGAGCCGGAGGCTTCGGTACCCGGCGAAATCGTCCCGAGCGACGAGTTCTACAGCTACCGGGCAAAGTACATCGACGACGCCTCCGAGCTGCGCATCCCGGCGCCGATCGATGAAGAGACGGCCGAGGAGGCTCGCCGATTGGCGATCGCCGCCTATGAAGCCATTGACGGCGCGGGCATGGCGCGCGCCGATTTCCTGCTGGAGCGCAAGACCGGCAAGCTGTACATGAACGAGCTCAACACGCTGCCCGGCTTCACGCAGATCAGCATGTACCCGAAGCTGTGGGAGGCCAGCGGGCTGGCCTACCCGGCGCTGATGGACCGCCTGATCGAGTTGGCGCTCGAGCGCCAGGCACAGAAGGACCGGTTGCTGCGGACCTACGGAGGCGCCGGATGACGCTCACCGAACGGGCGCTGGCCGGTGAGACGCGCGCCGAAGAGGTGCGCATGCGACGGCTGCGCGACGAGCGGGTCGTCGAGCGCGCCCCGCGCGAGCCGCGCCGCAAGCTGCGCCGCGGTCGGCGCCCGCGCCGCCGCTACGACCTGACCCTGCCCGTCGAGCTGGGGACGGAGATCCGCCTGCCGGCCATCCCGATCGTACGCCCCGGCCCGCGGGCGCTCTCCTTCGTCCTGCTCGCCGGGAGTGTGGCGTTGATCGTGTTCCTGCTGAGCGCCCCGGCCTTCCATGTGGCCGAGGCGGCCGTGGCCGGCAATCGCATCCTCAGCGATGGCCAGCTTCAATCGATCGCCGCCGTCGACGGCCAATCGATCTTCCTGGTCGACCCGCAGGCGGTGCTCGGGCGCCTGATGGCCTATCCCGAGGTGGCGGCGGCCCAGACGGCCGTGCGCTGGCCCAACCGGGTGGAGCTGGCAGTCGTCGAGCGCCAGCCGATGGCGATCTGGACCGATGCCGGGCGGCCGTGGTGGATCAGTGCGGATGGCATCGCTTATGCACCCCATGGGGAGTGGCCAGGGGTGGTCGAAGTGATCAGTGAGACGCAGGTTCTGGCGATTTCCGAAGATCCACTGGCGCCGGCCATCCCGGCAGAGGTCCTGCAGGCGGCGGCCGTGCTGAGCTCACTGATCCCGGAGGCCAATCCCTTGCAGTTCGATCCGGCGCGCGGCCTGGGCTTCGAAGACCCGCGCGGCTGGTCGGCCTACTTTGGAACGGGTGGAGATATGGTGGTCAAAGTGCGCATGTACGCGGCTCTGGCGGCCAATCTGACCGCCCGAGCCATTCAGCCGGCCCTGGTCAGTGTCGAGGACGCGGCCGCGCCGTACTACAGGTTGGAGAGGTAACCAGTGTCTGCCCTAATCGGCAGCGACGAACCGATCTTTGTCGGCTTCGATGTCGGCACCAGCAAGGTGTGCGCTCTGGTCGGGCACCTGGACGCCGAGCGGCACTTGCGCGTCATCGGCGTCGGGACGGTTCCGTCGCTCGGCATGCGCAAGGGCGGGGTGGTCAGCCTGGAGGGCGTGGCCAAGGCGGTCGAGGCGGCCAAGGACAAGGCCGAGCGCAGCTCGGGTTTCGAGATCACCTCGGCGCTGGTCAGCCTGTCGGGCGGCCAGATCTCGTCGCTGAACAGCAAGGGCATGTCGGGCGTCGCCGGACGGACGATCAGCCCGGATGACATCGGACGGGCGCTGGATGCGGCCCGCTCCGTGGCGCTGCCCTACAACCGGCAGGTGGTGCACGTGATCCCGCGCGGATACATCG
>DAIRVC010000124.1:0-8106 GCA_036803025.1 Anaerolineales bacterium
CACGCGCTCGCCCGCGGCGTCTCGGTCGACACCCCGGCTCGGCCCGTGCACTACGAGCACACCGTCTTCCAGCCCAACGTGCCCTTGCAGCGCTACTTCGAGCGGATCGACGCTCTGGGCACCTGCCATCACTTCGGTTTGGTTCACACCGATTTGGCGGGCGAGCTGGCCAAGTCTGCTCAGATCCTGCACATGGACGTGGCTTACTTGACCGACTGAGCCCGGCGTCCCTTCAGCTGCAGTGCCCGGCGCGCCGCATCGACGATGTGGGCCGCGCTCATGCCGAACTCCTCGGCCAACCAGTCGGCCGGTCCGACTTCCCCAAACCGGTCGCGCACCCCGATCCGCACGACGGGCACCGGGCACGTCTCGCCGATGACCTCGGCCACGGCGCCGCCGAGGCCGCCCAGGACGTTGTGATTCTCGGCAACGACGAGAGCCCCTGTCTCTTCGGCCGCCAGGTGGATCTCGGACTCGTCCAGTGGCTTGATGCTCGACATGTTGACCACGCGGGCGGAGATGCCCTCCTGTTGGAGCGTGTCAGCCGCCGCCAGGCAGCGGGGCAGCATCATCCCAAAGGTGATCAGGGTGATGTCCGTTCCCGGTCGCATGCGCACCGCTCGGCCCGGGCGGAAACGGAACGTGGACGGGTCGATCAGCACCGGCGCCCGGCGTCGAGGCACCCGCAAGTAGGCGGGCCCGGGATGGCTGACCACATACTCAAGGATGGCGTGGGTCTCGGTTGCGTCTCCCGGCACGAAGACGGTCATATTGGGGATGGCGCGCAGGATGGCCAGGTCGAGCATGCCCTGATGCGTAGCGCCGTTACTGCCGGACGACAGCGCGGCCTCCACACCGATCAGCTTCACGTCGGCATTCGAGTGGGCGACCGAAAGGACGACCTGATCGCAGACGCGTTGACTCATGAAGCAGGCGAAGCTGCCGCACACCGCGATCTTCCCCGACAGCGCCAATCCCGCGGCGACGCAGACCATGTTGGCCTCGGCAACGCCCAGGTTGAAGTAGCGCTCCGGGAAGCGTGACTGGAACAACTCGGTCTCGGTGGCGCGTTGCAGATCGGCATCCAGGACAACGAGCTGTGGAAAGCGTTCGCCCAACTCGGCCAGGGCGGTGCCGTAGGGTTTGTCAACGAAGGCGGTGCTCATGCCGGCGCCCCCTCGTTGGCGTCAAGTTCGGCCAGCGCGCTGTGGTACTGCTCCTCCGACAGCGGGTGCGAATGCCACTCGACCCGATTCTCGATGAACGAGACCCCTTTGCCCTTGACGGTGTCGGCCAGGATGATGTGCGGCCGGCCATCCGATTCCCGGGCGGCGGCAAACGCCTGCTCGAGCGCGTATGGGTCGTGTCCATCGACCTGCTCGACGGCCCAGCCGAACGCCCGCCACTTGGCATCGACGGGTCGAATCGGCATGATGTCGTCGATGAAGCCGTCGACCTGCATACGGTTGCAGTCCATCACGGCGATCAGGCGGTCGAGCCCAAAGGCGCTGGCAGCCATGGCTGCTTCCCAGACCTGGCCCTCCTGGCATTCGCCGTCGCTGATCAGCGCGTAGACCCGGCGATCCTTGCCATCGATCTGATCCGCCAATGCCATTCCGACGGCGACGGACAGCCCATGTCCCAGGGAACCGGCGGAGAGCTCGACCCCGGGGAGCCGCCGCATGTCCGGGTGCTTTTGAAGGGCCGAGCCCGGCTGGCCGAATGTCCGTAGCTGGTCAACGGGAAAGTAGCCGCGCCGGGCCATAGCGGCATACAGAGCCGGCGCGGCGTGGCCTTTGGAAAGAACAAGCCGATCCCGTTCGGGCCAGCCCGGATCATCCGGGCGCAGGCGCAGGATGCTGAAGTACAGGCAGACAAGGATCTCGACCGAGGACAGGGATCCACCCGGGTGTCCTCCCCCTCCCAGGTAGATCATCTCAAGGATATCGCGTCGGATTTGATTCGACATGCGGCGAAGGTCGATCGCCGAATCGGCCATGCAAACCTCACATCCACGCCGGGCGAGCCCAGTGGCAGGGACACGGCCCTGGGCGTCACTCGTTGCCGGGAGGCCAGGGGATGGGGGATACGATAAGCAGAATGGTCTCAGTTGTCAATCGCCACGGGCTTCCGCGCGGCAGGCGCGGGCCCTCACCGCCCAAACAGTCGGATGAGTATGGAGGGCGGCCCGCGCACGGAGTGTGGAGGGCAGAGGCAGCGCATGCGTCAATCTGCGGACTCAGGTCTTGCGGGCGCGGTGAGAGGGCGTCCTAATGCCGTTCAGAATATCTAGAGCCTCGGCTGGCTGGATCGACGAGGTGAGTTGGAGGGCGGCTCCCCCAGGACCTACCAGCCGCCGATCCGCGAGTCCCCGGGATCTTGGCATAAGGCGGCTCGCACACCCGCGCGGCTTGTTGATCGGTCAGCAAGCCGGTTGTTCGTGGGCTAACTCTCGGCAGCCGGGCACGCCCCGCCACCACGAATCCCTAGGATGACCGATCAGATGGTCGCAATGCCCGAGCGGGCTAGAGCTCCGCAAGCTCCGCTTCCGCGGCGGCCGAGTAGCGCTCATGCCCCAGGCCCTGGGAAAGGCTCAGGGCTTCTTCAAGCAGTGTCCTGGCCTCCCGAGGCCGGCCGCGCAGACGGGCCAAAGCACCCGCATTGATCAGCAGCAGAGCCAGATTCTCGCGGTGGCCGGTGCGGCGGGCGAGGCCGAGCCCTTCCTGGTAGAGGCTCTCGGCCCGGTCAAGAGCGCCCCGGGCTGCGGCCAACCGGCCCAGGTTAGCCAGCAGCTGAGCTAGTGGCGCAGGGTCGCCGATCTCTCGTGCGACTGCCAGCCCCTCATTGAACCGAGCTTCCGCCGCCGTCTCATCGCCCTGGTCGTGGGCCAGCGCGCCCAGGTTTGTCAGGAGGGCGACCACTGTCGCGCGCGCCCCTCTTGCCCGGGCCAGTTCAAGTGCCTCGGAGAACAGCGGCTCGGCCCGCACCAGGTCGCCCCGTTGTGCCGCCAGGACGCCCAGGTTCGCGAGCAACGTCCCTTCGAGCCGGCGGTCCCCGATGGCTCTCGCCCGTGACAGCGCTTGTCGGGTGCGCGCCTCTGCACGCTTGGCCTGGCCCTGCTTGGCCAGGATCGACCCCATGTTGGCCAAGAGCGCAGCCTGCTCCGCCGTCAGATCGGCGGCTTCCGCGATCTCCAGGCCCTGCTCCCAAAGACCCAAGGCCGGCAGGTACTGCCCTTGCGCCGCCGCGGCGAGGCCCAGCGTCTTGAGAAAGACACACTCCCCGCGCCGGTCGCTGGCAGTGCGGGCAAGCGCCAGGCCCTCGGCGGCATGCCCGGCTGCTTCGGCATAGTGCCCCAGCTGGAGTTCGGCGCGAGCGAGATCCCCCAGCGCATCTTGTTGTGCACCTGGTTCTCGTGCGGCCTGTACCGCACCCTCAAGGAAAGGGAGCGCAGGCGAAAGATGTCCGGTGCCCTCGAAGTATGGGAACCAGGCGTGGACAAGGCGGCTCAGGTCGTCAACCCACGTTCGCTGCCTGGCGAAAGACAATGCAGCGAAGGCGTTGGCCTCATCGTCGGCGAGGGTTTCGATGGCCTCGGCCTGGGCCAGGGCAAGCGCAGCAAGGTGCGCCACCAGGCGCCGCCCGGCCTGTGCCGTGTCGCCCAGCCCGGCGGCATAGTCGGAGATCGTCGGGTGCAGAGTCAGGCGGTTGCCGCCGACGGGCTCCAGCAACCCCGCGTCCACAAGGGCGTCCAAGTCGGCCGGCGTCGCGTCCGACACAGCCGTCGCCGCCGTTTCGGAGAACGTATTCGGCTTGGGTGGAAAGACCGCCAGCGCGGCCAGCGCGCGGCGGGAACCGTCACTGAGGGCCGCCCCGCTCAGGGCCAGCACAGTGCGCAATGTGATCGACGCATCGAGAGGAAGCGACGGCTGCGCCTGGAGTGCGGAACGCGTCTCCGCCAGGTCCAACCGAGCCTCGGGGCTCGCCAGGCGCTCCAGGGCCGCGTCAAGTCGACGAGCCTGTGCCAGCCGACCCTCGGCACGCAGGTGCCGACCGACGAGGACAAGCGCCAGCGGCAATCCCCCGACCGCCTCGACCAGGCGCTCGGCCGTTCGGACCCGGTCCTCAACGACCGTCGGGGCAAAGTAGCTGAGCAGCGCGCGGCCGGCATCCGTCTCCAACTCGGGCACAGTCACCCAATCGTCGCTGGCCAATTCCGCGGCCAGTGCTGGCGAGCGGGTGGTGATCAGATGGCCGGCCTCATCACCTCCGAGCCGCATCGCCTGGGCGTGTGGCAGGGTCCACACGTCGTCCAGCACGAGCAGAAGCCGTCGGCTGCTCAGCGCGGCCTGGAGCAGGCGGGCCCGATCTTCCAGCGCCGAGATGCCGGCCAATGCTTCCAGCGGCCATCCGAGCGCGACCGCCCACACCCCTACCCTGGCGGCAAGGTCCGGGGATTGGCCAAGGCCGGACCAGAGGACGCCTTCGGGGTACGCCTTGCGAATTGCGGGATCGTGCGCCAGGGCAAGCGCCAGGGCCGTCTTGCCTGCGCCCGGAAGGCCCGACAGGACCAGGAGACCGCGTGTGAGCAGGCGCTCGCGGCAAACCTCCAGGAGCGACTCCCGTCCGATCAGCGGGTGAGCGGGGAGTGGCGGGGCAAGAAATGGGGCCCCCGGCGCCGTTGAGGTCACGGAGGGTGCGCGTAGGCCCGCTGGAAGCCCGCCCTCGGCCCACTCGCGCAGCTGGTCCGCCAAAGCATCGAGGCCCGCAGCGTGCCCATGGTCACAGGTCGAGCGGGCGATGCCGAGGCGGTCGCACAAGTAGGCGACGGACCGCCCTTCCAGGTATAGCCCGCGCAGGATCGCCATCCCGCGGTCAGGGTCGTCCTGGCCCCCCAGGCCCTCCATCCCAGCGCGCAACAGATCCCGGAGCGCCACCCCGCGGCCAACGGAAGTCTCTCGGTAGCCGGCCGCCCGCCGGCGAACCTCGACCATCTCCAGTGACGCAATGGGATGTTCACCCAGACGCGGCGAACTCTCCCAGACTCGCAGGGCCTGCCGGACCGAGCGGCGCGAGAACGGGTCAGTCACTTTCGGATGCGTCACGGTCAACTCGGCAGATTCTCGGCAGAAGCGCCGGCCAGCCTAGCGTACGCTGGGGTCGGTGGACATCCGCATTATGGCATGCGGCGGGCTGCTGGCAAGCGGAACGCCGCGGGAAGGGAGGACGACATGCGACGGATCAAATTCATACTTCTGGGGATGGCTTTGGGAATGACTGCCTGCCTGCTGATGGCGGCTTCACCGTTCGTCTACGGCTACCTGAGCTTACCGGTCCAGGACGGCCGCGGGCACGACGGGCACACCCTCGAGACCGCAGTGGTGATCGAGGCCGAATACGAGGAGGAAGCGATCAGCGTCGAGTACTTTTGGATCATCCCGCACTGCCCGACGTGCACGCTCGTCAGCCAGAGCCTGAGCCAGGTCGGCGGGCGTTCCTATGATGTCATGGTATGGGAGCGGCCGAACGGGGAGACCTACACCGTCTACTTCGACATCACGCGCTCGTTCGGCAACTATGCCGACTGGTAGCCTGCGCCGGGCCCGGCGCGACACTAGAATCGGCGCCAAGAGGCTGATCGTATGACGACAGCGCTGTTCCTGGGGTTCTTCGTCCTCCTCCTCGGCCTGGTGATCGGCGCGCACGAGGCCGGTCATCTGGCCGCGGCGCTCGCATGCCGGGTACGGGTGGAGGAGATCGGCTTCGGCCTCCCGCCTCGCCTGCTGTGGTTAGGGCGACTGGGCCAGGCGCGGGTCAGCCTCAACCTGCTCCCGCTGGGCGGGTTCATCCGACCGGCGGGCGAGTTCGACCCGTCGGTGTCGGGCGGGTTGGCCGCGAGCGGGTCCTGGAAACGTGTCGGCGTGTTCGTGGCCGGCCCGGCCGCCAACCTCCTCCTGGCGCTGGTCTTGCTCACAACGGGCTTCGCCACGCAATGGCCGGACCGGGTCCGCGTGGTGGCGGTCACCCCCGACTCACCGGCAGCCCAGGCGGGAATGCGGGCCGGCGACCTGATTCTGGCGCTGGGCGACGACGAGGTCACATCGACCGAGGCGCTTAGCCAGGCACTTCGCGCACGGGCAGGTGAGACAGTGACGCTGGTTCTCGATCGCGCCGGAAGAGAACTCTCGGCGACGATGGTGCTCCGGTCGGATCCGCCACCAGGCGAGGGTCCAGCCGGCTTCGACACCCAGGGCGAGCTGGTCGCATATCCGATCCCGGCCGCAGTGCGTCGGGCTGGCGAGACGATCGCCGCGATGGCTGCGGCCAGCGTGCAGGCGGTAGCCGGTCTGATTGGCGGGCGTTCGGACGTTGCCAGTGTGCAGATCGTCGGGCCGCTGGGGCTGAAGGAGTACAGCGACCGGGCGCTGGCCAACGCCCTCGATTGGCGCCTGGCCTACCCGGTCTTGTACCTGGGCGCCTGGCTGGCCACGGCAGTCGGGCTGGTGAATCTGCTGCCACTGCCGGCGCTTGACGGCGGCCGGGCAGCGTTGGCGTTGGTCGAGGCCGTTGCCCGTAGACGGCTAGCGCCACACCTCGAACGCCGTCTGCACGCCGTCGGAATGGTCGTGCTGCTCCTGCTCCTGATAGCGCTGACCGTCCGAGACATCGCCGCGCGGCTTGCTTGAGCAGGTGATCGGAAACCAAACAGAAAGGAGGTGATCCAGATGCTGCTGAGTGTGAGGCCAAGCGGCCAGGGGTTGGTTGAATACGCGTTGATCCTGGTGCTCGTCGCGGTCGTCGTCATCGTCATTCTGGCGCTGCTCGGCCCAGCCATTGGGAACGTGTTCTCGAACATCGTGTCGAACATCTAGTCCGAGATCGGCTCCAACCCCTCCCCCGGAAATGGGAGGGGTTGGATTTGCTTGTGGCGAGGGCGTGGTGCAACGCCTCCCGAGCGGGCATGTGCGGCTCGTTCAAGAACGCCGTGCGAAGAGACGCCGCGTGGGGTATGGAGGCCGTCACGACTCCTCAACATCGCCTGCCCGCGAACGGCCAGATCAGGCGGGATCAACGCTACAGCGTGTTGCTACTCCTGCGCCAGAATGCCGATCGCGGCAATCTCATAGCGGAGCGGCTCGTCCACATAGTCGATCTCTGACACGACGATTCCGCCGCCAGACGCGCCCGGCTCGATTCTCACGCTGTTCCCAGCGCTGTCCCGGTCGGCAAACGAGCCGTGGATGGCCACGCCGACATACTGGCCATTGACGTCGCGGGCGATGACGCGCACTTCGAAGCTGCTCAGTGTCTGAGCGCTCGTGTTCACCAGGGAGATCTCGGCCCCCAACTGTTCCCCGCCGAGGTGGGCTTCCTCGAGGGAGAAGAACTCGCCGATGTTCACATCCACATCCGTTGTGTACGCGAGCCCCATTGCGACTTCAAGTGGTGCAAGCACCTCGAAGGACTCCCACGGTTGCCGTGCGACTCCGTCGGTGTCGAAGCACAGGCAGGCGGAAATCGAGGCGGTCTCGCCTCCCTGGATCCAGGAACCCTCCCAGATGTACAGAGTCGGATTGGGGTTCGTGTACACGACCTCCCCGGCCTCGTTGAGCAATCTCAACTCCGTATGGGCCCCGTCTACTCGGACCGGGAAGTCATTCGGATTGCGGACCAGGATTTCCAGGCGAGTATCTGCGTTTCCAGGGTCGACCAGGTTGGCATAAGGGTATTCGGCCCATTCGAGGACCTCCAGATCCAGAACGGCCGGCGTCGGTGTGGGCGACGGTTCCGGGCTTGCCGTCGCGGTTGGCTGTAGTTCCATCGCTGCCGTCGCCATTGGCGCCAACGTTTCTGCGACGGGTTCGGCACCGGGCGATGGGGAGGCGGGGCTGGACAAGCCGGAGCACGCAGATTGCACGAGGACAAGAACAGTCAATCCAATCTTGAGGTACCGCATCATGATCTCCTGAGGAGCAGCTACCCGAGAATCGATCCTTACCATGACCAAGATCGAGCTCCAACCTTGACCCGACGAGAGGGACTCAAGTGCCCTGTGAGACCCTCCCGTTCACAATCTCCTGTTCATGGACGCATGACGGTCCGCTG
>DAIRVC010000125.1:0-8038 GCA_036803025.1 Anaerolineales bacterium
CACGTCAGTCCCCGTGCCAATGGCGATGCCGACATCCGCCTGCGCCAGCGCCGGGGCGTCGTTGATCCCGTCGCCGACCATGGCCACCACCCGGCCCTCGGCCTGGAGCGCCTTGACCGCCGAGGCCTTGTCTCCGGGCAGCACCTCGGCCAACACGCCGGCCCCTTCATTCGAGGCGCGAATTCCGACCTGCCGCGCCACCGCCTCGGCCGTCTGCCGGTTGTCACCGGTGATCATGACCACTTCCAGCCCCATGCGCTGCAGCTCGGCGATGGCCTGCGCAGATCCTTCCTTGACCGTGTCGGCGATGCCGATCAGGCCGGCCAGGCGCCCGTCCACCGCCGCAGCGACGACAGTCTTCGCCTCCGCCTGCAGCGCCGCCAGCCGCGGGCGCAGCCCGTCCAAAAGCAGCCCGCGCTCCTCCATCCAGCGCGCGGTGCCGACAGCCACCTGGCGACCGCCCACGCTCGCCTCGATCCCGCGCCCGGCCAGCGCCTCAAAGCGGTCGGGAGCCTGCAGCATCAAGGAACGGGCGCCGGCGGCCGCGACAATGGCCTCTCCCAGCGGATGCTCGGAGCCCTTCTCTGCGCTGGCGACCAACCGCAGAAGGTCATCCTCCTCGCCCACCCACTCGGCGCGCAGGATGTCGGTCACGGCCGGCTGCCCGCGCGTGATCGTGCCGGTCTTGTCCAGCACAACGGTCGTCAAGCGTCCGGCGCGTTCGAGCGCCTCGCTGGAGCGGAACAGGATCCCCATGCCCGCGCCCTTGCCGGTCCCGACCATGACCGCCGTCGGTGTGGCCAGACCCATCGCGCACGGGCAGGCGATGACCAGCACGGCTACCATGTTGATCAAGGCGCGGGCGAAAGGCGAGACATCCCCCGTGGGAGGCGGGGCGAGGAAGAACCAGCCCAGGAACGTCAGCAGGGCGATGGCGATCACGGCCGGGACAAACACGGCCGAGACGCGGTCGGCCAGACGCTGGATGGGCGCCTTGCTCCCCTGCGCTTCTTGCACCAGCCGCACGATCTGCGCCAGCGCCGTGTCCTTGCCGACCTTGACGGCTTCGAACCTGAGCATCCCCAGCTTGTTCAGGGTGGCGCCGATCAGGTTGTCTCCGGGGCGCTTGCTGACCGGCATCGATTCCCCGGTCAGCATCGACTCGTCGACGGCCGAACGCCCCTCGACCACAACCCCGTCCACAGGGATCTTCTCCCCGGGGCGCACGATGACGGTATCGCCGACCAGCACGTCATCGATGGGCAGGTCGAGTTCGCGACCGTCGCGGATGACTCGGGCTGTCTTGGGCTGCAGGCTGAGCAGTTTGCGGATCGCCTCGCTGGTGCGGCCCTTGGCGCGCGCCTCGAGGAACTTCCCCAGCACGATGAGGGTGATGATCACCGCCGCGGTTTCGAAGTACACGTGGCCATCGATCCAGCCCAGCAGCACCGGGATGGAGTAGAAGTAGGCGGCCGACGAACCCATGGCGATCAAGACGTCCATGTTGGCCGAGCCGTTGCGCAGCGACTTGTAGGCGCCGCTGTAGTACTGCCAGCCGACGTACCACTGCACCGGGGTCGCCAGCGCGAAGAGCAGCCAGTTGTACCAGGCGGCATGCCCGATGGCATGCGGCACCCACCCGAAGTCCCGACCCATGGCCAACAGGAAAAGCGGCAGGGTCAACGCCAATCCGACGTACAGCAGATGGCGCTGGCGGCCGATCTCGCGCTCGCGGGCCGTCCGTTCGGCGTCCTCGCCCTGGCCCCCGTCCTCGACCGCCGTAAAGCCGGCCGCCCGCACGGCCTGGCGCAGCTCCGCCTGTCCGATCAGCGTCGGAACATAGCGCACGCGGGCGCTTTCGGTTGCGAAGCTGACGACGGCCTCTTGGACTCCGGGCAGTGCGGCCAGCGCGCGCTCCAGGCGTCGGGCGTCGTTGTCGTCCGCCAGGCGCTGGAGGCCGAGCTCGGCCTCGCCCAGCGCGACATCGTACCCCGCGCGGCGGATGCGCTCGACGATCGCGCTCTCGTCCAGCCGGGTAGGGTCGTACTCCACGCTGGCGCGCTCGGAGGCCAGGTTGACCGTGGCGCCGGCGACGCCGTCCAGCTTCTTCAGGCTGCGCTCAATCGTCGAGACGCAGTTGGCGCAGGTCATCCCGGTGACCGGCAGCGTGATCTGACGCGTCTCTTCGGTCAAAGAACTACTCCTCCGCCCGTCGCGCCGCGGGTCGCAGCTACTTGGCGGCCGGGTAGTCGATCTCGGCCAGCAGCGATTCGATCTTGTTCGGCGTGGCCGGCGCGTCGAAGTCGACGGTCACCTGCTTGGTGTCCGCCGAGGCGACCACGCGCTGCACACCTTGCAGATCGGCGAGTTCGGTCTGAATGGTATGAACGCAGTGACCGCACGAGATGTTGGGAACGCTGTAGGTGATGGTGGTCATGGCATCCTCTCCTGAGGCGAAACGGATTTCAGACGCGGGAGGCGGCTTCGTAGACCTCAGCGATCTCCGCCAAGACCCGCTCGCGGTCGGCCGGGCTGTTGCCCTGGACCGCAGTGATCAGACACGAATGCAGGTGATCATCCAGGATCCCGATGCTGAGCTTGTTCAACGCCGCCTGGACGGCCTGGACCTGGCGGATGATGTCGATACAGTACGCCTCCTCATCGACCATCCGCTCGACGCCGCGCACGTGCCCTTCGATGCTCTTCAAACGCTTCAACCGCTCGGCTTTGTCCACGGCCTGGCCTTTCTGCCTTATCCCCCCCCGGGGGGGATGGGTAGGCCGAGTATAGCGATTCCGTCCGCTCCCGTCAAGGCCAATCGAGTGGCCGCCTCAGCCCGAATCGAACCCGTCGGATTGGGGCTTGGGCAGTTGACTCTGGGGGCGATTCCACTATCATCCCCAGTTGCGCTGGCTATGCGAAGCGTGGATCGGGAGACACCGGTGACCAAGACACACGAGGAACTTCCACTCTTCTCGCAGCTCACTGGTCCCGCCAGCAGCCAGCCGCCGGGCCACGGCAAGGTCCGCCCAGAGACCGGATTGAGCGCGGCGACCTCCGCCTGGGGGGAATCGCTCGCCGCCGCCGGGCGGTCGATCCACACGGTCAAGGCATTCACCTCCGACTTGCGCTTGCTGGGCCAGTTCGTCGGCGCCGGGCAGGCGGTCGGCGCCATCAGCACCCTCGACCTGAAACGGTTCCTCGAATGGATGGTCACACGCCGCTCGGTCGCCTGCAGCCCGAAGACCTACTCGAGGCGCGTGACCTCGATCAAAGCCTTCTTCCGCTGGCTGGTCGAGAGCGGCGTGCTGGCCGGTGACCCGGCCGCACCCGTACCGCAGCAGACCGTGCTGAGCCCCCTGCCGGACGTTCTCATGCCCGAGGAAGTCGAGACCGTCTTGCGCACCGCCGACGCCCATCGGGCCGGCCCGCGCCCGGACGCCCGCCCGGCGACACTCGTGGGCTTGCTCCTCCAAACAGGCATCAAGAAGGGAGAGTGCCTGGCGCTGCGACCGAACCATGTCGACCTGGCCGCCCCGGGCGGGCCGACACTCTTCGTGCGCTATGGCGAGGTGGCCAAGCGCTACAAAGAGCGCCGCCTGCCCCTCAATCCACCCTGGATCTCGGCCTATCGCGAATACCTGAGCCAGTACACGCCCAAGGATCGGCTCTTCCCCTGGTCGCCGCGACGGCTTGAGTACTTGCTGGAGGACATCGGCAAGGAAGCTGGGTTGGAGAAGCATCTATCGTTCGACATGTGCCGCTGGACCTCGGCGCTGCTGGACTATCGATCCGGAGCCGACTCGGATTCCATTCGCCAGAAGCTGGGCGTTTCGAAGATCCAATGGCGCGAGGTCGGCGCCAAGCTCGACCGGCTGGCGGCAGCCGGCGCATCCGCCTGACGAACTGCATCTGCAGACCAGTATGAAAAGGCCAGGGCAGGCCACCGGGCCTGCCCTGAAAACACAACGCGAGTCACCCCCTGGTCACATCTTCTTGACGACAATATCGCTGATGACGTTGGCGGCCGCATCGCCGCGATCGGCGGCATTGGAGAGATGACGGTAGATCTCGCGCAGCTTGAGGATCTCGACGATCTCCTCCAGCGTCGGCGGGCTCTTGAACAAGGCGGCGATAGCCTCGCGGTAGACGCTCTCGATGCGGTTCTCGAGCGCCTTTGCCCTGACCGCGTGGTCGCCGGCGACGTTGGGGTGGTCCTCCAGCCGCATGACCCCATTGTGGATCTCGCGCGCTGCGTCGGTCAGAAGCGAGACCATGCGCTCGATGTAGGGGTTCGGCTTGATGTGCAGCTGCACCATCTCTTCCGTGGTCGTGTAGGCGTAGTCGAGAATGTCGTCGACTGTCAGGGAGAGCGCCATGATGTCTTCACGGTCGATGGGCGTGACGAAGGTCCGGTTGAGCTCATCGATCAGGATGCGCCGTACTTCGTCGGCCTGACCTTCGAGATCCGAGACACGCTGGGCCAGGGTCGGTTCCGGGCTCTTGACGAACTGCAGCAGCACGGTCATCCCCTCCTCGGCGAACTCGCACTGCTTGATCAACAGCTCCGTGAACCGGTTGGTCTTCTTGCGGGTGAAGATGCTCATGGGGGTGCGCCTCTCAGTGGATCAAGTCTCCCGACCGGCCCTGCGCGGTCGAGCAGTCGGCAGAGAAGGGACCTGGCGATGGGAGCGGCCCAAAGGACGATGAACGCCCGTGCGACGTCCTGCCGACCAGGCTGTTGATTCTCTCATCCCTGCGATTGCGGCGCAAGACCAATCCGCCTGGAATGATCCGGCGGCCCGGTTCAAGCGCAGGCTGTGAGGCGGAGCCAGGCATAACGAAGCGACCCTCTGCGGTGCAGAGGGTCGCTGGCGGAGGTCGGTGGGAGACTAGTCGGTGACGGTCAGACTGCCGAGCATGCCCGACTCGAGATGGCCCTGCACCCCGCACACCACCTCGTACTCACCGGGCTCAGACGGGGCGGTGAAGACAAAGGACATCGATTCCCCTGCTTCGACCTCGCCCTCCCAATAGACCTGCGGCTCGTCGTCGGCGTCGAACGGCATGGTCACCTGATAACCGGCGTTCATGATCACGAACTCGTGCTCGACCGAGCCGCCGTTTGTGAGCGTGAGCTCGATCTCCCCGCCGGCAGGTACGCGGAAGGTGTTCGGCGTAAAGGAGAAGTCATTCAGCTCCACCGACAGGCTGGTCGCGCCGGCGGGTTGGCCGCCACATGCGGCCAACACCGCCGTCATAACCAGGACGGCCGCCAGACCGGCAATACGCATCTTTGTCATTTCCTACTGCTCCTTACGAGTAGACCGGAGAGCTGTCGTACAGGCGGGGAGGTCCTCGACGAGCGCGGCAGGCTCCCTTCGGTCAAGGGTAATTAGGAGTATATCACTCCATTTACTGTTCTGTCCAGAGTCATTCTCGCCCGCCTGTCCGGCAGGCTGCCTTGACACCCGCTCCGCCCGACCGGACAATGGGGGGCATGGACGACCCCGATTTCCCGCCCGGCCACCGCTCCGGCTTCGTCGCCGTGATCGGCCGCCCCAGCGTGGGCAAATCCACGCTGATCAACGCCTTTCTCGGGCAGACGGTCGTCTCCGTCTCGCCTCGGCCGCAGACCACTCGCCGGCGCCAACTGGGCATCCTCACACTTCCGCACGCCCAGACCGTGTTCGTCGACACCCCCGGCGTCCACGCGCCGCGCAACAAGCTCGGGGAAGTCCTGAACGCCTCCGCCCGTGAGGCGCTGGAAGATCCCGACGTGATCTTGGCCGTCTTCGACTTGAGCCAGCCGCTCACGCCTGAGGACCGCATGACGGCCGATTGGGTGACCTCCCTTCCCAAGGCGCCGCCCGTCCTGGCCGTCATGAACAAGACCGACGCAGTAGCCTCCGGGAACCTGCCCGACCGGGTGGCGGCGGTGTTCGGTCTGCTCCCGCAGGCGGAACCCTGGCTGGTCTCGGCCACCTCGGGGGAGGGTCGCACCGAACTGCTCGAGCGAATCCAAGAACTGCTCCCCCTTGGGCCGCGCTACTACCCGGCCGAAGAGATCAGCGACACCCATGAACGTGAGATCGCCGCCGACCTGATCCGGGCAGCCTGCCTGCACCTGCTGCGCGACGAGGTCCCGCACGGGATCGCGGTGCATGTCGACGAATACAAGGAGCGCGGAGAACAGGGGGCGTTCATTTCAGCCACGCTGTTCGTCGAGAAGGAGTCGCACAAAGGCATCGTCATCGGCAAGGGCGGCGCCATGCTGCGCCAGATCGGCATTCACGCCCGCCGCGAGATCGAGGCCATGTCGGGACGCCGCATCTACCTGGAAACGCGGGTCAAAGTGCTGCCCGGTTGGCGCGAGGACGCCGCCGCCCTGCGCAGCCTGGGCTTCGAATCCTGAGGGCCGCAGACCGATCGCCCATGTCCAAACGCAAATCCACGCGCACCAGCGCCTTCGGTTCGCCCGGTCGGGTCAGCCACGACTCGTCAGACTTCTACGCCAGCCGTCTGTACCAGGAGCAGCCCTCCGCGCCCTCGACGCCTCAGGCCGACAGCCCCGCCCCGGCAACGGCGCTCGACCGGCTCTTCCTCAAGTCCTCGGAAGACATGTCCGAGCTCCCCGATCGCAGCGTCCACTTGATGATCACCTCCCCGCCCTACAACGTCCGCAAGGAGTACGATGCCGATCTGACATTGGACGAGTACCGCCAGCTCCTGCAGCGCGTGTTCGCGGAAACCCATCGGGTGCTGGTCGACGGCGGCCGGGCCTGCGTGAACGTCGCCAATCTGGGCCGCAAGCCCTACATCCCGCTCCACGCGTATGTCGTGCAGGACATGCTTGCACTGGGCTTCCGCATGCGCGGCGAGATCATCTGGAACAAGGCCGCCAGCGCCAGCAGCTCGACCGCCTGGGGCTCGTGGCTCTCGGCGGCCAACCCGGTCCTGCGGGACGTCCACGAATACATCCTGGTCTTCTCCAAAGGAGGCTTCTCTCGACCGGCGGGCGATCGGCAGAGCACCATTGGCCGGGAGGAATTCCTCGAGTGGACCAAGAGCGTATGGTCGTTCCCGGCCGCCTCAGCCCAGCAGGTCGGGCACCCGGCGCCGTTTCCGGAGGAACTGCCGCGCCGCCTCATACACCTGTACAGCTTCCTCGGCGACCTGGTCCTGGACCCGTTCAGCGGCTCCGGCACGACCTGCCTGGCGGCGCGCCGCGCCGGGCGCCATTTCGTCGGATACGAGATTGAGAAGGCCTACCTGGACCTGGCGCTGGAACGCTTGAGCGCGCGATCCGATTCCGCCGAGGCCGGCGCATGACGCCGGGATGGCCGGGGGACGACCGATGAACTACGAATCGCCCTTCACGACTCGCTACGGCTCGCCGGAGATGCGCGGCGTCTGGTCGGAGGTCGCCAAGCGGAGGGCCTGGCGGCGCGTCTGGGTGGCGGTCGCTCAGGCACAGGCCGCGGCCGGCCTGGTCTCGGCAGAGGCCGTCGACGACCTGCGGGCACACCAGCTGGATATCGACTTGCAGCGCGCCGCCGAGATCGAAGCCGAGGTCAGCCATGACCTGCAAGCCGAGCTACGGGTGTATGCCGAGCAGTGCCCGCTTGGCGGCCCGATCCTGCACTGGGGCATGACCTCGGCCGACGTCCAGGACAACGCCGACATCGTCCGCCAGCGGGCCGCCCTCGGCCTGCTGCTCCGCCGGCTGCGCGAAGTGCTCCTGCCTCTGGCCGACCAGATCGAATCCACCGCCGACACCGTCGTCCTCGGCTACACCCACTTGCAGCCGGCCGAGCCGACGACGCTCGGGTACCGCCTGAGCACGTATGCGCAGGACCTTCTCGGCTGCTACGACCGCCTGGCGCGAACGCGTGCCGCCTTGCGCGGTAAGGGCATTCGCGGCCCGGTCGGCACCTCGGCGACCTTCGTCGAGATGCTGGCCGAGAGCGACGTCACCCCCGAGATGCTCGAGGCGACCGTGCTCGAGGCGTTGGGGATCGAGGCCCATCCGGTCGCC
>DAIRVC010000126.1:0-8025 GCA_036803025.1 Anaerolineales bacterium
TCCGCCGGAATAGGGGGGCAGGTCGGCCACATCGAGTTCGACCGCCGGGCCGAGGGTCGCCTCGGCCGCTTCGGCTGGGAGCTCGGCCTGCACCGCCTCGCCCAACTGCAGCCGGTCCAACCCCAGACGCGCGGCCCACACGCCGAGGGCCACGATCGACAGCACCGCCACATGGCCGAGCACGCGCACCAACGGCTCGCGCAGCCCGAAGCGGGTCAAGTCGAATCGAATCCGGCTCAGGCGCGGCGGGCGGGTCGGCGGGGGATTGTCGGACGGCTGATCGGTCACCGAATCCTCAGGGCGGCGGGCATCATAGCAGGCGCCCACTGGACCGTCAAGCGCACGGTTATGTCAATCTAGGGCAGGACGTAC
This sequence comes from Anaerolineales bacterium, assembly GCA_036803025.1. Classification (GTDB taxonomy): domain Bacteria; phylum Chloroflexota; class Anaerolineae; order Anaerolineales; family E44-bin32; genus DAIRVC01. The sequence goes on from DAIRVC010000126.1 coordinate 373, forward strand.
CACGGGTTGACGAAGCCGCCGTTGTTGCGCGTCTCGAAGTGCAGGTGCGGCCCGGTCGAATTGCCGGTCGACCCCGCCAGGCCGAGGCCCTGGCCCTGGCCGATGTTCGAACCGCAGCTGATGCTGACGACGCTCAGGTGGGCGTACAGGGTGTGCCACCCGTTCCCGTGGTCGATCATGACCATGTTGCCGTAGCCGGTGTTCGACCACCCGGCGTAGACGACGACGCCGGTATCGGCCGCCCACACCGGCGCCCCCTCACCGGCAGCGATATCGATGGCCAGGTGTCCGGCCCAGTACTCGTTGCCGGAGGTGTAGTGATTGCTGGTCGGCCAGATGAATCCGCCGCTGCCGACTGCGCCGCCGGAGAAGTCGCCGCTGCAGCTCCCCGGCCCGAGATAGGAAGTGCTCACGCCGGCACTCCCGCGGGCGATGGTCGGCACGACCCAGGTGCGGAATTCACGCTCGCCGCCCGGGACGATCAGCCAGGCGCCGGCCTCGACCTGCGGGTCGAGCGGATCAAGGTGATTGCCCGGCCAGTCGGCGATCTCCTGGGGCTCGGTGTCGAAGTAGTCGGCCACCGACTGGAGCGTGTCGCCGGGCTGCCACTCGTAGTAGGTCCCGTCCACCGGCAGGATGTTCAGCTCCTGTCCCGGCCGCAACAGGTGCGGATCGTCTTCCAGGACGTCGTAGTTCCCCCACAAGACCGTTTCGGGCTTGATGCCGAAGGCCTCGGCGATGCCGAAGACTGAATCGCCCGGCTGGACAGTGTAGCGGACCACGTCCATGCGCGGCCGGCCGGGAACGATGGTGAGCGGGTTGGCCAGGCGCGCCAGTTCGTTGTCGCTGACGGCCACGTAGGCGGGCAGGTCGATGTCCTCCGGCGGCAGGGCAGGTGCGGCTGCCGGCGGATCGGCCGGTGCGGCCGTCAGCAAGCCGGCGGCCTGGGCCTCACCCAAATTGAGCCAGGTCGCCCAGAGCGCGGCCAGCACGCCCAGCGCCCCGAGGGCGATGGGCAGGCCAAAGCGCATCCACGGACTGCGCCGCCGGGGCGCGCGCCGAACCGTCACTCGGCCAACTCCGTCAGACGCTCCAAGAACTCGACGTTGTTCTCGGTGCGCGCCAATCGCTGGATGATGGCCTCGGTGGCATTGGTGATATCCATCCCCGCCCCGTTGGGCGGCGGGGTAATCATATGCGAGAACATGCGCCGGATCAGCCAGACGCGCGGCGTGATGTCCGGGCCGAGCAGCAGCTCCTCGCGCCGGGTCGACGAGCGATCGATGTCGAAAGCCGGGAAGATGCGCCGCTCCTGGAGCTTGCGCGAGAGATGCAGCTCCATGTTGCCGGTGCCCTTGAACTCCTCATAGACCACGTCGTCCATGCGCGAGCCGGTATCGACCAGGCAGGTGGCGATGATGGTCAGCGATCCGCCCTCCTCGATGTTGCGCGCCGCGCCGAAGAAGCGCTTGGGGGGATAGAGGGCCACGGGGTCGAGGCCGCCCGAGAGCGTCCGGCCCGAGGGAGTGACCATCAGGTTGTAGGCGCGCGCCAGGCGCGTGATCGAGTCCATCAGGATGACCACGTCACGGCCGCACTCGACCAGCCGCTTGGCGCGTTCGAGGGCCATCTCGGCGGCGCGCACGTGCGAGGCGACCGGCTCGTCGAAGGTCGAGGCGATCACCTCGGCGTCGACCGAGCGGTCCATGTCGGTCACCTCTTCAGGGCGCTCGCCGATCAAGGCCACCATCAGGTGCACCTGCGGGTACTTGGTCGAGATGGCGTTGGCGACCTCCTTGAGGACGGTCGTCTTGCCCGCCTTGGGGGGCGAAACGATCAGGCCGCGCTGCCCCTTGCCGATGGGGGCGATCAGGTTGAGCAGACGGGTGGAGAGCGTGTGCCGATCGGTCTCGAGGTCGAAGCGCTCGAGCGGGAAGATCGGCGTCAGATCCTCGAACTTGGGGCGGTCGCGGGCCTCTTCCGGGTCAAGACCATTGATCGATTCGACACGCAGCAGGCCGTAGTACTTCTCCGACTCCTTGGGCGGGCGAATCTGGCCGATGACCATATCGCCGGTGCGCAGGCCGAAGCGGCGAATCTGCGATTGGGAGACGTAGATGTCGTTCGAGCCGGGCAGGTAGTGGTCGGCGCGCAGGAAGCCCATGCCCTCGCTCATGATCTCGAGGATCCCGCCGCGCAGCTCCAGGCCGCGCCGCTCGGCGTCCACCTGCATGATGCGCAGGATCAGGTCTTCCTTCTTCAGCCGACTGGCGCCCTGGATCTCGAGGTCACGCGACATGGTACGCAGATCCGTGAGGGTCATGGCTTCCAACTGCACGATGTTCATGCAACAACTCCCGAACGGGAATCAGGCTGCGCGGCGGACTTTCCCCTGGACTTCAGCGTTGAGCTTCCTCAGAATGGCAACCGCGATGATCGCGAATGAGGCTGTCTCGAAGGCGGTAACTGGGCCAGACAACGGGGAGGGTTGTCTTGTGTCGAAACGATGGAACGGGCGAGATTATAGCATGCCCGCCTGCGGGGCGCAAGCCGGGCGGCAGCCCAATTCGCCGTCAGCCGGCCAGTCCCAGGGCCAGGTAGTAACCCAGTGCCGCGGCCCAGATCCAGGAATCGATACGGTCGAGCGCCCCACCGTGGCCGGGGAGCAGATTCCCCGAGTCCTTCACCCCGACCTCGCGCTTGAACATGCTGATACCGACATCGCCGAGCGGAGCCAGGACCGAGACGACTGCGCCCAGGATCATCCCGTTGAGCGGCGTGACGGCCGAGCCGGGGCCGGCGCCGATGCGCCACAGGGCCGCGAACGCGGCGCCGCTCAGCGCCCCCATGACGACGCCGGCCAGGTAGCCTTCCCAGGTCTTGTGCGGACTGAGCCGCGGCGCCAGCCGGTGCTTGCCCACGGCCCGGCCGACGAAGTAGGCGGCCGAATCAGCCAGCCACACCGCCGGCAGCGCCAGCATCAGCCACCACAGGCCGTCGGGCAGCTGCCGGAGCTTGATCAGGTAGGCCCCGATCCAGCCGACGTACAGAAGTCCGCCGACGGTCACAGCGAAGTCGGTCCCCGAGCGCGGCGCGCCGCGCTCGAAGTCGATCAGATGCCAGGTCATGCTGGCCAGGATCAAGGCCGTCAGAGCCGCCTCCACGGGCAGGAGGTCGGAGCTGCGCGCCACGACCAGTGCCGCCACCCCGATCACGAGCAGTGGCAGTGACGGGCGCAATCCGACGCGCCGAAAGAGCAGGCCGAACTCCGCCGCGGCCAACACCAGCACCAGGCAGACGCCGGCGATGTACAGCCACCCCCCGACGGCGATGACGCCGATGAGAAGCGGCAGCAGCAACAGCACGATGGCGAGGCGGTCTCGGAACATGGGAGCGGACAGTGCGTCTGGTCAGACGCGGCCGAAGCGCCGGTCGCGCCGGGCGTACTCCTGCAGTGCCTTGAGCAGCTCGTCGCGGTCGAAATCCGGCCAGTAGGTCGGGGTCACGTACAGCTCGGCGTAAGCGCCCTGCCAGATCAGGAAGTTGCTCACCCGCAGTTCGCCCGAAGTGCGGATGATCAGATCCGGGTCGGGGCAGTCGGTCGTGTACAGATAGCGGTGGACCGTCTCCTCGTCGACCTGGTCGGGGGCGACGCCGTCGGCGATCATCTGGCGCACGGCGTTGACGATCTCCTCGCGCCCGCCGTAGTTGAAGGCCACATTCAGCGTCAGGCGCGCGTTGTCTTTGGTCAGCTCGATGGCCTGGCGCACCTTCTCCTGCAGGAGGGGGTCGATCCCCTCCAGCCGCCCGATGTGGCGGAGCTGGACGCCGTTTCCGTGCAGCTCCTTGAGCTCGCGGTCGATGACCTCTTCCAGGATGTTCATCAGACCGCGCACTTCATCCGCCGGGCGGCCCCAGTTCTCGGTCGAGAAGGCGTAAATGGTCAGGTAGCGGATTCCGAACTCGACCGAGGCGCGGATGATGCGGCGCAGGTTCTCGGTGCCGGCCCGGTGGCCGGCCAGGCGCGGCAAACCGCGCGCCCGCGCCCAGCGCCCGTTGCCGTCCATGATGATGGCGACGTGCGCCGGTACGCGTTCGGGCAGCCCAGGGACCTTCTCCCTGGCCTCCGCCACGGATGCGGACTCAGACCTCAAGGACTTCGCTCTCTTTCCGCTCGGCGACCTTATTGAGCTCTTCGACGTAGCGGTCGGTCAGCTTCTGCAGCCCGGTCTCGCCGCGGTGCAGGTCGTCCTCCGAGATGACCTTCTCGCGCTCGAACTCGCGCAGGTCATTGTGGACATCGCGGCGCACGTTGCGCACGGCCACGCGGGCGTCTTCGGCCCGGTTGTGAACGATCTTGACCAGCTCATGGCGCCGCTCTTCGGTCAGCGGCGGGATGGCCAGGCGGATGAGCTTGCCGTCGTTGCCCGGGGTCAACCCCAGGTCGGAGGCCTGGATAGCCCGCTCGATCGTCTTCAGGCTGCCGGGATCGAAGGGTCGGATGGTGAGCAGGCGGGGCTCAGGAGCCGAGATCGTCGCCAGCTGCATCAGGGGGGTCGGCGTCCCGTAGTAGTCGACCATCAACCGTTCGACCAGCGTCGGAGAAGCGCGCCCGGTCCGGATCGTCATCAGGTCTTCCTCAAGGGCCCGGACGGCGCCCTTCATGCGGGCTTCTGCCTCGGCCAGCGCGTCGTTGACCATGCCAGCACTCCCGATGGGTCGGTCGCTCCTCGGAGGACGATGCCTGCATAGGATAGCGCAAATCGGTCGATTTGCGAAGGCGGGTCCGGCGCGGCGCGCCCGGAGCGGGGCTCAGTCGGCGATCATCGTCCCGACCGGCTCCCCCAAGGCGGCCCGCACCAGCGCCCCGGCCGGCCACATGTCCATGACCAGCACAGGCAGGTGATGATCCATACACAAGGAGATGGCGGTGCTGTCCATGACCCGCAGCCGCCGGTTGAGGAACTCGATATAGGTCAATCGCTCGAATCGCCGGGCTCCGGGATCCTGCTTGGGGTCGCTGTCGTAGACGCCGTCGACCTTGGTGGCCTTGATGACGATCCCGGCGCCGATCTCCATGGCCCGCAGCGCGGCGGCGGTGTCGGTGGAGAAGTACGGGTTGCCCGTGCCCCCGCCCAAGATGACCACCCGCCCTTTCTCCAGATGCCGCATCGCCCGCCGGCGGATGTACGGCTCGGCCACGGCGCGCATCTCGATCGCCGACATGACCCGGGTGACCACGCCGCCGCGCTCCAATGCATCCATGAGCGCCATCGAGTTCATGATCGTCGCCAGCATGCCCATGTAGTCGGCCGTGGCCTGCTCCATGCCGTGCTGGATGCCTTCCCGGCCGCGCCACAGGTTCCCGGCGCCGATCACGACCGCCACCTCGACCCCCAGGTCGCGCACCTCTTTGACCTTGGCCGAGACCTCCTCCGCCCGTTGGGGGTCGATGCCGTAGCCCTGCGGCCCGGCCAGGAACTCCCCGCCCAGTTTGAGCAGAATACGGCGATACGCCGGTTCAGTCATCTCCCCACCCCTGCTCTCCTACTCCCCTGTAGAAAACGACGGGCCAACCTGCGGTTGGCCCGTCGTCGTTAGGCGGCCTCCTCGGCAATCGCCCAGCGCACAAAGCGCCGGACGGTGATGTTCTCTCCGGTGGTGGCGATCATCTCCTGCAGGAGCTCGCCGACCCTCTTGCTGTCGTCGCGGACATACGCCTGCCGCAGCAGGCAGTGATCTTCGTAGAACTTCTCCAACCGGCCGTCTATGATACGGTCGATGATCTTCTCCGGCTTGCCCTCGTCCAGTGCCATGCGCCGGCCCTTCTCGCGTTCCTGCTCCAGGATCTCGTCCGGGATGGCGGTCACATCCACCCAGCTCGGCGAGCCAGCCGCCACCTGAAGCGCCAGCTCATGGGCAAAGGTGCGGAACTCCTTGGTGCGGGCGACGAAGTCGGTCTCGCAATTGACCTCGATCATCACGCCCACCCGGCCTTCCCCGTGGCTGTAGATGTCGATGACGCCCTCGCGCGTCTCCCGGTCGCTGCGCTTGCTGGCGGCTGCCAGGCCCTTCTCGCGCAGCCATTCGGAGGCCTTGTCGAAATCGCCGCCCGAGGCTTCCAGCGCCTTGCGGCAATCGAGCACCCCGGCGCCGGTGGCCTGCCGAAGGGTCTTGATCTGATCGGCCGAGACGCTCATGCCGCCCCCTCCGGGGGCGGAGTCTGGCCGGCTTCCGGCGCCGCCTGAGCCTTGTCCTCTTCACCGTAGGCGCCGGACTGAAGCTTGGCCAGGGTCGCCTCACCCAGTAGCTCCTCGTCCGTGCGCTCCTCGACTTCGGGGGCCGCGCGTCGGGCGGGGGCGCCTTCTTCGGACGGCATGCCGGCCTCTTCCTCTTCTTCCTTGCGCAGTGCCATGCCTTCCAGCGCCGCATCGGCCATCTTGGCCGTCAGCAGCTTGATGGCCCGGATGGCGTCATCGTTGGAGGGGATGACATAGTCGACTCCGGTCGGATCGCAGTTCGTGTCGACCAGTGCGGCCACCGGGATGCCGAGCAGGTTGGCCTCGTGCACGGCGGTCTCTTCGCGGCGCACGTCGACGATGAAGAGCAGCGCCGGCAGCGCCTTCATCGTGCGCAGTCCGCCCAGCCGCATCGCCAGCCGTTCGATCCGGCGCGTCAGGGTCAGGGCTTCCTTCTTGGTCAGGTTCTCGAACTCGCCCGCGTCACGTCGGCTTTCGAGAGACTCGAGCTCGTCGATGCGGCTGCGGATGGTGCGCCAGTTGGTCAGCGTGCCGCCCAGCCAGCGGGTGTTGACGAACGGCATCGAGCAGCGCAGCGCCTCGGCTTCGATCGTCTCTTGCGCCTGGCGCTTGGTGCCGACGAACAACACGCCGCCGCGTGCGGCCACCCGGTCACGGATCAGGGCGTAGGTGGTCTCGAGCGCCTCAAGCGTCTGCTGCAGGTCGATGATGTGAATGCCGTTGCGCTCGGTGAAGATGAACGGCTTCATGCGCGGGTTCCACTTGCGGGTCCGGTGTCCGAAGTGGACGCCCGTTTCGAGCAGCGCCTTCATACTAATAACGGCCATGGGGTCAGAGCCTCCTTCGCGTTGTGCCTCCGCCTCCGTCTACCCCGACCGGAGCCGGCTGGCCGGCCGGCACGCCCGATCGGGTCGGGAGGCGTGTGAGATATGCCCTTGCGGGGCAGAATTCTCCCGCCATGAGCTGGCGGGAGCACTGAGAAGTGTACCACTTCGGGAGCGGCCCGTCAAAGGCCGCCGTCAGGAGCTCAGGCGCGCTTGCCTTCCACGCGGCGCAGGAAGCGCTCCACGTCGATCACCGCCCGTTCGTGCTCGGCCTCGCCGACCTTCTCGACCTCGTCCCACACTTCGGCACGCAGGCCGATGCGCCCGCCGTTGACGGAGACCACCTCGACCCGGGCCCGGACGGTCTTGCCCAGCGGCGTCGGCGCCAGATGGCGGACGGTCAGGCCGGTGCCGACGGTCGAATGCCCCGGCGCGAGATGCGGCGCGAGAAGCAGCACGCTGGCCCGCTCAATCAGCGCCACCATCGCCGGCGTGGCGTAGACGCGCAGATCGCCGCTGCCGATGTGCCGGGCGCTGACGGCCTCGGTCACCAGCTCGCTCGTCTCCCC
>DAIRVC010000127.1:0-8024 GCA_036803025.1 Anaerolineales bacterium
TTCGGGCGCGCCCGCGACCGCGCCGGACTTGACGCAGGCTCCCACAGCGGCGGAGGCGGAGGCGCCCGACGCAGCCGCGTCATCGACAGCCGCCGGATTGATCGACAATTTCGACTCCGGCGCTCCCCCCGATTCGGAAGGCTGGACCGCCTACTGGGGCGAGGTCCCGGACACACGCATCACCTGCGCGCCGGCCGGCGACTTGTCGCGCAGCGGATCGTCCGCTCTGCGAGTGGAGTTCGGCGTCCCCTCCGGCAGCTGGTCGACCTGCGTCCTCTCCTTCTGGGAGGCGCAGGATTGGAGCACCTCGCCAGGCGTGCTCATCCCGCTGCGCGCCGACCGTGCCGGCGTGCCGTATGCCGTCCTGCTCTACGCCGGCGCGCCCGAAAGCCCGGAGAGCTACATCTCCTACCAGGATACGCCGACCGACAGCGTCGACGGCTGGGCGATGGTCGAGATTCCCTGGGAGACCTTCCGGCGCGTCGATTGGGAGGCGGATGCGGGGACACCCTTCGCTCGGCCGGACCAGGTCGTCGGCTTCGGCTTCGGGTTCGACGGGCTGGGTGCGGGACCGAACACCGGCACGTTGTGGGTGGACGACCTCAGCTTGATCGGCAACGCGGCAGCCGAGGCACAGCCGGAGGCTGAGGGCGAGTCCGGCGGCCTGCCTTGCCCGAGCGCCCCGGCCCTGGCCGCCCTCCTGCCTGCACTCGTTGTCCTCCGCCGCAGGCGCGTGTGACAGGCTTCGGGCACTGCCAAGTCGCCTGCGTGCCCTTCGCGCGTCGGTAAGGAGCGCAATGTCCCGCCGCGCCGCGTTCATCCCCTACCAGCCGCGAACGATCCTCAACAAGGGCAAGCGTCCGGATCACTGGTTCTGGACGCGCTACAGCGCCTATCCGTACATCGGCTGTCAGCACGGCTGCGAGTTCTGCTACTGCCGCGAGCAGAAGTACTCGCCCTACGACGATCCCAACGACTTCGCCTACGTGATCAAGGTCAAGGAGAACGCCGCGGAGTTGCTGCGGCGCGGCCTCGAGCGCGCGCCCAGGGACCTGGTCTTCACCGGGGACTACCAGCCGGCCGAGCGCAAGTACGGCATCTCGCGGCAACTGCTTGAGGTCTGCCGCGACCTGGGCTTCCCGGTATTCGTCCTTGAGCGCTCACCGCTGGTCTTGCGCGACCTCGATCTTCTTTCCGAGATCAATGCCGGCGCGCCATCCGTTGTCGCCTTCAGCATCCTGAGCACGCCCGAGTCGCCGTCATCGGATCGGGTGCGCGCCCTCGAACGATTGGCGCCGGCACCCGAGAAACGCTTCGCCGCCATGGCCCAGTTCGCCAAAGCCGGGATCCTGACCGGCACCTGCCTGATGCCGATCCTGCCGGGCGTCTCCGACGACGAGGCCACGCTCGAGTCGGTCATCCGCTGGACGGCCAACCACGGCGGCCGGTTCGTCCTGGCCGGGTCGCTGACGCTGGCCGATCAACAGCGCCACTATTTCCTGAACGTCCTGCGCAACCGCTTCCCCGAGCTGCTTGGCCTATACCGTTCCGCCTATCCGCCCGGCAGCTACGCGCCGGCCGCTGGCCGCGGCCTCCAGGCTGCCCACACGGTGCGCGAGCTCTGTCGCAAGCACGGCCTCACCGACCGGATCCCCCGGCCAATCCTGCTGGGCGACAAGCGCACCCTGAACAAGCGCATCGTTGAGCGACTGGCAGGCGAGCTGTACAGCATGGAGCTGGACGGACAGCCGGGTCGCCGCATCTGGGCCCACCGCAAGGCAGCCTGGGCCATCGAAGACCTTCCGCAGGACGTTGGCCTGGTCTATCGCACGATGGGGCTCAAGGGGCTGGAGGGCATCCCCGGCGTCGGCCTTGAGCTGGCGCGCCTCGTCGAGCCGTGGATTGCAGGCGAGGCGAGCGGCGCACCGCCGCGGGCTGGCGTCGGGTGAGGTTCTGGGGCAAGATTGGGCGCACGCCGGGCCGCCGACGGTGCTGGACGGCGAGCCGATCACCAACGTCGCACCCGGGGCCGGCGGCATCGAGCGCGATCCTGCAACGATCCACTCCCACACCTTCCCGGGCGCGGCCGATGCGGGCCTACTGCAGAATACGGTGAGCATGGCGGTGGCCGCCCGCCTTGAGGCTGAGTCGGTCGTTGTCGAGGTGACCATCACCAACGACCTGACCGGGCACCATGTGCCGACCGACTCCCCGTTGCGGCAGTTGATCCTGCTGGTCGAGGCGACGGATGAGTCGGGACAGCGTCTTAACCTGGTTGACGGGCCCGTCCTTCCGGCCTGGTGCGGCACCGGTGACCCATCCGATGGCCACTATGCCGGCCTCCCCGGAACGGCCTATGCGCGCATCCTGCAGGAGTTGTGGACTGAGATCGCGCCGACCGGCGCCTATTGGAACCCGACCCGCCAGCTGAGTGACACGCGCCTGGCAGCGTTTGAGAGTGACACGACCACGTATCGCTTCTCGGCTCCACCCACTTCCGGCACCGTGAGCATCGACGCGCAGCTCTTGTTTCGCCGTGCCTTCATTCAGATCATGGAGTGGAAAGGCTGGGAGGTTCCCCATATCGAGATGGAACACCAGACAATCACGGTCCCCTAGCCGTATCCTGGTTCCCCCCCCGCGGGAGATATCCGCTCGCGCGCCGCGACCACCATCGGAGGCCACCATGACCAACGACACCGCCCCAACCCGCCTCGCCGCATTCTGCGGTCTCCTGATCCTGGCCCTGCTGTTGACGGGCTGTAACCTTCCCTCGTCGTCCGCGGCGGCGCCGGTGCCACCGCAGGCAAGCCAGCCGCCGGTGCCGGCCGCGACCGAGACGGAGGCAGGCTGTCCGCCATCGTCGCTCATCCCGCCGGACGTCGTTGCGTCGGAGTCGCCGATCAGCGAGAGCCTGCGCCCCACCTTCGAGTGGTCGTATGCCGGAGATTGCCCGCCCGACGAATTCCGGATCGAGGCTTCCCCCGACGGCGACTTCAACGGCCCGACGTCCGTTGCCGGGACGGCACCGGCGGGCGCGGTGTCGTGGACGCCCAACCAGGATCTCTCATCTGTCACGCACTATGCCTGGCGGGTGGCCGCCGTCTCCGCCGGCGTGATCGGCGCGTACTCGCTGCCGCAGGACTTCTGGACCGGGCCGCCATGCGCGGGCGCCGACATGCATCCGCCGCAACTCGTGTCCCCGGCCGATGGGGCGTACGTTGATGGCCCTTCGCCCCGCCTCGATTTCGACTACCCGGCGGGCGACTGCCTCCAGGAGTGGTACAGCCTGGATGTCGCTTCAGACCCCGGCTTCGACACCACAACGGTCCACGCGACCGTCGGCCCCTCGACCGAGTTCGATGCCGACCTGGACTATCTCGAGGACTGCACCTTGTACTACTGGCGCGCCAAAGCGGTCTTCGGGATGGACATCTCCGGGCCGTATTCGAACGTGTCCGCGTTCTACACCGACTTCAGCGGGAGCTGCGCTCCGCACACCGGGCTGCCGCGCATCGCCGGCTATGTCTGGGCCGATCACTGCGACGCCGCCACGCAGGCGAACTGCGTCTGGCAAGAGGGCGGATTGGCCCCCGACGGCATCCGCCAGGACGCCGAGCCGGCTATGCCCGGGCTGCTGGTGCGCATCGCCCCCGGCCTGTGCACCTCGCCGGACATGGGCTGGACCACCGGGCCGACGGATGAGGAAGGACGCTATTCGCAGGTCGTCCTGCCCGACACCTACTGTGTCTGGATCTTCCGCGATCGCGACGGCAACCAGGATATCCTGGGCTCCGGCCGCTGGACTCACCCTCCGGGCGGCTACGATTTCCCCGTTCGCTACGAGATCGAGCTGGACTGGGGGGAAGAGAGGCTGGATCTGGATTTCGCCTGGGGGGCCGATTAGGCCAGAGCCCTCGCCGGCAATCCGCCCGCCGACCAGGCTCGTCTATAATCTGCCTGCGCCGCGCCTGGGCCTCCGGGGCAAGGGAAGCCGGAGCGGCGCCCGCTGCCATGAGCCACGATTCGATTCCGACCCTTCCTCAGGCCGAGCTGCTCGAGGTGGCTCAGACGATGCTCCGCCTGAACACCTGCAACCCGCCCGGGAACGAGCGGCTACTGGCTGATTACTTGGCCGGATGGGCACGGGCCTGGGACTTGGAGGCGGAAGTCCTCCCCATCGCTCCCGGCCGCGCCAACCTGCGCATTCGTCTGCCGGGTGAGCAGGCGCCGGCTTTGGTCTACTGTGGGCATCTGGACACGGTCGGGCCGGGCGAAGTCGCCTGGCAGCACGACCCCTTCGGCGGCGAGACGGCCGACGGCTTCCTGTGGGGCCGGGGGGCCGCGGACATGAAGGGCGGCCTGGCGGCGATGCTGGCCGCTATGGCCGCGCTGCGTCGCGCCGCCGTCCGCCTGCCCGGAGCCATCGTCCTGCTCGCCACCGCTGACGAGGAAGTCGACATGCTCGGCGCGGCGCGCCTGTCCGCCGAGGGCGCCCTGTGCGGCGCCGGGTGGCTGGTCATCGCCGAGCCGACCGGACTCGATCTTGTCCCCGCACATCGAGGCGTCCTGTGGCTCGAGATCTTGACCCACGGCCGGGCCGCGCACGGCTCGATGCCCCACCTGGGGACCAACGCCGTCCTGCACATGGCCGCGCTCGCCCAGCGGCTGGCCGGCCTGCGTCTGCCTGCCCCGGCGCACCCTCTCCTCCCGCCGCCGACGCTGAGCCTCAACACCATTCAGGGGGGCCAGCAGATCAACATCGTTCCCGACTTCTGTCGCGCCACCCTAGACATCCGGACGGTCCCCGGACAGGATCATGCTCAAGTATTCGAAACCGTGCGCGCCGCGGTTTCCGAGATGTCCGGCACGCTGCCCGAGCTGCGGTTTGAATTGCGCGTGCTGAATGATCGGCCGCCGGTCGATACCGCCTCAGATCACCCCCTCCTGCATGCAGCCAAGCGGGCGGCGATGCTTGTCTTGGGTCGAGAGCCGCCCGTCCGCGCCGTCAGCTATTGCACCGACGCCTCGGTCCTGCTGGCCGGCGGCGCGCTGCCGACTCTCTTGTTCGGCCCCGGTGACGACCGGCTGGCACACCAGTGCGATGAGCGCGTGCCCGTCGAGTCGCTGGTGGCCGCAGCCCGCTTCTACGCCGCGCTGCCTGGGGCTGTCTACACATTGGCCGACAGAGCGCCCTCAGCCCCCTGAGAGGTGCTCGCCCGCTCTGGAGGGCCGTGATGCCGAATCCCGTGCTCGAGGTCATTCTCAACCGCAAATCGATTCGCGCCTATGAGGACCGGCCGGTCCCGCCGGAAACGCGCCGCCAACTCCTCGAGGCGGCCTTGCGCGCGCCGACCGCCGGCAACATGATGCTCTACTCGATCCTGGAGATCACCGATCAATCCATCAAGGACACCCTCGCCCGCACGTGTGACAATCAACCGTTCATCGCCCGCGCGCCGCTGGTGCTGCTCTTCCTGGCCGACTACCAGCGCTGGTTCGATTACCTCCGCCACGCCGGGGTCGAGGCGCTGTGCGCGCAACGCGGCCAGGCGCTGCGACTGCCAGCCGAGGGGGATCTCTTCCTGGCCTGCTGCGACGCACTCATCGCCGCGCAGACGGCCGTGCTGGCCGGCGAGGCACTCGGCCTGGGCTCTTGCTACATCGGCGATTTCATGGAGAACTACGAGACCCACCGCCAGCTGCTCGACCTGCCGCGCTTCGTCTTCCCCATCGCCCTGGTCTGCTTCGGCTTCCCCACCCGTGCGCAATTAGAGCGGGAGAGGACCACGCGCTTCGACCGCAAGTTCATCGTCTTCCAGGACCGCTACCACCGCCTGGCGGACGGGGAATTGGACGAGATGTTCCACCAGTTCGAGGCGCGCGCCGAGGCCCACAGGGACAAGATCGACGGATTCGTCAGCGCGGCGCAGCTGCAATACGACAATAAGCTCAACGCCGAGTTCAACCGCGAGATGACCCGCTCGGTCCGCGCCCTCCTGCGCACCTGGCTGGGGGAGACGGCATGACGGCCGAGTTGAGCCCGAGCGCACGGCGCGTCCAGCAGGCGCTCGAAACGCTGGGCATGAGCTTGAGCGTGGTCGAACTGCCCGCCTCGACTCGCACCTCGGCTGAAGCGGCACAGGCCGTCGGCTGCCGCGTCGGACAGATCGCCAAATCCCTCGTCTTCCGTGGCGCCGCCAGCGACGCGGCCATCCTGGTCATCGCCAGCGGGGCCAATCGCGTCGACGAGAGGAAGTTGGCCGCCTTGATCGGCGAGGCGGTCGTCAAGGCCGGGGCCGAATTCGTCCGCGATGCGACCGGCTTCGTCATCGGCGGAGTCCCGCCCGTCGGCCACAAGCAGCCGCTGCGTACCTTCATCGACCAGGACCTGCAGCAGTATGACGAGATCTGGGCTGCCGCCGGCACGCCGCACGCGGTGTTCCGTCTCACCCCGGCCGAACTTCAGCGCATGACGGGAGCACCGGTCGTCGCCATCGCCTGAGACGCCGCAGGTCCGTTTGATAGAATCGGTGCGCCCGAGGACGAACCCCGCCATGAGGGCGGTTACCCGGGATCGAGGGATTGCATGGCGCGTGTCGATGCTCCACTGACTGCCGAGGCGCCCACAACGGCCAAGGGCAACGATGGTCGCCCGACGAGCCGTCTGATCCCTCCTCTCCTCCTCCTATGGGCGATAGGCCTGGCCGGCGGAGCCATGATCTTGTGGGCGACGCCCTGGGGCGTCGGCATTTCCCATGACAGCCTCTTCTACTTCTCGGCGGCCGAGAACCTGGTCGCCGGGAATGGTCTGTTCTGGTCCGGCGAAGGCGGCGTCCTCAAGCCGCTCGTGCATTTCCCCCCGCTCTACCCGGCGTTGATCGCGCTGCTCATCTGGGCCGGCGTGCCGCCCGACGCCGGTGCCCGCGGGCTGGCCGCCATACTGTTCTCCCTCAATGTCATGCTGCCCCCGACCCTGATCTACCTTTGGAGCAAGCGGCTCCTTCCGGCCCTGGCCGTCGGCCTGGTCCTTCTGCTCTCCCCCGTCCTGGTCGGCGCACACCTGGCCGCGCTCTCCGAGCCGCTCTACCTGCTCATCTCCACAGCGGTGATCGGCCTCACGGCCTGGGTCTCCATCCACCCGGGGCGCGGGGGCATCCTGGCTCTCGCCTTGGCGATGTCGCTGGGGTATCTCACGCGCTACGTGGGTGTCGCCTTGTTCCTGGCAGTCCCACTGATTCTGTGCTTCTCGGCGCGCGGTACCTTGCGCAAGCGGATGACGTTGGCCGCCAGCGTCCTCGGTATCGCCGCCGTCCCGGCCGCCGCCTGGCTTGGCCGCAACCTGCTGCTCAGCGGCTCCGCCACGAACCGGACCCTCGGGTTCCATCCGCCTGGGGGCGACGCGCTCCGGCAGTTCCTCGACGTCGTCACCGCATGGTTCGTGCCCGGAGTCCACTCGCATTGGTTGGAGGCGGCACTGTTCGGTCTGGCGCTGCTCGCTGCACTGGCGCTCACTGCCTGGCTTGTGACCCGGCGGGACGAGCGGCCGCGCCACCTCGCGATTCTCGCCCTGGGCTCCCTCATCTACCTGATCACCTACCTGCTCGGCCTGCTGGCCTCCTTGACCCTCTTTGACGCCTCCACGCGCATCGATAGCCGCATCCTCACGCCCGTCTTCCTGGCCGGGGTTGTCGCCTGGTTCAGTCTGCTGGGCGCGCTTACGGCCGGCCGCCGCTGGGGTTGGTTCCCGGCGCTGGCAACGGGCGCCCTGCTGCTCCTCACTGCCCGGCATTCGCTGGGAGCTTTGAGCGCCACGCTCGAGACGGCGCGCCTGGAGGGGATGGGCTTTGCCAGTCGCGCCTGGCATGAATCGGAGATCCTCGGCTGGATTCGGGGACTGCCCCCCTCGACCATCGTGTACTCGGACCAGCCCGCCGCGCTCGAGTACTGGATCTCGCGCCCAGCTCTGTCCATCCCTCAACGGCTGGATCCGGTGACGCGCCTTGAGCGAGGGGACTATCCTG
>DAIRVC010000128.1:0-8015 GCA_036803025.1 Anaerolineales bacterium
TCGACACCTCCGCTGGCCGCGGTGCGCGCAACGGTCGATCGGTTCCTCGACTACTACGCCAGCGTCCATCGCGGCACCGGCTTCAAATCACGCCTCTCGACCGAGGCCTACGAGACCGCCCGGCGGCGGACGATGCGCTTCGTCGGCGCAGATGCCGGCGGACACACCTGCCTGTTCGCCAAGAACACGACCGAGTGCATCAACAAGCTCGCCCGCCGGCTGCCCCTCGAAGCCGACGACATCGTGCTGACGACGGAGATGGAGCATCATTCCAACGATCTGCCCTTCCGCGGCGCGGGCCGGGTGGAGCACGTCGGCCTGCTGGCAGATGGACGGCTCGATGAGGACGATTTCGACCGCCGGCTGGCGCGGGCACGCGGGCGCGTGCGCCTGGTCGCCGTCACCGGCGCCAGCAACGTCACCGGGTTCCTCAACCCGATCCAGCGACTGGCCGAGAAGGCCCACGCCGCCGGTGCGCTGATCCTGGTCGACTGCGCGCAGCTGGCCCCGCATCGCGCCATCCGCATCGGCGCGCCGGGCGAGCCGCAGACCTTCGACTTCATCGCCTTCTCGGCCCACAAGCTGTACGCACCCTACGGCACCGGCGCCCTGGTCGGGCGCCGGGATGCATTCGAGCACGGCGACCCCGATCAGCGCGGCGGGGGCACCGTCGAAATCGTCACGCTGGACGAGGTCGTTTGGGCGGGACTGCCCGACCGCGAGGAGGCCGGCAGCCCGAACGTCGTCGGCGCGGTCGCCTTGGGCGCGGCCACTGAGGAGCTTTCGCAGATCGGGATGGCGGCGGTGGCGGCACACGAAGCCCGCCTGACCGCCCACGCCCTTGAGCGCCTGGGTTCTGTCCCGGGCCTGCGCATTTTCGGCGACAGCGACCCGTCCCGCGCCGCCGACCGGCTGGGCGTGATCCCCCTCCAAATCGACGGCCTGTCGCACTTCCTGGTGGCGGCCGTCCTCGGTTATGAGCACGGCATCGGCGTGCGCAGTGGCTGTTTCTGCGCTCACCCGTATGTCCTGCACTTGTTGGGGCTCAGTCCGGACGAGGCGGGCGCCGTGCGTGACCGCATGTTGGCCGGCGATCGGCGTGAGATGCCGGGCATGGTGCGGGTCAGCTTCGGCCTGTACAACACGCTGGAGGAGATCGATGCGCTGGTCGAGGCCCTGCAGCGCATCGCGCGAGGCGAGTACCGGGGCGACTACCGGCAGGTCACCTCGACCGGCGAATTCGTTCCGCTCGAATGGGATCCGGCGAACACCGGGGATTACCCGTTCCTGGACTAGCTGAACGCGAAACCCCGGAAGGGTTCCTTCCGGGGCTGCAGCCGGGGCCGGCCTATAAGCCGCGTTCTGTCCGCGTTGGCGGGTGGTTTACGGGAAGACCCTTCATCCCACCCGCCGGCGCGGGGCGATCATCTCTCTCGGCTCGCGCGTCGCCGCGCGGCTCCAGCAGCCTACCCGGGGCTCAAGGAGGACGAGCAGCCCCCCGCCCGTTGCCGGGCATCGCCCCTGCTTGGCCTTGCTCCCGGTGGGGGTTGCCTGGCCGTCGGCATTGCTGCCGACGCCGGTGGTCTCTTACACCACCTTTTCACCCTGACCCCGGAACGCGTCCGGGGCGGTCCTTTTCTGTGGCCCTATCCGCGGGTCTCCCCGCCCGGGTGTTGCCCGGCACCGTGCTCGGCGGAGCGCGGACTTTCCTCGGGCGGCGAACCGCCCGCGATCGCCCGGCCGACCCCAGCCGACCTCATCATACCGGGGCAGCTGCAGGGCGTCAACTGCGATTGCCGGCCGCACTAATGTTCCTCTGACGCTACTCCTCTTGTCTTCTGACTCTGCGGCCGCTATAATTCCTCAGCGGGAGTGGTAGGGCATGCCCATCTATACGTATCGCTGCGACAACTGCGGCGTCCAATTCGACCGACATCAGCATTTCGAGGAGCCGACCCTGGTCCGCTGCCCGGAGTGCGAGCACGACGCCTTGCGCAAGCTCTTCCTGCCGGTGGGCATCGTCTTCAAAGGCTCGGGCTTCTACGCCACCGATCACCGCTCCCCTTCGGGGCAGAGCTCCGCCAAGAAGGCTGAGAAAGCGGAGAAAGCGGAATCGACCCCATCCAGCGAGAAGGCCGACAGCAAAGCCTCAGCCGCCGAGACCAAAACCGACTAGCGTGTGTGGGCTGCTGAGAAACGACAAGAGCCGGGTCGCCCGGCTCTTCTGATTCGTGTGCCGACCTACATCTGGAATCGTGTTGCCGCCTCGACGACCCGCCACTCGAAGTTGGTGACGAACTCCATCAGGCGATCGCGCAGGCCTGCCCACTCACTCGACGCCAGCGCAGCCTGCATCTTCGCGTAGCTCTCGGCCACGAGGCCGGTCAAGATCTGCGGCCGCTTGCCATATGACGTCAGCCACGCATCGGAGGGCTCGATCCCCAGCTGCTGGATGCCGGGCACAAACTCCCGGACGACGAACTCGAAGTACTCCTGTTCGCGTCCGGGAACGATGTCCCATGTCATGAGCAGCTTGACCGGCGCCATCCTGCCTCCCGCCAGCCGGGCGCGCAGCGCCTCAGCCGGCCGGTTCGAGAACGACCACCTGGGTCTCGTCGCCCAGATCGCTCTTGGTCGCCTTCAGCATCGGAAGTGGATCGACCTTGCCGATACCCATCTCCGAAAGGAAGCGGGTGACTGCGCCCAGCTTGAGATCGAGCTTGCCGGTCTTGTAGTGCATCGGCACGACGATCGACGGCTCGATCAGGCTGATGACCTCGGCCGCCTGGGATGGAGACAGCGCCGACCCGCCGCCGACCGGGACGAGCGCAACGTCGACGGTGCCGAGGTCCTCGATCTGCGCTTGTGTCGGGACGTGATCCAGATCGCCCAGATGCGCGACCGTGAAGCCCTCGTAGTCGATAACGTAGAGGGTGTTGGCGGAGAGGGCGCCTTTCTTGCCCTTGGCGCCGCCCATGGGGATCCCGGTGATGAATACGCCGCCGATCTCGTACTCGCCCGGCCCGGCCACCACGCGCCGCTCGACCTTCACGCCGGCCAGGTGATTGTGCCCGGGAGCATCATGGCTGATGGTGACCACATCCGCCTTGAGCTTGAGCGTAGGCAGGCCGACGGTTGGCCCGTAGGGGTCGGTGACCACGCTGGCCAGTCCGCGCTCCGAGAGCCGGAAGCACGACAGGCCATACCAGACGATTTCCATGCACCCTCCTGCAGGACGGCCGGGATTATACCTGATCGGCCCCTCTCGGCCAAAGCCCGTATAATCGCCGCGACATGGAGACCCTGCCTGAGGGACTGGCCGCGTACAGGATCGGCGGGGGAACGGTCGAGGCCTGCGGCCCGGCCTGCGTGCGGCTGACCATTCCGCCGCTGGCGGGCGGATACGCCGACGCGCAGATCGACGACACGCAGCGACTGCCGCGCGCCCGCTTCCGAGGACGGCCGCCGATGCGCATGCGCTTGAGAGCGCGGGCCTCCCGTCGAGCTCCATGGGGGACGCTCGGATTCGGCTTGTGGAACGACCCCTTTACCGTTTCCATCGGCCAGGGCGGCGCCGCGCGGCGCCTCCCGGCCTCCCCGCAAGCGCTGTGGTTCTTCTACGGTTCCCCACCGAACGACCTGGCCTTCACGGCGGGCGCCCCCGGCGCGGGGTGGAAAGCGGTCAGCCTGCGCTCCCCATCCGTTCCCGGCCTGGTGCTCGCACCGGCCGCGTTGGCCGCGCTGGCGCTATCCAGGCTGCCGGGCCTGGCTTCCCCCGCCGTCCAACTCGCGCGCCGCGCGGTCACCGCCGCCGAGACCGATCTCCCGGCTGCGCTGGACGAATGGCACACGTACAGCCTCAGCTGGCACCACTGTGAAGCCGTGTTCGCCGTCGATGATTCGGTTGTCCTGGTCGCCGCACAACCGCCGACGGCGCGGCTTGGCTTCGTCGCCTGGATTGACAACCAATTCGCGGCGCTGTCGACGGACACCGGGTTCCGGTTTGGTCTGATCCCCACGGCCGAGGCGCAGTCCCTCGAGATTCGGGATCTCGAACTCGAGTACCTGTGATGGCGCGGCCGGACATCGAGCGCCCGGTGCGGCGCGCCGCCCGCCGCCGCGCGCACCCCACGCAGATTCTGCTCTTCGACCTGGACGGCGTCCTGGTGCAATCGGGCGGCTATCATGCCTCGCTGCGGGAAGTCGTGCGTCTGGCGGGACGGGCTCTGGGCTTCCCCAAGGCGGAGCTCCCCGCCTCAGCCATCGCGCTCTTCGAGGCGTTCAGGAAGAAAGAGGACGTGAAGCAGGCGGTGTCACCGCTGAGTGGGACTCGAGTGCCTGCTGCGTTGCCCTTCTCCTGCGCAGCGCCTGGCAGGTGAACCCGGGATGCGCGTGGCCCAATTCCCCCCCTTTGCCGGACTGCCCCGGCCATGACCTCCCCGCTCCCGATTTCGAGGCGTTCGCGCGCCGGTTACTGGTCTGCGGCGACGATGGGCTTCCGATCCCGGCCCGGCTTGAGGCGGCGCTATCTGAGGGATCCCAGCGCGATCCGCTGTCCCAGTCCGGCGTACTTGCCGGGCTCGTTCGCTCCGCGCGAGATGTTAAGGGCTCGCTGACCCACCAGCTGATCCAGGAGTTCAACCTCGGCAGCGCGCGCTTCGCCGCGCTCTACGGCCTCCCGCCCTGCCTGGACACTCCCAGTCTGCTGGAGACCGAAGATCGACCGGCCCTCGATGATGCCGGTCGGCGCGGACTCAGGCGGTGGTTGGTGCGCCCCGGGCATGGCGCCGCAGTCTTCACCATCCGCCCCTCCCTGCCGGCGGACGGCTCCTTCGGACTGCCCGAGGCTGAGATGGGCCTGCAGAGCGCGGGGCTTCCGGAGCTGCCCGTGATCGGCATGGGGCCGCTGAGTTGGCTGAGCGACAAGAGGGGCGAGGGACTGCAGGCATTCCTGAAGCCCTCTCCAGTGCACGCGTTGGCCGCACTCCGTCTGGCCGCGGGCGATCCGGTCGAACAGGCCGTCGACGCAGCCGCCCGGCTGGTGCTGGATGGGAACAGCCACGGCTGGGATGTGCTCGACGGCGCGCGGGTGTGGGTCTTCGAAGACAGCGCGCGCGGCATGCTCAGTGCCATCGATGCCGCCGGGCGGCTGCAGGCCGCTGGGGTGGAGGTACACCTCACCTTGATCGGGGTGACGGAATCGCCGGAGAAGGCCGAGGCCTTGTCGGCCCTCGGGGCCCGCGTGGTCCCCACGCTTCAGGACGGGATTCGAGAGGGCCCGGGCCTATAAGCCGGACCGGGGGCCGACCTGGCCGCCGGCGTGCCAGAACCCCCCGGGCGAGAACAACGACTCCAGGCTTTCCTGCATCAGGCCGCATTCGGCGGCCAGGTCGAGGACGGTGTAGCGGCTGCGGATCTGCCTGGAGAGGAGGTAGCTGCGGCGCAGCGCGGCGCGGCTGACCCCGATCGCCTCCGGCGTCGTTGGACACGCGGCCTGAGCAAGCAGCCTGCGCAGTTCCTGCGCCGGAAGGAGCTGGGACTGCAGGCGTTCGCGCAGATCGGGCCAGAGTCTGGCCAGGCGTGACAACCGGGAGGCCAACTCTCCGGCCTCGACGTGCTTGGCCAGGCTGTTCTCCACCGCGTGGACGGCTTGCACCGGGTCGGGATGCGCGGCAAGGGCTTCGCGTTCGACGGTGGCGCGAGATGGCCAGCCGCCAAGTGCCTTCTTCAGATCCAGGTGGGTGAGGTCGCGAGCCAGGATGCCGTCAAAGAGCGCCGCGGCGGCGAGCGTACCCAGCCCGACCTTGAAACCGTGCGAGGCGGATTGTCCATCGTGTGTGACGCCCTGCATCTCCCACAGATGGCTGAAGAGATGCTCGGAGCCCGACGCCGGGCGGCTCGAGCGGGCAGCCTGCATGGCCAGCCCGGACATCACCAAGCCCTCGATGAGTGATTCGAGCGCCTGTGGATCTCCGCCGGCCAGGCCGCCGGGATTGCCCGTCCACTCCCGCAAGTAGGGGCCGACCAGGGACCAGGCGCGCAGGTCGAGTGCCTCGATACCCAGGGCATCGGCGAGCATCCAGTCCGCGCCGGCGACCACCTTACCCAGCAAATCGCCGTAACCGGCGGCGGTCATGGCCGCCGGCGCCCGGGCGAGCACGTCCAGGTCGGCGACCAGGGCGCGCGGGGCTGCGCAGTCATCGATCATCTTGACGCCCTGGTGCGTGATCGCCGCGGCGAAGGCGGTGTAGCCGTCCATCGAAGCCGCCGTGGCCACGATCAGGTACGGTCGTCCGCAGCGATGCGCCGCCAGTTTCGTCAGGTCGTTGATCGTCCCCGAGCCGACGGCCACCGGGATGGCGGCTGTGCCGCTCAGGCGGGCTTGCAGGGCTTCGACATGCTCGATATCAGGATGCAGCGTCGGCGTCCCTGGGAAGATCATCCCCGCCGACGCCTCCCGGCCGGCCGACTGCAGGCGGGCGATGACTTCCTGGCCGGCAGCCGCGTGCGTGTTCTCATCGGCGACGATCATCGCCGCCCCGTCGCCGAAGTGGCGGCTGAGGACCGCCTCGATCGAGTCCATCGACCCTCGGCCGATCAAGACTTCACGCGTCGTGTCCGCTTCATGCAGGGCAGCTTCTATGCGGGAGCTCTTCATGGCCAACTCCGACTCGTTTCACCCAGGCCCGGGTCTGGTCCGCCTACGCCACGTGGGTGACCACGATCCGGATCCCAATGAACAGCAGGATCAGACCGCCAAGGACCTCCATGCGCGAGCCGAAACGCTTCCCCAGGTAACCGCCCAGCGTCTGCCCGGCGATGCCGAAAAGCATGGAGACAATGCCGATCATCAGCGAGGCTTGCAGGACATCGGCGTCCAGGACGGCCAGGCTGAGTCCGACGGCGAAAGCGTCAATGCTTGTCGCCAGGGAGACGAGCACCATCATCCCGCCGCGCGTCAAGTCGACGGGCTCGATCACCTCATCCGGTTTGAGTCCCTCCCGCAGCATGCGCAGACCGACGAAAGCCAGCAGGCCCATTGCCAGCCAGTGATCCCAGCCGGCGATCCAATCCAAGACGGCCTCGCCCAGCAGCCAGCCCAGGAGGGTCATCCCGCCCTGGAAGAGGCCGAAGTGGAACGCCAGGCGCAGCACCGGACGCGCCGACAAGGCACGGCCCGACGATCCGGCGCCCAGGGAGACGGCCAGGACGTCCATGGCCAGGCCGACGGCGATCAGCAGGAGGAGCAAGATCGACATGCCTGAGGGGAATCCCGCCTGCCAGGTTTGGCGTGCGGCCGGAAGGACGACAGGCGTCAGCAATTCTACCCGCGCTCGAACCCGCCGTGAGGCATCGCCGATCGTCGCCGCTTGACACTCCCCTGGATGGCAGGTAGAATGCCCGCCGACCGCCGAGATAGCTCAGTTGGTAGAGCACGCGACTGAAAATCGCGGTGTCGCCAGTTCGATTCTGGCTCTCGGCACTCGGTAGGAATGACGGCACCCCGCGAGCTTCAAGCCCGCGGGGTGCTTTGCTTCTCCGCCTTCAAGAGTTCAAGGGACTTACGAAGTCGGCGTGACGACAACCCTCACCCGCCCGTGCGCAGACTCTCGCGCAGCTCATCGATCGGTCGCAGCTCGCCTGCGCGTGTTGCGTAATGCCAGTGATCCCAGCCATTGCACGGCGCGCCGGTCAGGTGCCGGCCTGCCTGATGGATCGAACCGACGAACTCGCCCAGGATCAACCGGCCGTCGGCGCGCAACGTGGCCGGCTTGTCCCGATCGCCGCCGAAATAGAGCAGGTCTCCGGGGCGCAGCAGTCCAGCCTCCAGGAGCCGGCCGATGGGAATGCGCGGCGCCGTCCTCCGCCGGTCGCGCACATCCAGGACGGCCGGCTGCGGCTCGCCGGGTTGCTCCCTTTCGATTCTCCGCTGAGCCAGGTCGATGTAGGCCGCCTCACGCTCGATGCCGACCCACGACCGCCCCAGCCGCTGCGCGACGACGCCCGAGGTCCCG
>DAIRVC010000129.1:0-7986 GCA_036803025.1 Anaerolineales bacterium
CGCACTGCTCTGGCTCGCGGCGATGGTTGCCATCGCCCTTCTCGCCCCCTTCCTCGCCCCGGCCGATCCGCGCCAGCCGATTGGGCCGCCGTTGACTCCGCCCGGACCCGGTGCGCGCCTCGGCACCGATTATCTCGGGCGGGATCTGTGGTCGCGCCTGATGTTCGGCGCGCGCATCAGCCTGGCCGCTGCTCTGGGGTCGGCCCTCCTGGCCACGGCCTTCGGCGCCCTGGCCGGGCTGCTGGCCGCCACCGCGCGCGGCGCGGTGGAAGCCTTGATCCTCTTCGTCGCCAACGCGGCCCTGGCGGTGCCCGGTCTGCTCCTGGCCCTGTTGCTCGTCGCGGGCTTGGGCCCCGGGATGCCGGCCGTCGTCCTGGCGGTCGGACTGGCCGGCGCCCCGGGCTTCGCACGCGTCGCGCGTACGTTGTTCCTTCAGGTGCGTGAGGCTGCCTTTGTTGACGCGGCCGAGGCGCTGGGCGCCGACCTGCTCTGGTTGGCCACCCGCCATCTCCTTCCGAATGCCGCAACCAACCTGCTCGCCCTATCCGCCACACACTACGCCTGGGCCTTCATCGGGACGACGACCTTGACCTTCCTGGGCCTGGCCGGCGACCCGTCGCTGCCCGAATGGGGAGCGATGCTCAACACCGGGCGGGCCGACCTGCTCAACGCCCCCTGGCCGGCCTTGCTCCCCGGCCTCGCCATCTGCCTCACCATCCTGGCCGTGTACACCCTGACGGACTGGCTCGCAAGGCTCAGCACGCCGCGCAGTTTGACACTTCCACGCTCCCTCTGATATCCTTGCACGACCCTGGATGAATGAACCGACCCAATGACCTTCATCGTTCTTCTCGCCCTGGCCCTCTTCTTCGACTTCCTGAACGGCTTCCATGACAGCTCCAACGTCGTCGCCACGGTCATCACCTCCGGCGCTGTGCGTCCTCGGTTGGCGCTGCTCGTGGCGGCGGTCTGCGAATTCATCGGCCCGTTCGCTTTCGGTGTCGCCGTCGCCACCACCGTCGGCGACGAGCTCCTCCGTGACGAAGCCATTTCTGCCGCGGTCGTTATCAGCGCGCTCTTTGCCGCCGTCATCTGGAATCTGATCACCTGGTACATCGGGCTGCCATCCTCATCGTCGCACGCGCTGATCGGCGGCCTGCTCGGCTCTGCCCTGGTCTCGACCGGGCCGGATGTTGTGCGCATGGACGGCCTTTTCAAGATTGTGCTCGCTCTGTTCATCTCGCCGCTGATCGGATTGCTGGCCGGGTATCTGGTCATGCGCCTCACGCTCCTGGCCGCCCGCCGGGCCACACCGGCGGTCAACGGGCTCTTCCGCCGCCTGCAGGTCGTCACCTTGATCGCATTGGCACTGAGCCACGGGACCAACGATGCCCAGAAGACCATGGGGGTCATCAGCATGGGCCTCCTGGCCGCCGGCTATCTGGACCGATTCGAAGTCCCCGTGTGGGTTATCGGCGCCAGTGCCGGCGCCATCGCGCTGGGCACTTCGTTCGGGGGATGGCGGCTGATTCGGACACTGGGCGGCAGGATCCTGCGCGTCCGGCCGGTCCACGGTTTCACCTCACAGGTCGCCGGCGCGCTGGTCATCTTGAGCGCGGCCCTCGTCGGCGGACCGGTCAGCACAACGCAGGTGATGAGCTCGGCGATCATGGGTGTCGGCGCGGCCGAACGTCTCAACAAGGTCCGCTGGCACATTCTCGGGGAAATGGCGACGGCCTGGATTCTGACGATCCCGGTCACGGCCGCGATCTCGGCCGCGGCCTACTTCGCCGCCCGTCTCCTGCCGACGTAGGGGGAAGCGCGATCGAGGGCGCGGGGTACGGTCCGCTCGGCCCGGCCTGCTAGGCGGCTGCGTCGGGACCAGCCAGCCAGGCGCGAACGAACTCCTCGATCTCCGCGCCTACGGCCGGCGTTGAGTCGAACCACTTGATCGACGGATCGTCCGCCTTGAACCAGTTGGCCTGCCGGCGCACGAACTGGCGGGTGGCGCGCCGGATTCGCCCGACCGCTTCATCGAGCTCGAAGCGATCCAGCAAGTGCTCGGCCAGCGCGGCATAGCCGATGGCCGACATGGCCGGGCTTTGCGGCGTCAGGCCGAGAGCCAAGAGCCGGCCCACCTCTTCCAGCCATCCAGCGCGGAGCATCGAGTCGATGCGGGCATCGATCCTCGCGTAGAGCGCGGCGCGCGGCATGCGCAGCCCGATGCACACCACCCGGTATCTCGGCTTGTCTGCACGCCGCTGCCGGCTGGCCGGAAGCCCGGTCAACGCTTGAATCTCCAGCGCCCGAATCACTCGCCGGACGTTGCGCGCGTCGATGCGCGCGGCCGACTCGGGGTCGAGCTCAGCCAGGCGCCGGTGCAGCACCGGCGCTCCTTCAGCGGCCGCCTGCGCCTCCAGCTCGCGGCGCAGACGATCGTCGGCCGGCCGCGGCGGCGGCGCCCAGCCCTCGACGATCGCCCGGATGTATTGCCCGGTGCCTCCCACCAGCAGGGCGATGCGCCCGCGGGCATGGATGTCGGCGATCGCCGCCTGCGCCGCCAAGCGGTACTCCGCCAGACTCCACGGCGCCGCCGGGTCGGCAACGTCGACGAGATGATGGCGCACGCGCCCGCGTTCCGCCGGTGACGGTTTGGCGGTCCCAATGTCCATGCCGCGGTATAAGAGTCGCGAGTCGGCCGAGACGATCTCGGCCGGAAGCGCCTCGCCCAGGTCGAGCGCCACGGCGGTCTTGCCGACCGCCGTGGGACCGACCAGCGCAACCAACGCCGCCCTCTCGCTCAACGCCAATGCAGCCAGGGATTCCCGTCCAGGGCGTCGCGATAGTGGTCCAGCCGCCGGATCCGCCCCGAGGCGGTCATCTCGACGGCGACCACATCGACGCGCCAATCGGTGTCTTCCAGCGCTTCTGCCTGCAAATAGGCCAGCGCCACGCGTTCAAGGCGGTCCTTCTTCGACGAAGTGATCGCCTCCTCAGGTGATCCGAAGGACCGCCCCACCCTGGTCTTGACCTCGACAAACACCAGGCAGCCTTCCTCTTCGAGGATGAGATCGATCTCTCCATCGGTCGAACGCCAGTTGCGGGCACGCAGCTGCATCCCTTGGGCGCGCAGGTGATGCAGCGCAATCTCCTCCCCTTGGGCGCCGGTGCGCATGCGTGTGCTCATTGAGGCCAATCCGTCAAGCGGTGCCAGAGCACCCGCCAATTCGTCTCGCGCCGCCTGGGCCCCTGCCGAACGGCGCGCTCGTATTGCTCCAACAAGAGCCCGGTCGTCCGCTCGATCGCGTACTGTTCCGACGCCCGGCGAGCCTGCTCCGACATCCGCTTGCGGCCAGCCGGGTCGGCGAGCAGCCGGCTGAGTTTGGCGGTGTAGGCGGCAAGGTCGTTGGCAGCCAGGTAGCCCGTCACGCCATCCTCGACGGTATCCTGGATCCCGGGCGAGCGCGTTCCCACGACCGGCAATCCACTCGCCAGCGCTTCGATGACCGACAGCGGGTGGACCTCGCTGACCGAGGCGGTCACGAACGCGTCGCAGGCCGCCAGGTACTTCGGCAACGCGGGGTAGTCGACCTGACCCACGAAACGCACGCGGCTTTCCAGGCGGGCGTGGCGCGTGCGCTCCTCCAGGTCCTCCCGCTCCGGCCCGTCACCCACGATGAGCAGCGCTGCCTCAGGGAAGGCCGCCTGCGCCCCGGCGAAGGCGCGCAGGAGCAGCATCAGGTTCTTCTCCGGCCCAAGACGCCCGACGTACGTCAGCAGCACATCCTTCTCGGAGAAGCCCAACTCCTGGCGCGGCAGGGCGCGCGCCTGCACAAACGGGCGCAGGTCGACGCCATTGGGGATCACCTCGATGTCTTCCTGCACACCCAGATCGTGAAGCAGTACGCGGACGCTGGCGGACGGCACGATGATCAGATCGACCTGCCGGCAGAAAGCGGGCAGATAGGTCTGCAGCAGGGTCTCGCTGACTTCCTCGGGCACCAGCGGCAGGTAGGCGTGGGCCATCAGGTCGTAGCGCGAATGATTGGTGAAGATGACCGGCTTGTTGACCGGCCGAGCGTAGCGCAAGGCCAGGCGGCCGCTCAGGAACGGGTGGTGGACGTGGATGACATCCATGGATTGGAGCAGGTGGCGGGCCGCCTTGGTATAGCGCAGCCCCAGGTAGAACCCGCTGTCAGCCAGCGGCACACCCGGCGAACGCACCACGTAGGGCTCGTCGTCCGCGTCCGCCTCCTGACCGAGGGTGAAGATACGTACGTCGTGGCCGGCGGCGGTCAGCGCCCGGCTGGTCAGGCTGATGTGCATCGTCACACCGCTGACCTTGGGCTTGTAGGCGTCCCCCATCATGCCGATGCGCATCCCCGCCTCCGGCTCCATCGTATGCCCGCGCTCCAGGCCCCGTCAAGTGCCGGCGTATGCGCCCCCCAGCCTCATTCGCTCCGCAAGACGGCCTGCGCCGCCGGTCGGCCCCAACGGTTTTTGACAAGCGCCTGTTCTATGCTAGACTGAGTGCGCCCCGCCGAGGCCCCTACATGAGCCATTCCGGCGTCCTCAAGCAAGCCGATGTCCTCTTCGAACTCGACGCCGCCCAGCTCGAGCGGGTGGTATCCGTCTGTCAGGAACGGCGCTACGCGCTGGGGGATGTCATTTTCGAGGAGAACTCCGCCAGCGACGAGCTGTTCGTGATCGCCCAGGGAGAGGTCGAGATCCTGGTCGACCCGTCCTTGGTGAGCGACCACCCGGTCGGCCGGCGCCAGCAGACGACCATCGCCACCCTGCGACGTGGTCAGAGCTTCGGCGAGGTGGCGCTGGTTGATCAAGGCCTGCGCTCGGCCACAGCCCGCAGCGCCAGCCACGACACCCATCTGCTCGTGCTGCCGCGGCGAGATCTGATGGCCTTGTGCGAGGGCGACCCCGTCCTCGGCTTCCGCCTGATGCGCAACCTGGCAGCCGACCTGGCGATGAAGATCCGCAATACCGATCTGATCATCCGCGAGAAGCTGCTTTACGCCCAGAGGTCCCCGGGCCGCTGAATGGCAATTGACATTCGGCTGCGCTTTCCTATACAATCACCCAGACCCCTACGACACGAGTACTACTGCCGCCCGGCGGGACCCCCTCCCGCTGGGGGCACGTGAACTGGAAAGGAGGTGGCCGGCAGCTTGAGCAGCGACGTGCCAGGTCTCGAGGACTGCTCATCGAGACATGTTCCCAACCTTGGAGGAGGCGAAGGAATGAAACGCACGTTCACCGCACTTTCCGTCCTGATGGTCCTCAGCCTGTTACTGGCCGCCTGCGGCGGCGCCGCTACCGAGGCGCCTGTGGTTGAGGAGCCCGTGGCGACCGAGGCCCCGGTCGAAGAACCGGCGGCCTTCGAGTGCACCGACGCCATCGGCTGTGTGACCGTCGGCCCTGACGAACCAATCCATGTCGCCTATCTGCTGGTCATCTCCGGATCGAACGAGACCCTGGGCGTCGACTCGCGCAACGGCGCCGAGATCGCCCTGGCCGACCACGGCCCCGTTCTGGGGCACGAGGTCGTGTTCACCGGTGAAGACGGCGGCTGCAGCGCCGAGGGTGGACAGCCCGCCGGCGCCCGCCTGGCGGCCGATCCCACGATCGTCGGGGTGATCGGCACCTCGTGCTCGAGCGAGGCGCGCGCCGCCATCCCGCTGATCTCCGCCGCCGGGATGGTCATGATCTCGCCGTCGAACACCGCTCCGGACCTGACCCTGCCCGGCAACGAAAACCAGTGGCCGGGGTACTTCCGCACCGCCCACAGCGACCTGATCCAGGGCGCGGCCGCGGCTGACTTCGCCTACAACTTCCTGGGCGTGCGCGCCATCGCCACGATCCATGACGGCAGCCTGTATGCCGAGAAGCTGGTCGAGGTCTTCCGCGATGCCTTCGTCGCGCTCGGCGGCACGGTCACCGGCGAGGGCGCCGTCCAGCCGGATCAGACCGACATGAGCGCCGTCCTGGCGGAAATCGCCACCGGCGCGCCCGAGCTGATCTACTACCCGATCTTCATGCCCGCTGGCGCCTTCATCACCCGCCAGGCGCTGGAAACCGCCGGCCTGGAAGAGACACATCTGATGGGCGCCGACGGCCTGTTCTCGCCGGACGTGGTCGAGGGCACCGGTGACGCGGTCGAGGGCTTCTACGTCTCCAGCCCCGACCTGACCGCCTTCGGCGACGCCTACATGGCGGACTTCGTGCCGAAGTACCTCGAGATGTTCGGCACCGAGCCGATCAGCATCTTCCACGCTCATGCCTACGACGCCATCGGGCTCTTGCTCACCGCGATCGAGGGCGTGGCGGTGGTGGATGCGGACGGCACGCTGCACATCGGTCGCCAGGCGCTGCGCGACTTCCTGTACTCCGTGGAGGAGTACCCCGGCCTGACGGGAAGCCTGACCTGCAGTGAGTATGGCGACTGCGCCGATCCAGTGATCGCCGTCTACCAGTATCACGTCGGCGAATACCCACCCGAGAGGATCTGGCCGTAACCTCGGCCTGAGCTCTTGGCGGACTGTCCCGGAGGGGCGGGGGAAACCTCGCCCCTCCGCTGGTGGTCTCCGCACCATCCAGAGAGGAGACGCGGCGATGCTCCGTAATTGGCGCCAGCGCATCACCCTGACCGATGTCGTCATCTGGGCCATCGGTCTTTCTATTTTGGTCGTGGTCGTGATCGGAGCGATCGCCACACTCCGCTCCGGCAAGTACGCCCTCGAGACCTGGTTCGATCTGAGCATGTCCGGACTGGCTCTGGGCGGCGTATACGCACTCATCGCTCTCGGTTACACCCTTGTCTACGGCATTTTGAAGATGATCAACTTCGCGCACAGCGAAGTCTTCATGAGCGGGCCCTTCACCGCCGTGTTCTTGGCCGAAGCCCTGAAGCGCTCCGGCTTCTTCGATAGCAACCCTGTGGTCAGCCTGCTCCTTGTCACGCTTGTCTCGGCGCTGGTGTCCTGCGGCATCGCCGTCCTGCTCGAGAGGATCGCCTACCGCCCGCTGCGGGGCGCGCCGCGTCTGGTCCCACTGATCACCGCCATCGGCGCCTCCTTCTTCCTGCAGTACTTCTTCCGCGGGCTGTACGGCTCCGGCATCCGCGCCTACCCCAACATCCCCATCCTGGAAGGCTTCTGGAGCGTCGGCGGATTGCGGGTCTTCCGCACGGATGTCGTCATCATCATCTCGGCCTTTCTCATGATGCTCGTGCTGTACGGGATTGTCCAGAAGACCAAGATGGGCAAGGCGATGCGGGCGGTCTCTGAAGACAAAGAGGTCGCGGCGCTGATGGGCATCGACGTCGATCGCGTCATCGTCGTCACCTTTGCGCTGGGCGGGTTGTCGGCCGGCGTCGCCGGCGTGCTGTATGCCCTGGCCTTCCCGGTGGTCGACTTCTACATGAGCTTCATCCCCGGCATAAAGGCCTTCACCGCGGCCGTCCTGGGCGGCATCGGCAACGTCCCGGGCGCCTTCTTGGGCGCCATGGTGCTGGGCGTGGTCGAATCGCTCGGCCCCAACCTGTTCCTGGACGGCCTGGGCATCCCGTCCGCCAATCAGCTCAAGGACCTGGTCGCCTTCGTCATCCTTGTGTTCATCCTGATCTTCCGGCCCACCGGTATCCTCGGCGAGCGCCTCGCCCAGGCCAAGGCCTAAGGAGGCGGCCATGGCACATCCAGATCGCTCCACTTGGCGCCAGCCGCTGAACTCAGGCCTCGTCGCCGGGATCGTCTCTTTGCTCCTCGCGCTGGTCGGCATGGCTGAGGCCTTCGAGGCACGCGACATCATCTTCGAGCTGGTCCCGATGGGGCAGCTCCTGCTGGTCCTGGCCCCGTTCGTCCTGGCGGTTTCCACCGCGCGCAAGGCAGCCGATCGGAGCCCCCTCGCCCGGCTGGCCGTCGGCCTGCTGCTGGGGCTGGTCTGCGGGGCTCTCCTGGTGGCGGTCCGCCTGAT
>DAIRVC010000130.1:0-7973 GCA_036803025.1 Anaerolineales bacterium
GGATGCCGCACGCGCTCGGCTTGGTGTGCTTCGGTCAGGAAGCGGCCGTCGTTCCGGAGTCTCTCATCGCCGAGCTGCGCAAGCGGCTCGACAACGCCTGGCAGACCGAGGAGCGCTTCGTGCTCGGGCTGCGACCGGGAGACCGGGTGTGGATCAAGGGCGGTCCGCTGGCTGGGTACGAGGCGGTCTTTGACGGTCGAATCCCGGGGAGGGACCGCGTGCGCGTGTTGCTCTCCCTCCTGCAGGACCGTCGGGTTCCGGTCGAGTTGAGCCCCGAGCTTCTCGACCATTCAATGCGTCGCTGAGTTCGTTCCGGCAGGGGGTCAGCCGTACGCTACAAGCCATTGCTCGCTCCGCAGGCATGTCGGAAGGGCGGAGCGCCGATGGATCCCGGACGCCCAGCGGCTCCGCCGTCCTGAGCGCCCCATTCTTCTTCCTGGATCGCGAGCAACCATGACCAGCGTGACCTCGGGCCAATCGACGACCACGCCGCTCGACGGCCTGCGCCTTTACGTGCGCCGACAAGCGTCCACTCCGGCCCGCTATGTTCTCGAACAGCTGGTCATGGGATTGGCCGGCTGGATGCCGACGATCCTCGGGCTGGGGCTGAGAAGCCTGCTCTATCGCCTGATCCTGCGCATGGACGGCTGGGCGGCCATCGAGCGGAACGTCAGGCTGCGCTTCGCCGGCAACATCCGATTGGGGCACGGCGCCTACATTGACGAAGCCGCCTACCTGCACGCCTGCCCGCAGGGCATCCAGATCGGCGCCGGAACGATCGTCATGCACGGAGCCGTACTGCACGTCTACAACTTCCGCGGCATTCCGCACTCCGGCATCCGCATCGGACGCGACTCACTCATCGGTGAGTACACCGTCGTGCGCGGGCAGGGCGGCGTGACCATCGGCGATCGCGTCTACACCTCGCCATTCACGCAGATCCTGGCCGTCAACCACGTCTTCGACGATCCGAGCGTGCCGTTTATCGAGCAGGGCATTACCGCTCAAGGGATCGTCATTGAGGACGACGTGTGGCTCGGCGCGGGCGCCATCGTCACCGACGGGGTACGCATCGGCAAGGGTGCGGTCGTTGCCGCCGGCGCGGTCGTGGCGGCGGATGTTCCGGCCCGCGCCGTGGTCGCCGGTGTGCCCGCCCGCGTCGTTCGCTCGGTCGACGGCCGGGAGCGTGAAGGTGCGCGCCCGACGGTCTTCCATATTGGGAAGGAGGGCGGCTGATGGCCACCCTGTCCGTGATTATCCCGGCCTACAACGAGGAACGCGGCATCGCCGCGATCGCCGAACGCGTGCTGCGGGTCGAACGCCCACTGGCCGAGGCGGGCGTGGACCATCTGGAGGTCGTCGTCGTCGATGACGGCTCCAAGGACCGGACGGCCGAAGCGGCCGCCGCGGTTCCGGGCGTGCGCCTGATCCGCCATCCACACAACCGCGGCTACGGGGCGGCCCTGAAGACCGGCTTCTCCCAGGCCCAGGGTGAGTTGATCGGGTTCTTGGACGCGGACGGGACCTACCCGCCCGAATCCTTCCCGGCGCTGTGCACCCTGGCGCTGAACGGCGCCGACCTGGTCATCGGGTCGCGCATGGCCGGGGCAGAGAGCCGCATGCCCGTGACGCGCCGCATCGGCAACCTGTTCTTCGCCGGACTGCTGAGCCTGCTCGGCAGGCAGCGTGTCAGCGACAGCGCCAGCGGGATGCGCGTCTTCAAACGCGGCATCCTGGAGCGGCTGTACCCGCTGCCGGACGGCTTGAACCTGACGCCGGTGATGAGCGTCCGCGCCCTGCATGAAGGCGTGGCCATGGCGGAAGTGCCCATCCGCTACGAAGAGCGTGTCGGGCGCTCGAAGCTGAGCGTCGTGCGCGACGGCTCGACATTCCTTCAGTCGATCATCTGGACGACGCTGACCTACAACCCGGTCCGTATTCTCGGCACACTCGGTCTAGCCGGGCTGGCTGTGGCCGGGGTGGCCATGTTGGGTCTGGTAGTGGCCCGTCTGCGGGGTGTGACCACGCTCGGTCCGTGGGAGGTCGCCGCGCTGTATGGCGGGATGGTTTCGGCCGTCGGCGGCGTGAGCGTGTTCGCCCTGGGGGCGACCTTCAACTATCTGGTGGCGCTGTTCCATCGGCGGCCCGTACGGCAGGGGTTGTTCGGCCGCCCGATCTTCAATCCGCCCCTGGATGCGCACTTCTGGTGGATCGGCGGCTTGATGGTCATGGCCGGCCTGATCGTCGGATTGATCAGCCTGGCGTTGGGCGTACAAGGCTGGGGCATCGTCCGGCTGTGGCTGTATCTGCTGGGCAGCGCCATGTCGATCCTGGTTGGTTTGCAGCTGATCGTCTCGTGGACCGTCCTGCGCGTGCTGGACGAACTCAGCCAGCGCGAATCGCTGGCGGCCAAGGATCTTCTCGGGGCCTAGCCTCGCTCTGGGCCGTCTTTGGGCCGAGGGTGGGAGTGGAGGTACGGATGACGAACGACGAACAAGATGTCCGGCGCATCAATCTGGGCGCCGGTCGCGCGCCGAAAGCGCGCCAGGCCGATTTCCCCAATGCCGACAACATCGTTCGTGAGGGCCTGATCACCCTTGGACGCCCGCAGGGGGCCGTGGATATCCTGCTGGTGAATCCGCCGACGCCGGACGGCGGGCTGTGGATTCGCACGCAGCACCGCGTCGGACGGCGGACGCGCGAGAACATGGTCTGGCCGCAGGTGTCTTTGGCGCAGATGGCCGCGCTGCTCCATCCGACCTACAAGCTGGCCGTCATCGACGCCAACGCCGAGCGGATGGGCTGGCCCGAATTCGCCCGCAAGCTGGATGAATACCGGCCGCGCTATTACCTGACCCAGGTCACAGCTCCCACACTCGAGAACGACATGTACGGCTGCTTCCTGGCGCGGGCGCGCGGGGCGGCGACGATCGCCTTCGGCACGCACGTGACCCCGATCCCGCGCGAGACCTTGCGCATGTACCCGGCGCTGGACTACGTCCTGGTCGGAGAACCCGACCTGACCTTGCGTGACCTGATCGACCATCTAGAAGGAAAGACGGGCCAGCGCGAGGCGCTCATCGCCCGGCTTCTGGAGCGCTCTGACGCCGACTACCGCCCGGCCCTGAAGGAAGACGGCCGGGCCGACCTGGCCGGGATCAAGGGTATCGCCTGGCGCCGCGGCGACGAGATCGTCGTCAACTGGCCGCGGCCTTTCATCGCCGACCTGAACGACCTGCCGGTGCCGATGCACGAGCTGCTGCCGCTGGATCGCTACCGGATGCCGCTGATCAAGGGTCCCTTCACCTTCATCGTCACCAGCCGCGGCTGCCCGGCCGGCTGCACCTACTGCATCAAGCACGTCAGCTATCAGTACTCGGTCCGCCTGCGCTCGCCCGAGCTTCTGGTCGAAGAGATGCAGCAGCTCAAGCGCCTGGGCATTCACAACATCCACATGTACTCGGACCTGTTCACGGTCAATCGCGAGCAGGTGGTCGAGCTGTGCAAGCTGATGATCCAGGAGAAGCTGGACATCCGTTGGACCTGCAACAGCCGGGTCGATTACGTGGACGAGGAAATGCTTCGGTTGATGGCGCGTGCCGGCAACCGGCTGATCTCCTGGGGCATCGAGAGCGGCAACGAGGCGATCCTCAAGCACGCCCGCAAGGGCGCCTCCCCGGCCAAAGCGCAGCGGGCTCTGGGCTGGGCTCGCCAGGCGGGGATCATGAATTGGGGCTACTTCATCATCGGCCTGCCGGGCGAGACCGAAGAGACCATCCGCGAGACGATCGACTTCTCCAAGAAGCTGCCCCTCGACATCGCCCTCTTCCATGTGGCGGCGCCGTACCCCGGGACACCGTTCTTCTTCGAGGTGGTCGAGAACAAGTGGTTCCGCCCGGGGACGCGCTGGGAGCAGGTCGATATGGACAAAGGCACTGTGCTCGACTACCCGGGCATGCCCGCCGAACGCCTGCTCTACTGGCAGAAGCGCGCCTTCCGCGAGTGGGCCTTCCGGCCGGGGCCGATGCTGACCTACCTGAAGATGCTGGTCTCGGACCCATCCACGGTCCGCTCCGCGCTCGACGTCGGGCTTCAGCACATCGGTTGGGCGTCGAC
Source organism: Anaerolineales bacterium (assembly GCA_036803025.1). Classification (GTDB taxonomy): domain Bacteria; phylum Chloroflexota; class Anaerolineae; order Anaerolineales; family E44-bin32; genus DAIRVC01. Next base: position 4,117 of record DAIRVC010000130.1, read on the forward strand.
CGACACCGGCCTGGCGGCATCCTGAGCGCACATTCGGTGCGGGCGGTCGTGGCATTGCCGCTCGCCATCCCCCCTGGACACTTGTGGAGGCGTTGATTTGAACGCGGTGAGGACTTCGATCCTGGTTGAGCCGTACGGCGGATATCTGGTCGACCTGACCGTCCCCGATTCGGCGCTGGAAGAGACGAAGGCGCGTGCCGGCCAGCTGCCATCGATCGGGCTTTCCGAGCGGTCGGTCTGCGATCTCGAGCTGCTGGCAACCGGCGCCTTCTCGCCCCTGGACCGGTTCATGGGTGAGGCCGACTACCGGCGGGTGCTCGAAGAGATGCGCCTGGAGAGCGGGCACATCTTCCCCATCCCGATAACCCTTCCTTACGACGGAAAGGACCCGATCCACCTCGATCAGGAGATCGTGCTCCGCGATCAGAAGAACGAGATCCTGGCCATCATGCGGGTCGAGGAGATCTACGACTGGGATCGCAGTGCGGCGGCCGCACAGGTATTCGGAACCACCGATGTACGCCATCCGCTGGTATCCGAGATGGAGCGCTGGGGATCGCGCTTCATATCCGGCCCCATCCAGGTAGTCCAGCTCCCCCCGCACTACGACTACAAAGAGCTGCGCCTGACGCCGGCCGAGACGCGCACCCGGCTGGAAACCTACAGCCGCTCGAACGTAGTCGCGTTTCAAACGCGCAATCCGCTCCACCGCGCGCACGAGGAACTGACCAAGCGCGCTATCGATGAAGTGGACGGCGTGCTCCTGCTCCACCCGGTGGTGGGCATGACCAAGCCCGGCGACGTCGACCACTTCACGCGCGTACGCACCTATCGGGCGCTGGCCTCTCGCTACTATGATGAGCAGCGTGTGCTCCTGGCGCTTCTGCCATTGGCGATGCGCCTGGCCGGGCCGCGCGAAGCGCTCTGGCACGCGGTCATCCGCCGCAATCACGGCGCCAACCACCTGATCGTCGGCCGCGACCATGCCAGCCCCGGCCGCGATAGCAGCGGCAAGCCGTTCTACGGTCCCTACGACGCGCAGGATCTCGTGGCGCGCTACGCCGACGAGCTGGGCGTCCGGATGATCCCCTTCCGCGAGCTCGTCTATCTCCCGCAGCACGACCGCTTCGAGGAGTCGGGCAAGATCCCGGAAGGCGCCCTGCAGGCATCGATTTCCGGGACACAGGTTCGGGAGGACTACCTCAACAACGGCAAGAAACTGCCGGGCTGGTTCACGCGCCCGGAGGTGGCCGAGATCCTGGCGGACGCCTATCCGCCCCGGCACAAGCGCGGCGTGTGCGTCTGGTTCACCGGCCTGAGCGGGGCAGGGAAATCGACGACCGCCGATATCTTGACCGTGCTGCTTCAGGAGCGCGGACGCCAGGTGACCGTCCTCGACGGCGATGTGGTCCGTACCCATCTTTCCAAGGGGCTCGGCTTCGACCGCGAGCACCGTGACATCAACATCCGCCGCATCGGCTATGTGGCCTCCGAGATCGTCCGGCACGGCGGCGTGGCGATCTGCTCCGCCATCAGTCCCTACCGTGCCGCACGCAACGACGTGCGCAACATGGTCGGCAGCGATCAGTTCGTCGAGGTGTTCGTGGACACGCCGGTCGAGGTGTGCGAGGCACGCGACAAGAAGGGGCTGTATGCCAAAGCGCGCCGGGGCGAGATCCGCGGTTTCACGGGTATCGACGACCCCTACGAGGCGCCCGAGAACGCCGAGATCGTCCTCGAGACGGTCGGGCACACGCCGGAGGAGAACGCCCGCACGATCCTGAATCACCTGCGCGGCCTGGGCGTCCTGCGCAGCGACCCGGCGGTGGGGGATTGATCCTCGGCCGCCTGGCGAGGCGCTTTCGAGCGCAGGACGCCGCACTGGCGGTATTCATGCTGAGCGCGGCGGTCGGCCTCTGGGCAGCTGCAGACCGGAGCCAGGCCTGGCAGACGTTTGCGCTTCTGACCCTGTCCGTCCTGACCTACTACGCCGTCGCCCGTCAGCCGATCCATCGCATGGTCACGCTTGGCTGGGTCGCCCTGGCCGGCGCCGTCGCAGTCGCCGCCGTGTTCTTGTTGACGAACGACTGGCGCGCCCGACCGGCTGAGTTCGGCTGGATCCAGGCGCCGGCCCTGCTGTGGATGCAGGTGCGGCCGACCCTGACCCTGCCGGCGATCGCCCCCAACATCGCCGCCGGCCTGATCACGGGCCTGGCGCCGCTGGGGATGCTGGGGCTGTCCGCGAGGACGGGGCGGCTCCTTTCGGTCCGTTATCTGATCTGGCTGGCGGCGGGTCTGGTCTGCGCGGCCGGCCTGATCCTGAGCAGTTCGCGCGGCGCCTGGATGGCGCTTGCGGCCGGCGCGCTGGTCGGTATCGGCTGGCTCACGCGGGGCGCGGCCCAGGCTCGCTCCAATGGCTGGTGGCAAGCGGGGCTGCTCGCGCTGGTGATCCTGACGTGCAGCCTGTGGTTGGCGGCCGCCGCAATCGGGCGGGTTGCTCCGGCGATCGACTCGGCGCTTCCAGGTGCGGCCGCGGTGCAGAGCCGCGCGATCCTGGCGGCGCAGAGCGCGGACCTGCTGGCTGACTTCCCACTCACGGGCGGCGGGCTTGGCGCCTTCGGGGCGCTGTTCTCCCGTTACGTGATGGTCTTCCCGTGGTTCTACTACGGGTATGCCCACAACCTGGCGCTGGACGTTGCCATCTCACAGGGCCTGCCCGGACTGGTCGCCCTGGTCGCCATCCTCAGTCTCAGCGTTCGATCGGCGCTCCGGCCGGCGACCGAGGCGAGCGTGCTGCGGCGGCATGTGCAAGCGGCGACGCTGGCGGGCTTGGTCATCCTTGTCGCCCATGGCGTGATCGATGATCCGTTCTATGCCAGTCCAGGTGCGGTTCTGCTCTTCTTGTACCCCGGGGCCGCCCGCGCGCTGGATGCAGCCGCGGGTGAGACGTCGGGCAAGCTTGGCGGCAAGGCTCGGTCGTCTACGCTTCGGATAGCCCTGGTCGGCGTGGCGGCCGCTGCAGCGATGGTCATCTTCTGGTCTCCGATCCGGTCGCGTGGGCTCTCGAATCTGGCGGCCGTGACCATGGAGCACGAGGCCTACGCCGCTGGTCCCGAATCCGTCCTGGGACTCGACAGGCGGCTCGACGCGGACGGCTCGATCCAACGCTTGCTCGAGGACTCCGTCCGTCTGGATCCCGCCAACCGCACCGCACATCAGCGTCTCGGGATCCTGGCCCTCAGTCAGGGCGACATCAGACGGGCTGTCGACGAGCTGGACGCCGCCTGGAGTCTGGACGCCGAACACCGCGGGGTCCGCAAGACCCTCGGGTATGCACTGGTCTGGTCGGGAGAGCTGGAGCAGGCCCTGCCGCTCCTGCAGCAGGTTCCCGAAGCGTCCACCGAGCTGGGGTTCTATGCGTGGTGGTGGAGGACGCGTGGGGTTAGGGCGTTGGCGGAACGATCGGCCCGGATGGCACGCGTTCTTATGGGTGAGGGTGGGGCCAACTCGCCGATGACTTCCGCTCTATCCGTCTCGCTCTCCGCTTCGACGCTGCTGCGCAAACCCTGATCCGAACTGCGTCGGCTCACTCTCTTCCTCCTCAGTCAAACGAACCGCCGATCTTGTCGAACCGATCAGCCCCGCACGCGTCGCCGAGCTCGCGGCGCGGCTCGCCGCGCAGTGGCCCGACGCGGTCGTCGAGCTCGATCACGCGAACGCCTACCAGCTGCTGGTCGCGACCATCCTCGCCGCGCCGTCGACCGACAAGCTGATCAACACGGTGACCCCGGCGCTGTTCCGGACGTACCCTGACCCGGCGGCGCTCGCCCGCGCCGACCAGGCCGAGCTCGAGGCGA
>DAIRVC010000131.1:0-4953 GCA_036803025.1 Anaerolineales bacterium
CTGCGCGTCCTGGCGCTGGCGCAGCGTGAGCTGCCCGGGCGCATCAGCGGGCTGGCCCCCGACCAGGTCGAACGTGAGTTGACGTTCCTGGGCCTGGTGGCGATGATGGATCCGCCGCGTGCGGATGTTGCCGGGGCGATCGAATCCTTCCATGCCGCCGGCATCCGCGTGGTCATGATCACCGGCGACTACGGCCTGACGGCCGAGTCGGTCGCGCGGCGCATCGGGATGCTGCGCACGGCGCGGCCGGCGATCCTGACCGGGGCCGAGATCGACGCCATGTCGGATGTCGAGCTCTCCGCCATCATCAGCCGGCAGGAAGTGATCTTCGCCCGCATGGCCCCCGACCACAAGTTGCGGCTGGTCGACTGCATGCAGCGGCTGGGCGAAGTCGTGGCGGTCGTCGGCGACGGCGTCAACGACGCACCAGCCTTGCGCAAAGCGGATGTCGGGATCGCCATGGGCATTGTGGGTACGGATGTCGCCAAGGAGGCTTCCGACGTCGTCCTGACCGATGACGACTTCACAGACATCGCCATGGCGGTCCATGAGGGACGGGCGGTGTACGACAACCTGCGCCGCTTCGTCACATATATCTTCGCCTCGAACGTCCCGGAGATTCTGCCCTTCATCCTGACGGCGCTGCTGGGGATCCCGCTGGCACTGCGGGCTCACCATATTCTGACGATCGACCTGGGCACCGATCTGCTGCCCGCACTGGCGCTCGGCGCGGAACGCCCGGACCCGGGCATGATGCAGCGGCCGCCGCGTCGGCGTACCCAGCCGCTGATCGAGCCGCGACTGATGCAGCGCGCCTTCTTGTTCCTGGGGCTAGCCGAGGCGGTGCTGTGTTTCAGCGGCTTCACTTTGGTCTACCTGGCCACCGGCCAGGCTGCGCTCCTGGGCCTGCCGCGTATGCCGGCCCTGGAGGCGCTCAACCCCCTCCGAGTGCCTGCCGCAGACGTCCCCATGTTGGCGACGACGGTGTTCCTGGCCGGCGTAGTCACCGCGCAGGTCGGGAACGCCTTCGCCTGCCGTTCCGGCGCAGGTATCCGCCCGGCGTCGAGCCCGCTGCGCAACCCGACCTTGCTGGCGGCGATCGGGCTCGAGCTCGTCATGATCCTGGCCCTGGTCTACTACGCCCCACTGGCCGATCTGTTCGGCCTGACTCGGCTCCCGGCCGCCTACTGGCTGGTCCTCATCCCGTACGCACCGATCCTGTACGGACTGGACCGCCTGCGCGGCTGGCTTTCCAGCCGGATCGCGCGCTTGCGCGGCGCGCGGCCGAAGGAGGAGTGACGCGATGAGAGTGATCATCATGGGTTGCGGACGGGTCGGTGAGCAGGTCAGCCGGCGGCTGGATGAGAAGGGTCACCAGGTGGCGGTGATCCACGACGACGACGAGGTGATCGAGCGCCTGGGGCCGCGCTTCCACGGCCAGATCGTCATCGGCGTCGGCTTCGATCGCGATGTCCTGCTGCGGGCGGGGATCGAACAAGCCGACGCGTTCGCGGCCACCAGTCCGTCCGACAACGCCAACATCGTCGCCTCGCAGATTGCCCGCAACATCTACAGCGTCCCGCGCGTCATCGCCCGCCTGTACGATCCGCGCCGGGCGGAGCTGTACCGCCGCCTGGGCCTGGTGACCATCTCCACCACCACTTGGGGCGCCGAACGGATCTACGAAATGCTGACGCACACCGAGCTGGATGCCGAGCTGACCTTCGGTCACGGCGAGGTGACGCTCATTCCGGTGGATGTCCCGCTCAACCTGATCGGCCGCACCGTCAGCAATGTAGCCGTGCCGGGCGAGGTCAGCGTGGTGGCCATCACGCGCGACGGCGTCGCCCAGCTGCCCATGCTGGGCAGCGAATTCCGCGCCGGCGACTTGATCCATTTCGCCGTCCACTCCCGCGCGCTGAGCCGCTTCGAGACCATGCTGGGACTGGGGACAGGAGGCTGATCATGTATGTCATCGTGGTGGGCGGCGGGAAGACCGGATCGCAGCTGGCGGCGCAGCTCCTGGCAGCCGGGCATGAAGTGAAGGTGGTCGAAGGTCGGCCGACCGTGGTCGAGCGCCTGAAAGCTGAACTCCCTGCCGGCACGGTGGCGCTCGGCGACGGCTCTTCGCCGGCGGTGCTGGAAGAGGCGCAAGTCGAGCGGGCCGCCGTCCTGGCAGCGGTCACGGGCGAGGACGACACCAATCTGGTGGTGGCCGCGATCAGCCGCTTCGAGTACCACGTCCCCCGCATCATCGCCCGCATCAACAATCCCAAGAACGCCTGGCTGTTCACACCCGAGATGGGCATCGACGTGGCGCTCAACCAGGCGGACCTGATGGCCAAGCTCATTGCCGAAGAGATGTCGCTCGGCGACATGATGACGCTGCTGAAGCTTCGCCGGGGAGAGTACTCGCTGGTCGAAGAGAAGGTCGATCCAGCGGCGCTGGTGGTCGGCAAGGCCGTGCGTGAGCTCAGGCTTCCCGAGGCGTGTACCCTGGTCGCCATTCTGCGCAAGGGGGAACTGATCGTACCGCACGGCGACACGGTGCTGGAGCCGGTCGACGAGTTGCTGGCGCTGGTGCATGCCTCGGCGCTACACGAACTGGCGGCGATGCTCGGCCGTCCTGGTTGAGCGCCGGGCGCCTGCCGGCCGAAAGTCACTTGGCCGTCGTACTCAGATGTGCTAGAGTGACGCCGAGTGGCGTTCCTCAACTCCCCGGGAGGCGCACGCATGTCCACGTCCCTCGAAGCCGATCGGGCTTTGACGCCCCAGGAGATCTGGTCGCCCGGACCCGGCCTTTCTCCCCGCATCCGCCGGCTGCGCGACGAGTTCTGGTCGTTCTATCACCGCCCCTACACCAACGAAGTACGCGCCTATTCGACCGGGACGCCCTGGGACGTGGTCTATTCCATCTGGAACTGGACCAACGTCCCTGAGGTGGCGCTGTTCCAGTCCGGCTACCGTTCCTACCTGCGCGCCGCGGCCACGACGGTCGAAACCCCGCCCGGATTCTGGGAGGAGCCGCTGGTCGTGCGCCAGGCGATATTCTTCCGCGAGGTGGTACGCACCCATCTGCCGGTCATGATCCTGGAGGGCGAGCTGATCGTCGGCTCGCACTTCAGCACCGCGCTCTCGCGTTGCCTGAAGCGGAACGAGGCGCGTGCCCGCGACCGCCTGGAGTCGTCTTTCGTCAAGGAGTGGCACGCCCTTAACGACGTCGGCGTCGGCAACTGCGCGGCGGTCCCCGGACACCTCCTGCCCAACTATCCCAAGGCGCTGCGCATCGGCTGGAAAGGCATCGCCGCTGAAGCCGGCGCCGTACTCGGCCAGCCGCAGGCGACTCCCGCGCAGCGCGATCAGGCACGCGCGATCGGAATCTGCGCCACGGCCGTCCGGCTGCTCATGGATCGCTACGCCGACGAAGCCGAGCGCCAGGCGGGCCAGGCGGCCGACCCAATGCGCCGGGCCGAGCTGCTCGAGACCGCCCGCATCAGCCGCAAAGTGCCCTGGCTCCCGGCTGAGACCTTCCCCGAGGCGCTCCAGGCGCTGTGGACCACGCACATGCTGGCCATGGCGGCCGAGAGCTATCCGGGACCTGGTCTCTCGCCCGGGCGTGTCGACCAGTACCTGCGCCCCTATTTCCAGGCCGACCTGGAGAGCGGCCGGCTGACCCCGGCACTGGCCAAAGAGTGGCTCGAATGCTGGTGGATCAAGCACAACTACGCCTACGATTTCCAGGGTTGGGTCGGGACGAACCAGGGCATCAACTCCTCCTTCGGCCAGCTGATCACATTGGCCGGGATGGATGCCGACGGCAACGACGCCGCCAACGATCTGACCTACCTGATGCTGGACGTGATCGAAGAGCTCAACCTGCTCGAGCCCAAACCCAACGTGCGCCTGCACGCCCGCAGCTCCCCCCGGCTGCTGCAGCGCATCGTCGATATGCTCGCCACAGCTCAGGGATCGCCTTTCCTGCTCAACTTCGACGAGGCCTCGATCGCCGGCCTGAAGTGGCAGGGGCTGCCGGCGGATCTTCTGTGGGACTACGCCCCGGTCGGTTGTCTGGAGAACACGCTCGTCGGCTGCGACCGATCGGGCACCGTCGACGTGAATCTGAATCTGGCAAAAGCCGTCGAGCTGGCGCTGAATAACGGCCGCGACCTGGCCACCGGGAAGCAGATCGGCCCGAAGACCGGTGACCCCGGCTCTTTCAGAAGCTTCGACGACCTCCTGACGGCGTACAAGACTCAATTGCAGCACCTGATCGAGTGGATCGTGCGCGTCAACGATCTGGCCGATGCCGGGAGAGGCCGTTGGGAGCCGGTCCCATATCTGAGCGCATTGGTCGACGGCTGCCTGCAAAGCGGGCGCGACAGCAACGCCGGCGGGGCCCGCTTCAACTTCCTGACGGTCGAAGGGATCGCCCTGGCTACCGCCGTCGACAGTCTGGCCGCGCTCAAGCAGCTGGTCTTCGGCACGCACCAGATCGAGTTGGCGACGTTGGTCGAGGCCCTGAAAGCCAACTTCGAAGGACACGAAGCGCTGCGACAGACCCTGCTGCACAAAGCGCCCAAGTACGGCAACGACGACCCCGCGGTCGACGAGCTGGCGCGTGACGTCAGCCGCTTCTGGACGGAAGAGGTCTTTCGGCACGTCTCGCCGACCGGCAAGCGCTACCGCGCCGGTTACCTCTCCTGGAACTACTGGATCGCCTATGCGCCGACGACGTCCGCCACGCCCGACGGCCGCCGACGCGGCCAGTACCTCTCCAACGCCGTCTGCCCGGTCAACGGCGCCGACCGCAAGGGCCCGACCGCGGTCATCAAGAGTGTCGGGCACCTGGGGCTGGAATCGGCGCCCAACGGCGCCAGCCATACCATGAGCCTCAGCCCGAGTCTGCTCAGCAGCCCGGAGACGCGCCAGAAGCTCATCGGCCTGCTGCGCGCC
>DAIRVC010000131.1:4963-7971 GCA_036803025.1 Anaerolineales bacterium
CGGCGGCACCTGCCTGCAGATCAATGCCATCCATCCGGATACATTGCGCGAGGCGCAGCGCAAGCCGGAGGACTATCGCAACCTGCTCGTGCGCGTTACCGGCTACAACGCCTATTTCGTCGGGCTGGGCAAAGAGATCCAGGACGAGATCATTGCGCGTGAGAGCCACGCGCTCTGATCCGCCGCCGGACCCGCATGACCGGACGCAGCGCGCGGACCTTCAACCTGCAGCAGTTCAGCACCGAGGACGGGCCGGGGATCCGCACCACGGTCTTCCTCAAGGGCTGCCCGCTTCGCTGCGCCTGGTGCCACAATCCCGAGGGTCTGCGCCCTGAAGCGGACCTGATGTGGTTCGACACCCGCTGCATCGGCATCCAGGACTGCCTGCGCGCCTGCCCGGAGGGCGCGCTGAGCCTGACGCCGGAGGGGATGCGCATCGACCGCCGTCTCTGCACGGGCTGCGGCAAGTGCGTCGAGGCCTGCCCTTCGGCGGCATTCGAGCAGATTGGCAAGAGCTGGCCCGCGGAAGAGCTCCTGGCCGAGCTGCTCAAGGACCAGGTCTTCTTCGAGACGTCTGGGGGCGGCCTCACATTCAGCGGCGGCGAGCCGATGATGCAATCTGAGTTTCTGGAGGACTTCCTGCCGGCGTGCAAGAAGGCCGGGCTGCACACTGCCCTGGACACGTGCGGCGTGTCCGCCTGGCCGCGCTATGCCGCCGTCCTGCCAGCCGTCGACCTGGTCCTTTTCGATATCAAGCTCATCGACCCGCAGCGGCATCGGAAGGCGACCGGCGCCGGGAACGAGGCCATCCTCGAGAACGCCCGCCGAATCGCGGCAGCCGGGAAGACGATGTGGATCCGAACGCCGCTGATTCCCGGATTCACCGACGATGTTGACAACGTCCGCGCCATCGCCGATTTCATCCGCTCTCACCTGGCGACCGTCGAGCGCTGGGATCTGCTGGCGTACACCAACCTGGGTAAGCCCAAGTACCATCGCCTCGACCTGCCCTATCCGCTGGGTGACGCTCCGCTGCTGGACCGATCGGCCGTCGAGCGGCTGTGCCAGGAAGCGGCCGCCATCGTCCCTTGCGCGCGCTGGTCCGGCGCTACCCGTCTGCACGCGCCGGCCGGCGTCGGACAATCCTGAACGCGGAGGCGTTGCATGGCCATCCTGACAGAACACCCGGCGCTCCTGGCGGCGCTGCGCGGGGAAATGACCCCCAAGTTCCTGGCCACGCGCGACCCGGACGGCGTACCCAACGTCGTGCCGGTCGTCTCGCTGCAGCCGGCGGAAGATGAAGCCGATATAGTCTTCTTCGGCAACTTCCTGCTGCGCAAGAGCATCCGCAATCTGGAGCGGGATGCGCGCGTCGGCATCCTGGTCATCACGCCGGACCTGCAGGGCTGGATCCTGACCGGGGAGTTCCTCGAGTTTCAACGCTCTGGCCCGTACGTCGAGCGCCAGATGAGCGGATCACTGCTGCGCTACAACGCATACACCGGCATCCGCAACGCCGGCGTCATTCGGCTGCGCTCGTTCGGCGGCGAGTTCGCCATCCCGAAGCTGAAGGTGCTCGTCGACTATCTCCTCGGTCGGATGGCGAGCCTGGGCGCGCCACCGGATCGGCCCGCCGGAGTCGAGGTTCCGCTGGCCGCCCGGCGGGAGTTCGGTCGGATGACCGCCGTCAAAGTCATGGCCTGGATCGGCGAGGACGGCTACCCGATCGTTGTCCCCTGCCTTTCGCTTCAGCCTTCCGGGCGTGGGGCATTGGGGGGATGGCGGCCCCTGCGCGGCCTGGCGGTCCCTCCTGCTGGAGCACGCGCCTGCGCCAATCTGCTCACGCTGAGCGCGGTCTCGTATCAAGCCAAGGGCCGCTGGTCGGGCCAGGGGTCAGCCGGTTCCTTGCTGGTGGAAGAGGTCTACGCCGGCGGCCCTCCGCTTCCGGGTGGGCGCGTAGCCTGAAACCTCCGGGCTGGGGTTGCAGCTTCACAGGGACGAAGAGACGCCGGGGCGGCCTGCCCCGGCGTTATCGATTCGCGTGCTCTCTAGCGGATCGGGGACGGCGGCCGTTACTCCAGGCTTCCGACGGCGGACTCGACCGCCTCCAGGATCTCGCACGAACGCACGACTTCCATCAGCCGGGTGTGATCCGGATAGAGCGGCCGATCCTCGTCCAGGTGAGCGACATGCTTGCGGACCACCTGGCGTGCGGTCTGGACGCCGGCGCCGGGTGTGAAATCGCGGAAGTCCAAACCCTGCGCCGCCGCCATGAACTCGATGCCCAGGATGCCATACGCGTTGGCCAGGATCTGTCCGTTCTTGATCGCCGTGTTCATGCCCATGGACACGAAGTCTTCCTGGTCGGCGGCGGCCGGGATCGACCCGATGCTGGCCGGCATCGACAGGATGCGCTGCTCGACGATCAGGCTGTCGGCAGTGTATTGGCTCAGCATCATGCCCGAGAACATGCCCGCTCCCTTGGTCAGGAAGGCCGGCAGGCCGACGCTCAGAGCAGGATTGGTCAACCGGTTGAGGCGCCTCTCCGAAAGCACGCTCACCATCGTGATCGCCGCGCCGACCAGGTCCATCGGCAGGCTGACGGGCGAGCCCTGGAAGTTGGCGCCGGTCAGCGTCAACTTGAACTCCGGCAGGAAGATCGGGTTGTCGCCGACGCCGTTGAGCTCGGTCTCGACCTGGAGCTTGGCAAAGGCGAGCGCATCGTGTGCGGCGCCGATGACCTGCGGGGTCGAACGCATCGAGTAAGCGTCTTGCACCTTGGTCTTGAGCTTGCCGGTCACCAGGTCGCTGCCGGCGATGCACTTCATGATGGCCTTGGCGCTGCGGACAGCGCCGGGGAAGCCGCGCACCTCGTGCAACCGCACATCGTACGGTTTCATGTTGGCCATCAGCGCTTCGAGGCTCATGGCGCAGGCGATCTCGGCCTGCTTGAGCCAGCGGTTCATGTCGTACAGGTGGAGGGCGCTCATGGCCGTCAGCAGGTTCGA
>DAIRVC010000132.1:0-7916 GCA_036803025.1 Anaerolineales bacterium
CCCGGGCGGGCGGGAGTATGTCCGATTTGACCGGGGTGGGATCGACTTTGCCCGCTTGATCGGCCGGCTGCTTGATGGCGGATATGGCGGGCTGTTCTCGCTCGAGCCGCATTACAGCCTATCCGGTGATGACCGCCTGGGAGCTGCAGAAGAGACGGTGCTGGCCGCCCAGGCGCTGTTGCGGACCATCAAGTCCGCAGAGAGCTCGGGCTGAATGCCCAGACTGCCCGGCCGAGGGATGTGCGTCAATGTCTGACCATGGTGGCGAAATCTCCGCCTCCCTGATGTGCGTCGATTACCGCCGGTTCGATGCGCAGCTGGACGTGCTGCATGCCGGTGGCGTCACTCGTCTTCACCTGGATTTCGGTGATACGCATTTTGTGCCCACCTTGATCCTGGGGACCGAAATCTTCAGCCTGATCGGGTCGCGTGACGACTTCCTGGTGGAATCGCACTTGATGATTCAGGAGCCGGCACGCCTGATCCGCCAATTTGCCGACGGGTCGGATTACATCATCATTCACCACGAGGCGGCGGCCGACCCGCTGGCCTGCCTGCGCCAAATTCGAGGGGAGGGAGCTAAGGCGGGAATAGCCTTAAGGCCGGAGACGCCAGCTGCGGCGGTCGAACCACTGCTTGACGAGTTGGATCAGGTGCTGCTCATGACCGTGGAGCCGGGGTATGCCGGCGGCCGCTTCATCCCCGAGATGGTCGAGAAAGTCCGCGCATTGCGGGCGATGGCCAAAGCGCGCCGCCAGGCGTTGGAGCTGTCCGTCGATGGGTCAATCAATCTGCGCACCATTCCCGCCCTGCGCGAGGCCGGAGCGGACGTCTTCGTTGGCGGTTCGTCCGGCCTGTTCACCGGCGGTGATCTCGCGCTCACCTCCCGCCAGTTGGTGAGCGCCGTCCGCTGAGACCCGCCGCCCATGCCGCGCCCAGGAGGCTTTGAGATGTCCCATCCGATCAACGACTATCTGGAGGCCTGCATCGGGCAGCTGGCTGCATTGAGGGCCGGCTCTTTCAGCGCGATTGCCGCGGCGGCGGAGGCCGTGGCCGGCGCCATCCAGGCTGACAAGGGCTTCTTCCTCTTCGGCAGCGGGCACTCGGCTCTCATTGCGCGGGAGGCGTTCTGGCGCGCCGGCGGACTGGCGCCGGCGCTGCCCATTGCCGATCCGTCGGAGGGCGACGCGGAGCGCCTGCCCGGGTACATGGTCGGCGTCCTGGCCCACTACGATCTGCAGCCAGGGGGCGTGATCATCATCGTCTCGAATTCCGGGATCAACCATGCGCCCATTGAGACTGCGCTGGAATGCAGGTCGCGAGGGCTGACCGTTATTGCCGTTACCTGCCTGGCCCATTCCCGCCAGAGCGATTCCCGTCATCCGAGCGGCAAGAAGCTGTTCGAGGTCGCCGACATCGTCATTGACACACACGGGCTTCCCGGCGACGCGATCGTGGCGCTCCCGGGTCTGCCGGGCCGAGTCGGACCGACCTCAACTGTCGTCGGGGCGGCGATCATCGATGCCATCGTCGTCGGCGCCGCCGCCAGTCTGCTGGAGCGCGGCCTCGATACGCCAGTGCTTGTGAGCTCCAATGTCGCCGAAGGCGATGCACACAATGCCCGGCTGGTCGCGCGCTACCGGGACCGGCTAGTGCGCAGCCTGATCCCCAGCGCCGACGCCAAATCACCGGCCCGCTAGCCGGGCGGAGGATATCATGCCCGACCCGTATCAGATGATCGGCTACATCCGCGAGGGTCCATCAGCTCTTGAGCGGAGCCTGCGACACAATCAACCCGCGATCCGTTCCCTGGCAGAAGAACGCTTGCGCGGCAGGATCAAGCGGGTGGTGGTGACCGGCATCGGCAGTTCGCATACGGCCGCGCTGATGGCCGCCCCGGTCTTCACCTATCACTGCCCGCTACCGACACTCGTCTGCGACTCGGCCGACTATGCTGCCTTTGCCGACCGATGGGTCGACGACCAGACGCTGGTGGCGGCCGTCTCTCGCTCAGGCGAGCGCGGGTTGGTCGTCAATGCCATCCAGGACGCCGTGCGGCGCGGCGCGCTGGCGGTGGGGGTCACTGGTGTGGCGACGAGTCTCCTGGCCCAATCCGGCCGCGTGACGCTGCTCACCCAGGAGGGTCCGGAGGTCACCTTTCCCAAGACAAAGAGCGTGCTCGCCACCGCCGGTCTCCTGATGCAGCTGGGCATTGCGCTAGCGGATCCAGACGACCCTCACATTGAGTCGCGCCAACAGGCGCTTCAGGCGGCACCGACGGAAATCCAGTCAACCCTTGCACCGTTCGAGGCCGAGATTCGCGCACTCCTTCCTGCCCTGCAAACGCATGCGGCTGTAGCTGTGGCTGGAACGGCTGGCAATCACGGCACGGCCCTAGAAGGGGCGATGAAGCTACAGGAAGCCGCCTACGTCCCGACATACGGCAACAGCACCGACGGACTTCTCAACGGCCCAGTTGGGGCTCTGGATAGCCGCTGGCTGGTCGTTCTGCTGATCACACGCTACGACCTGCCGCTGTCGGACGACCTTCTCAGAGTCGTCAACGCGCTGGGTGCGCGCAGTCTGGCGATATGTGAGGCCGGCGTGCAATTGCGTCAACCGGTGACTCATAGGCTGAATCTGCCTGCAACAGTTGATCCTTTGGTCGGCGCGCTGCACTATCTCCCGCCACTCCAGATGCTGGCCTACTACTGGACGGTCGCCCGCGGCATGAACCCCGATGCGCCTTCGTCCATGCGGGCCATTCTTGACGCGGTGCTGATTCCCGGTCGCGACGAACCAGAACTGCGCCAGGGGTCAGGCGGCGCATGACCCCATCCGCCATGACTCCCCGCCAGCGGGTGCTGACCGCCCTGGCGCACCGCGAGCCCGACCGGCTGCCCATGGACTTTATGGGGACGGCGTCTTGCTTGGTGGACCAGGCCTATTTCGCACTGCGTGATCACCTGGGCCTGAAAGGCGACGGCCGTCTCTTCCGCCGCGAGGAGAATACCCGCTTCTATGACGAGCGCATCCTCGACGCGTTTGGGGTGGACCTCCGCCGAGTGTGGATGCGCCAACCGCAAGCTCGATCAGGACCTCTGCAGGCGGACGGCACTCTGATCGACGAGTGGGGGTTGAAGAGACGGCGCGTCGGTGATCTGCTCAGCTACGTCAGCGCGCCGCTCGAATCAGCGACGGCCGGCGATCTGGATGCCTACCCATGGCCCGACCCCTATGACCCGGAACGCGTCTCCGGCCTGGCAGAGGAGGCCCGCCGACTTCACGAGGCCGGACAGCACGCGATTGTCGCCCGCACCCCCTGCCTGGGTATCTTCGATATGGCCCAAAGGCTGCGCGGCATGGAGCGCTTCTTGATGGACCTGCTTCTCGACAAGCGCTTCGCCGCCGCGCTGCTGCACCGCCTCAAGGAAGTCCAGATGGGCTTCTACGATGCCTATCTGTCTGCGGTCGGCCCGTATGTCGATATCATCGAGACCGGTGATGACTACGGCGCCCAGCACGGCCCCTTGATCTCGCCCGCAGTCTTCCGCGAGTTGATCGCGCCAGCGCGCGCGGAACTCAACCGGTCCATCCGGCAGAAAGCCCCGCAGGCCAAGATCTTCCTGCATTCTGACGGCGCGATCTTCAAACTGATCCCGACCTTCATCGAAATCGGTGTGGACATCCTCAATCCGGTGGAACCCGGCGTCCCGGGAAACGATCCGGCTATCCTCAAGTCCACCTTCGGCGACCAACTCGTCTTCCACGGGCAGCTCGACAACAAACAGGCTCTGCGCGGAAGCCTCGACGATACCCAGGCAGAGGTGCGCAGGCTGTTCGACGAGATGGGGCGGGGAGGAGGTTACATCATGGCCCCGACCAATCACATCCAGGTCGATGTCCCGCCCCAGAATCTGGCTGAGGTCTATCGCTATGCCCAAGAGTACGGTCGTTATGCGACCGCGTAGCCCCGCCGCACGTGCCCGACATGGAGTTGATGGCGATCCGCCGCGTTCGGATCGGACCAGCACACCGACCGGGGTTCGTGCTCCGGCCGGCAACTTCGGGAGGAGTCGCTCATGACCGCCGGTCGATCCAAGGCGCGCCGAGCCCCCGTGGCGGCCAGCGGAAATCCGCCTGGGGAGTTGGCGGGGCTGGAAGAGCGGGCGGAACGGCTGGGCCTGAGCCGCGAACAGCTGCTGGAGATGTTCTCCAGCATGTGCGTCATTCGGCGATTCGAACGGATGGCCGATCAGCTGTACGCAATGGGCAAGGTGCACGGCACGATGCACCTCTCGGCCGGGCAGGAAGCCGTGGCGGTCGGGCTGGGCAGGGCCGTGCGCCCCGACGACTACCTCGTGAGCCATCACCGCGGGCACGGTCACTTTATCGCCAAGGGTGCCGACCTGGCGCGGATGATGGCCGAGTTCCTGGGGAAGGATACCGGCTACTGTCGAGGCCGCGGCGGTTCGATGCACATCGCCGACTTCGACGCCAACAACCTGGGAGCCAATGGCATCGTGGGGGGCGGTATCCCGATCACCGTCGGTGTCGGACTGGCGCTCCAGATGCTGAAGCGTCAGCAGATCGTCGTCGGGGTCTTTGGAGACGGCGCGGCCAACGAAGGCGTATTCCACGAGGCCATGAACATGGTCGCGCTGTGGCGGCTTCCGGTACTGTTCGTGTGCGAGAACAACCAATATGGAATGTCGATGGATGTGGCTAAGGCGACGGCCAAACTGCCCATCGCACAGCGCGCCGATGCCTACGGCATGCCGGGCTGGTGCATCGACGGCAATGACCTGCTGCTCGTGTATGAGACCATGCGCCGAGCGGCCGAGCACGCCCGCAGCGGGAGCGGCCCGGTGTTGGTGGAGACGGTCACCTACCGGTACTTCGGGCACTCCAAGAGCGATCGCAATCTGTATCGGACGAAGGACGAGATCGAAAGCTGGAAACAGAAGGATCCGTTGCTGCTCTTGCGGGAGCAACTCGTGCGGTCCGGGATCGCGAGCGAGGCGGAGGCGGAGGCACTGGATCAGCAGGCACAGTCCGCCATCGACCAAGCCGTGGCGTTCGCCGAAGCCTCTCCTCAGCCGGACTTGTCGAGCCTGACGGATTTCGTCTATGCCTGAGATGTCATATGCCGAAGCCCTCCGCTCGGCGCTGCGCGAGGAGATGAGCCGCGACCCGCGCGTGTTTCTGATGGGTGAAGATATCGGCCGCTACGGTGGGGCCTTTGGTGTAACCTTCGGCCTGCTGGACGAGTTCGGCCCGGAGCGCGTGCGCGAGACGCCGATCTCCGAAGCCACCATTGTTGGGGCGGCGCTCGGCGCAAGCCTGCTCGGCTTGCGGCCTGTGGCCGAGATCATGTTCATGGACTTCGTCCTGCTGACCCTGGATCAGCTGGTCAATCAGGCGGCGAAGGCGCGATTCATGTTCGGCGGCAAAGCCAGCGTGCCGATCGTCGTACGTATGGCCGGCGGTTCAGGAACGGGCGCGGCGGCGCAGCATTCACAATCCCTGGAGAGCCTGCTCGTGCACATCCCCGGCCTGAAGGTCGTTATGCCCAGTACGCCGGCCGATGCCAAGGGCCTGCTGCTGAGCGCCATCCGCGATCCGAATCCGGTGTGTTTCGTCGAACACAAGCTGCTCTACAAGACCCAAGGGCTCGTGCGTGAAGGGGACTGCACCATTCCCCTCGGACTGGCGGATGTCAAGCGTGACGGAAAAGATGCGACCATCGTGGCCGGAGGCATCATGGTCCCTCGCGCGCTGGCCGCGGCCGAACGCCTGGCTCTGGAGGGTATTGAAGTCGAGGTGATCGATCCGCGCTGCCTCCGGCCGCTGGATGTGGACACGATCGTACGTTCGGTGCGCAAGACGGGCAGGTTGCTCGTCGTGCACGAGGCCTGCCAGACCGGGGGTTGGGCGGGGGAGGTCATCGCCAGCGTGGGCAGCAGCGAAGCGTTTGCTTACCTGGACGCACCGTTGAGACGCCTGGCGGGTGCAGATATCCCCATCCCCTACAACCGCAATCTTGAGCAGGCAGCGGTCCCGCAGCAGGCCGACATTGAGCGCGAGGCCCGCGCCATCGTGCAGGCACGCATCTGATGAAGAGATGACAGGATGGCCACCCCGTTCATCATGCCCAAGTTCGACATGGACCAGGAGAACGCCACCATCGTGTCCTGGCTCAAGCAGGAAGGGGATTCGGTCCAACAAGACGAACCTGTGTTGACGGTCGAGACAGACAAGGTCGCGATCGAGGTCACGGCACCGGCTGCCGGCCGGCTGGCTGCCATTGGCTTTCGAGAGGGTGATGTCGTCCCTGTCACCACGGTGATCGCGTACATCCTGGCCGAGGGGGAGGATGTCGACGGACTGCCTTCGCCGGCCACTCCGGCGAAGGCGCCTGCCCGGCACGGTGCCGCCCCTGCCGCCAAGCGTGTAACACCGGTCGCCCGCAGGATGGCGGAAGACCTGGGCCTCGATCTGGGACAGATGCCGGGCGGCTCGCGCCGGCTGACCAAGGCCGATGTCGAGAGCCTTCGGAAGTCGGTGCCGCCGCCGCCAGGCAAGGCCGCGGCCACGCCCGCCGCCCGACGGTTGGCGCGCGAGCGCGCGATCGATCTCCGGGAGGTCTCTGGCAGTGGACCGCGCGGCCGCATCCAGTCGGCCGACGTGACCCGGGCGGCGGACGCGCCCCATGCGCCGCCGCGGCGTACCGGCCAGGAGGTTCAACTGACCGGCATGCGCCGCACGATCGCGGAGCGGATGCAGGCCTCCTTTCGGGAAGCCCCGCATATCAGCCTGACCGTGGAGACGGACGTCACCGCGCTGGAGCAGGCTCGGACGCGGTTGAACGGCCGCGCAGGCGGAGAAGCCGGCCCGGGGATCAGTCTGACTGCGACCCTCGTCCGGCTGGCAGCTTGCGCGCTCGAGCGGCACCCATACCTCAACGCTTCCTTCCAGGAAGACGCGATCTATCTGTGGACCGAGATCAACATCGGGGTGGCCACCGCCGTACCCGACGGGCTCATCGTGCCAGTCATCCATGGCGCCAATCGTCTGTCGGTTACGGAGATAGCCCGGGAGCTGCAGCATCTGACGGAGAAGGCCCAGTCAGGCCGCCTCGATCTGGCTGACGTGCACGAAGGCACATTCACGATCTCGAACCTTGGGATGTTCGGGGTCCACCAATTCCGAGCAGTGATCAACCCGCCGGAGTCGGCCATCCTGGCGGTCGGCGCGGTCACGCGCCGGCCCGTAGCCGCAAAGGGCGGCAATCAAGTCGTCGTAAGGCCCATAGTCACGTTGACACTCTCGGCCGACCACCGGGTCCTGGATGGCGTGAGGGCAGCAGCATTCCTGCAGGAGCTTGTGCGCGCTATCGAGGCCCCGGATACGCTTCTCGAGTGACCGGCGGCGGAGCCTGTCCCGGCGACAGGCGCGAAGGGAGAGCGATGTCTGAAGAGCATGTGCGCGCCGTCTTCTCGGCGGTGCTGGGCGGCGATCTCGACGGCGCGCGTGACCACTTGCGGTCCGGTCTGCAGTCCGGGACGCCCCCCGACCGGCTCCTGAAGGATGGGCTCATCGACGCGATGAGCGAAGTCGGCCGCCTGTTCGAAGCCGGGGAGTACTACGTCCCCGAGATGCTGGTGGCCGCTCGAGCGATGAAGGGCTGTCTCGAGATCCTGCGACCCTTGCTGGTCGACTCCGACGTCAGACCGCTGGGGAAGGTAGTCATCGGCACCGTCTCCGGCGACTTGCATGATATCGGCAAGAACCTGGTGGCGATGATGCTTGAAGGGGCGGGCTACGAAGTCGTCGACCTCGGGACCGACGTCCGGCCCGAGCGCTTCGCCGCGGCTGTGCGCGAGCATGCGCCACTGGTTGTGGGTCTCTCGGCG
>DAIRVC010000133.1:0-7849 GCA_036803025.1 Anaerolineales bacterium
AGCTTGGCGGAGTGGTTGACGATCTGGTCCATCGCCAGGAAGGCGAAGTTGATGGTCATCAGCTCGGCCACCGGCCGCAGGCCGGCCAGCGCCGCGCCGTTTGCCGCCCCGACGATCACCCCCTCCGAAATTGGTGTATCGCGCACCCTCTCCGCGCCGAAGTGGTCGTAGAAGCCCTTGGTGACGGCATAGGTCCCGCCCCACACGCCAACCTCTTCGCCCAGAATAAAGACTCTCTCGTCGCGCTCCATTTCCTCCCACAGCGCCTGAGAGATCGCCTCTCGCATCGTCAGAACGGGCATGGCCTAACCTGCTTCATCGACATAGACATCGGCGTAGAGCGCCTCCGGGGCAGGCTCCGGGCTCTCTTCGGCGAAGCGGACCGCCTCGGCCACCTCGGCCTGCGCCTCGGCCTCCAATGCATCCAGATCCTTCTCAGCGGCGGTCTTCCCGTCGAGCAGCTGCTTCCGAAAACGGCCGATCGGATCATCTTCTTGCCAGCGACGGACCTCTTCGCCGGCGCGATAGCGCTCGGGATCGCCCATGGAGTGTCCGCGGAAACGGTATGTGGCCACTTCCAGGAAGTACGGGCCTTGCTCGCGCACGTGGTGCAGCGCCTCTTCGGTCGCCTTGCGGACGGCGAGCACATCCATGCCGTCGGCCAGCGCGCTGGGCATGCCGTAGCCTTCGGCCTTCTGCCGCATGTCGCTCACGGCCGAGGCCCGCTCAACGGCCGTGCCCATCCCATACTTGTTGTTCTCACACACCCACAAGACGGGCAGCTTCCATACCGAGGCGAGATTGAGGGCCTCGTGGAAGTAGCCGATATTGGTGGCGCCGTCTCCGAACAGGCAGATCGTGGCGGCCGTGTTGCCCTGGTAGCGGTCGGCCAACGCCAGACCGGCGGCCAGCGGCAGATGCGCACCGACGATGGCGTGGCCGCCCCAGAAGTTCAGCGACGGGTCGGCCAGATGCATCGATCCGCCCTTTCCCTTCGAGCAGCCGGTCGCCTTGCCCAGCAGCTCCGCCATAACCACGCGGGCGGGCATCCCGCAAGCGATGGCGATGCCGTGGTCGCGATAGGCGGTGATGACTCGATCCTGCGGCTGCCGCGCCGAGACTACCCCGGAGCCGACTGCCTCCTGGCCGATGTACAGGTGCAGGAAGCCGCCGATCTTGCCTTGCTGATACAGGGTGGCCGCGGCCTCCTCGAGTCGGCGGACGAGCACCATCTCGCGGTAGAGCCGCAGCTGCTCCGTGCGCTCCATTCATCCTCCAGCGGCTGGGACGACCCCGGACGAATGATACCACGCCGGGGTCGCGCAGGCCTCGATCGCGCAGCCGAGACGGCCCGCGCGGGTCATCCCAGCGAATTATACCAACCGCGTCCAGATATCGTGGCCGCGTGGCCGGCACGCCCGAGAGGGTTGATCGGCCCATCGCATTGGCGCGGAGGCAGGAGGTACGGGAACCCTGCGGCCCAAAGATGACCGCGCGTTTCCGCCGTTTCCATCCCAGGCTCGGACTCGCGCTGGCCGATCATCGACCGGCGGGGGCGCACTTGTCGGCCGGCTAGGGGATCACGCCGGAGCCGATGAGATCGAACTCCGACATGGCCACGTCAGCGCGCGGCGGCAGGGGAAGAACCAGCAAGAAGTCGCCTGCCTCTTCCGGCGCCAGGGGCCCGGCCAGCGTGACCCATCCAGCGGTGACCAGACGCCCGTCCGTCCGCCGCACGGTCGCCAGCGCACTCGGCCGAGCGACTTCCGACGTCCAGCCGTTCCGCAGCGATCCCCGCAGGAACAGGCGATCACTGACCTGCTCGAACTGGGCGACCTCGGCTTCGAGGCTCGTCCGTTCCTCCGGCGCGCTGATCGTGCGGCGCGGATCGATGGCCAGCTCCACTTCGAGGTCCTCGATCTCCCACTCGGCCTCGGCAGACAGTGGTCCCCAGGCCGGGAAGTCCGCCAGGGCGAAGGCGCGCGTTTCTCCCGGCAGGACTGGCACGGGCGGCATGACCCATCCGGCAGTCACGGTCTCAGCCCCTCGGCGAAGCATCACCTGGATGGCCACCCACAGGGGATCGTCCGCCTCGTTGCGCAGGGATCCCACCACGAGGGGATCGCCGCGCACGTCCGCAAGAAGCCGTACCTCATCCGGGAACGATAGGGAGGGAGTCGCGAGGCGCGCAGTCTCCGCCGCGTCCACGAACCCGGTCAGGTCCAAGGGCTCAAGGCCGGCCGGGAAGCGCGCCGTAAAGGGGCAAGACTCACCCGGGAGCAGATAGCTGCATAAGCCAGATGCTTGCGTGACGCCGGTAGCCAGCCCTGACGGCTGGCGAGTCAGGACGGCCGCACCGTCGACAGCCGCTGGCGCGCTCGAGCGGTTGACCAGCGACCCGATCACCACCCAACCGCCCGGGATCTCCGGCCAGGTGCGCAGGTCCCGCAACACGACGCGCGCGCGACGGAACGTCTCTGCCGGTTGCGCCGGAGCCTCGGCCTGGGCAGTGCTCGCCTCGAGCACGCCAGAGAAGGCCAGTGCAAACGGGCTCTGCTCTCCAGGCATCAGCCGATCGATGGCTAGCTGGGCCTCGCCTTCGGCCAGGACCACGCCCGCCTCATCGGCCAGCCGCACCTGCACCGGGGATAACGACACCGGCTGGTTGAGGGGGTTACCGACCAGGCCGACCGCCCACCAGTCTCCGGGCGCCCCGCCGGGCACGAGTGCGAGTTCGTCGATCGAAGCCCGCAGCGCGGGGGTCGAGGTTGCAGGCGTGGCCCGCGGGGGAGGGGACACCACGACGGGGCTGGCGTCTTGGCTCGCGCATGCAGCCAGGAGCATCAGTGTCCACAGACTGAACAGAACGCCGAGGGCGCGCAGGCGAGTCATGCGGACAATCGTACCCGAAATCGAAGGGCGCGTCGGCCTCAGACGCCTTCTGCCGTTGCTCCGGCGAGCGGGAGTGTCTGCCTCTTGAATTCACCAACGTTCACGCGCCGGAGCATCAGCATGGTTGCCAGCGTGCCGGCCGCCTCGACCAGGAAGACGACGGCATAGGCGTTGGCCTCCGTCCCGAGGGCATTCAGAGACAGGTCGTGAAGGAACCCGCCGCCGACCGAGGCCAGCCCGTTGGCCAGAGCCTGCGCCAGGGTCCACGCTCCCATGTACAGACCGGTCTTCCCCGAGGTGGACATGCCCATCATCAGCGCCAGCCCGCCGACGTTGAACAGGCCCATCCCCAGGCCCATCAGCCCAATGGCCGGCCTGACCCAAGGCTGCTGCTCGAGCGCAGAAGCCCCGCCCAGGACAGTGAACGACACGCATGCAGCGGCCAGACCCAGACCGGCGATGCGCTGGTTCCCCCACACGCGCGACAGCCAGCCGCCGGCGATCCCCATGCCCGCCAACACACCCACCATCTGCACGGCGTTGAAGAGGGTCGTCTGCCGCACTTCGAGACCGAAGACATCCCCCCCAAATGGCTCCAGGACGACCTGTTGCAGGAAGAGGAACAGAATGGCCGAGAAGAGGAAGGCAAAGAATCGCCGTACCTGCCGCCCACGGGTCACAAGCCACCAGGCTTCCGCCGGGGAGGTCCCTTCAGAGGAGGGGCGTGCCGCCGATCTCGATTCCTGACCCCAGACCGCGATCAGTGTCAGCGCACCGACGGACGCCGCAGTCATGGCGAACAGCACGATCAGCCGCTCATCGCTGTAGTCGTTGAGGGTCCCTACGCCCAGGAACACGCCGGCCAGAATACCCAACATCATCATCGACCAGACCACCGAGACCGCCTTGCCGCGCTCGGCCTCGGTCGTGAGGTCGGCGATGAGCGCCAGATACGCGGCGCCGGCGGAGTACATGCCCACACCCAAGGCCAGGAAGGTCAGGATGCCCAGCCCGATGGCGAGAGGCGAGCCGGGCCGCCCTGCCAGCAGCAGGGCGACCAACGGAGCGGCGGCCGTGGCGGCGACAGTCAAGGCCGTTCCGCCGAGGATGTACGGCGTGCGGTGAAGCCCGAAATAGGGCCGACGGTCGGAACGATGCCCGAGGAGGATCGCCAGCGGGGCTGCGAAGTAATGGGCGCCGATCACGACGCTGATGAGTCCCAGCGCCAAACCCAACTCGACCTTCATCACCCGATTGAGAATTCCGACGGCCAGGACCGAAAGCATGCCCGCGGCTAATTGCCGCAGGCCGAGGCGAAGCAGCTTTCCCATCTTCATTTGGAACTGACCACCTCTCCGGAGAGCGATCAGTAGATGGCCAGGGACGGGTCCACCTGCTCGGCCCAGGCGTTGATTCCGCCGTGCAGGTTCTTCAGTTTCCGGAACCCGGCGCCGGCCAGGAGTTCGAGCGCCCGCGCGGAACGCGAGCCTGACTTGCAGAACAACACGGTCTCCTGGGCGCTGTCCAGTTCGTGCATCCTGGCGGCCAACGAACCGAGCGGGATGAGCTCGGCGCCCGCCAGCTGCGAGATCTGGAGCTCATGCGGCTCGCGCACGTCGATCAAGCGGAGCTTCTCGCCGCGCGCCAGGCGTGCCGCCAGGTCGCGCGGCTCGATCTCCCACTCCTGCGACAGACGACCCGCCTCGCGGTCGTGCCCCGGAACCCCGCAGAAGGCTTCATAGTCGATCAGCTCGCGGATCTCCGGCTTGTCGGAGCAGATTCGACAGTGCGGGTTCTTCTTCAGGCGCACTTCGTCGAAGGATTGCGAAAGCGCGTCGTACAGCAGCAGCCTCCCCAGAAGCGGCTCCCCGATCCCCAGGATCAGTTTGAGGGTCTCGGCGGCTTGCAGTGTCCCGATCGTGCCCGGCAGAACGCCAAACACGCCGCCCTCGGCGCACGATGGCACCAATCCCGGTGGAGGCGGCTCGGGGAACAGGCAGCGATAGCAGGGACCGTGTTTCGCCCAGAACACGCTCACCTGGCCTTCGAAACGGAAGATCGAGCCGTAGACGTTCGGCTTGCCGGTCAGCACGCAGATGTCGTTGACCAGGTAGCGGGTGGGGAAGTTGTCGGTCCCGTCGACGATCAGCGCGTACGGCTCGGCGATGCGGGCGGCGTTCTCCGACGTGAACGGTTCGTTGTAGACGTCCACCCGGATATCCGGGTTGAGGTCCAGCAGCCGTTGGCGGGCCGAGATAACCTTCTCCACGCCGAGGGTCGACGTGCCGTGAATCACTTGCCGCTGCAGGTTGGTGAACTCGACCACGTCATAGTCGACCAGGCCGATTCGTCCGACCCCGGCCGCGGCCAGGTACAGCGCCACCGGCGAGCCCAGGCCTCCGGTGCCGATGACCAGCACCGAGGCGGCCTTGAGCCTCTTCTGCCCGTCAAGCCCGACCTCGGGCATGAGCAGGTGCCGAGAGTAGCGGCGGATCTCCTCGTGTGAGAGCTGGGTTCCATTGGGGTCGACGTTCAGGTCAGGCATCGTTCATCTCCGCCGTGATTCTACCCCGGCGCCGGGGGGGCCCCAGCCGCCGGCGATGCTGGGGACGATGACCAACCTATCGCCCGGGTGCAGGCGCGCCCCGCCGTTGAACGGCCCGACTTCCTGCCCGTTCAGGAACAGATTGACGTACGGGCGCAGCGCGCCGCCCTCGTCGAACAAGTGGGGCTGCATGGCCGGGTACCTGCGGGCCAAATCCTCCAGCGCCTCGGCGATGGTCTCGCCGCTGACCCCGATCTCCTTCTGCCCGTCGGCGTAAGGCCTCAGCGGGGCCGGGATGCGGATGTCGATCATCGGGCCTCCAAGGTCGTGGACTTGTCCACCACGCGTACGGGCTCTTCGACCATCGCCGATCGATCCTCCAGCAGGCGCCACGAGAAGCTCTCGCGGGCGCGTCCATCGCGGACGGAGGTGATCAGGTAGGAAAGCCAGGGTAGAGCCCCCTCGCGGTCGGTCGGCGAAGCGTGGGCCGGGTGATCCGGATGAGAGTGGAAGACCCCGATGACTTCCAATCCCAATGCCTCAGCCTTCTCCTCTCCGGTCAGGACGTCGGCGGCGGAGATCTGGTAACGCCGGCGTCGCTGGCCTTCGTCGAAGCTGTTGGGGAAGGGCAGCAGCTGGACAGCGTGCCGTTCTTCTCCGTCAACGCGGCCCAGAATCAAGCCGGCCGCCTCGAGCGGGTACCCGTCCTGCGCGTGGAGCCGTACCACGGCCAGGATCTCGGCGGGAATGACCAGGGTCACGCCACGCTCCAGAACGGCTCGCTCAAGTACTTCAATCCCGAGTCGGGCAAGATGGCGACGATGACGCCTTCTTCGATTCGCTCGGCCACCTCCCGTGCGGCGACCACTGCAGCCGCAGCCGAGACACCGACCAGCAGGCCGTCCTGGCGCGCCAATCGGCGCGCCAGGACGTAGGCCGCCTCAGTCGACACCTCGATGATTTCATGCGCCTGGCTGGCGTCGTAGATCCCTGGGCGCGCGCTGGTCGGCAGATGCTTGAGCCCTTCCAGGCCGTTCAGCGGCCCGTCCGGCTGGACGCCGATCACTTTCGCCTGAGGCAGGGCCTGGCGCAGATACCGCCCGATCCCGACGACGGTCCCGGTCGTGCCCATCCCGGCCACGACGCGGCTCACCCGGCCGCGCGTCTGCTGCACAAGCTCCGGGCCGGTTGTCTCGAAGTGCGATCGCCAGTTGGATTCGTTGTCGTACTGGTTGGCGAAGAAGTAACGTTCCGGCTGGCGCGCCGCCTCCGCGGCCGCTGCCTGGCGGGCGCCATCGGCGCCCTCGAGCGGGTCAGTCAATGTCAGTTCGACGCCGAGCGCCTGCAGGATGGTCAGGCGCGCTCGGCTGGCGTTAGCAGGGATCATCAGGCGAACGCGCACGCCGAGTGGCGCGCACAGGGTCGCATAGGCGATGCCCATGTTCCCGGAGGACGAGTCGAGCAGCGTCATGTCCGGTGCCAGCGATCCGTCTTGAAGGGCGCGTCGGATGATGGCAGCGGCCGGCCGATCCTTGACCGAGCCACTCGGGTTGTGCCACTCGGCCTTGCCGTACAACTCAACCGAAGGCGGCAGTCCGTCCGCCGCGCGTTCGAGCCGGAGCAGCGGCGTCCGGCCGACGCGCTCGAAGGCGTTTGGAGTCGGCGCGTGCATGATGTGTGTCGCCGGCGGCGAATTGGTCAACATGCATCGTCTCCCGCCGCCCGTTTGATGGAACCAACGGACGAGCGTGGTCTCGATTCTCACCCGGGAACGGAGTCACACCTTCCGCGGGGGCGAGCCACCTTGCGTCCGTTGGCCGTCTGAGGCGTCGGCCAAGAGCGCCTCAGATCAGGGGGCCCGGCGCAGGTAGGCTAGCGCCCCCGCCCAGGACACATGCAGCAATCCACCTTGGTGCCCTCGAATTTCTATGATGAATTTGATAGATATTGTAGTGAATTCGGACCACCTGTCAAGGTCCCCGGCGGGGCGGCGCCGTGGCCCGTCGTCCGTACCGGGGTTCTGTAGAGTCCGGCGGATTGCGCCTGCTATAATGAGACAAATCCGAGCGGATGGGGAGCCCCATGCCCAGGGGAGCAAGACGGCCAGGTCGTGTGAGCGATGCGCCGGCAGCCCGGGAGGCCATGCATTACCTCTCGGTCGTGTTGGGCGTCTCCCTGGTCATGGCGACGGTCTTCACGGCCTGGACGCCCGCCAGTCTGCGTCCTGGACAACTGGCGGAGGACCTGATCGCCCTGGTCCAGGATGGCGGTCGACCGGCGGCCACGCCGGCGCCGGAACTGGGTGTAGGGCAGGGCGTGCGTGTCGGTGTCGTTGCCGGGCACTCCGGCATCAATCCGATCACCGGGGTGACCGATCCCGGTTCGCAGTGCCCGGACGGGCTGAACGAGGTC
>DAIRVC010000134.1:0-7676 GCA_036803025.1 Anaerolineales bacterium
TCGTCGATTTCCTCGTGACGGTAAACCGCGTCGCGATCCCCTGAAACGGCCCTCGCGTTGCGCCTGCCCGGCGCGCCGGTTAGAATAGGGCGCGGTGGAGGTCGCGCCGGGCGCGCAAGCGCCGGCAGCGCCATCGGGGCCGCCCAGCCCCGGCCGCCAATCACCGCGGGATGACCCGCCTGATCGAACGGGGCCAGCCTGCCCCGGTCGCGGACGATGGCTCTCCGCCCGCCTATCAGCCTCCGTGCCCGGGAGGGAGCTAGGTCGACACTGCCGCCCGGGAAGCCAGCTCTCCGATTGCGGACGAGGGGATCGCCGAGACGGCATGAGCGCAACCAGCATCGGACTGCTCCACTACTCGGTCCCGCCCGTTGTCGGCGGAGTGGAGAGCGTCCTGGCTCAGCACGCGCGCTTGATGGTCGAAGCCGGCCACGCGGTGCGCATCGTGGCCGGGCGCGGCGCGGCCTGGGACCCGGCTGCCGCGCTGACCATCATCCCCGAGGTCGACTCGCGCCATCCGCGCGTCCTGGCGGCCAAGGTCGAACTCGACGCCGGCCGAATCCCGGCGGACTTCGAGCCGCTGACAGGCGAGATCCTGGTTGGACTGCTGCGCGCCCTGCAGGGCGTGACGCATTTGATGGCGCACAACGTCTGTTCGCTGAACAAGAACCTGGCTCTCACCGCCGCGTTGCAGCGCCTGCATCAGGAAGGGCGCCTGGGGCGCCTGATCCTCTGGCATCATGATCTGGCCTGGACGACACCGCGCTATCGGCCGCAACTCCACCCCGGATATCCGTGGGATCTGCTGCGCACGGATTGGGGAGCGCAGCACGTGGTGGTCTCCGAGCCGCGGCGTGCGGAGTTGGCGGCATTGATGGGGCTTTCGCCCGAGGCGATCACGGTCATCCCCAACGGTATTTCGCCCGACAGTTTCCACAAGTTGGACGAGACGACGCGCCAGTTGATCGGCGAGCTGAGACTGGACCTGGCCGAGCCTCTGCTGCTGCTCCCCGTTCGCATAACACCGCGCAAGAACATCGAATTGGCTCTGCGTATCCTGGGCGCTCTGCGTCGCCTGTCCCCGGCCGCGCAATTGGTGGTGACCGGGCCGCCAGGACCGCACAACCCGGCCAACCGGGAGTACTTTGCCAGCCTGCGCGCGCTGCGGACCGAGCTGGAGCTGGGCGGCGCGGTTCACTTCCTGGCCGAGCAGGTCGAGCGGGAGCTTCCCGATTCGGTCATCGCCGATCTGTATCGGGTCGCCGATGCCCTGCTCCTCACCAGCCGCGAGGAAGGCTTCGGCATCCCCCTGCTCGAGGCGGCGCTGAGCCGCCTGCCGGTCTTCTGCAGCGACATCCCGGCGCTGCGCGAGCTCGGCGCCGATCAAGTGACGTTCTTCGACGCGGACGGCGATGCACAGGCGATCGCGCAGACGCTCCACACTCAGCTGATCCAGGATCGCGCCTACCAGGCGGCGCGTCGCGCCCGGACGGCGTACTCTTGGCCGGCCATCTACCGGCGGCATCTGGCGCCGCTGATCGACGCATGAGCCAACGGCCGCTGTTCGCCACGCTGCAACGCACACTCGTCCCGGCCGCTCCGGGATCGGAGATGAAGGAGTCGCTTGCCTTCGCCACGGCGTTGGGCGGCGAGGCGGTCGTGGCCGGCTTCATCCGCATCGGAAGGCAGGAATCGCTCAGTGCCGGGGCGGGACGGGCCTCCGAGCTCCGCCGGAAGCTTCGCCCCCTGGGCGGGGAATCGGTCCGTGTCCGGGCGCGCGTGCGCGTCTCGCACTCGCCCTGGATCGAAGTCCAGGAGGTGATCGAGGCCGAGGACCCCGATCTGGTGATCCTGAGCTGGCCGGAGTTGCTGCAGGCGCTGGGGGTGGATACTGCCGAGGCGCTCGACCGGCCGGCCAGCGATCTGGCTTTGATACGCGGGCCGTTCCCCTCCCGCGCCCGCCGTGTGCTTGTCCCGGTCCGCGGCGGCCCGCATGCCGAGCTGGCGCTGAGGCTGGCGCTCAGCCTGCGGCCTGAGCAGCTGACCGTCCTGCACTTGACCCGCACGCCGGACGAGAAGCACGAGGCGACGTTCCAGGGCATCGAACGGGTGGTGCAGCGTATGCCGGAGGTGGAGGTCCGCTACCGGACCACTGACGATCCGGCCGCGGCGATCCTGGAAGAGGTGGCCGGCTACGACCTGGTCGTGATGGGTTCGGCCAGCGTCGCCGAGCGCGGCAAGGCGCTGGGCGCGGTGGCGGACGGCGTGCTGCGGGCCTGCCCGGTCGGCGTGATCGTCGTCAAGACTCGCCGGCGCATGCGCATGCCGGTCTCGGAGGCGGCCGCCTCCAACCAGGCCATCTCGATTCTGGTGGACAAGTGGTTTGCCGAGAATACCTATGCCGCCTCGGAGTTTGCCGATCTGGAGGCGCTGCTGCGGTTGAAGCGCGAGCAGGGGCTGACAATCAGCTTGGCCCTCCCGGCCCTGAACGAAGAAGAGACCATCGGGCGGGTGATCCGTATCGTCCGGCGGTCGCTCCTCGAGCGAGTGCCGTTGCTGGATGAGATTGTCGTGCTCGATTCGGATTCGGCCGACCGCACACGCGAGATCGCCGCCGGCCTGGGCGTGCCGGCCTACGTCCACCAGGATCTACTGCCACACCTGGGTGCGCGCATCGGCAAGGGCGAGGCGCTGTGGAAGAGCCTGCTGGTGACGCAGGGCGACATCATCGCCTGGATCGACACCGACATCGTCAACATCGACCCCCGCTTTGTCTACGGTGTCATCGGCCCGCTCTTGCTTCGGCCGCGCGTTCAACTGGTCAAGGGCTTCTACCGCAGGCCGCTGCGGGTCGGCGACAGCTTCCTGGCCGGGGGCGGCGGACGGGCGACCGAACTGACCGCCCGGCCGCTGCTCAACCTGTTCTACCCGGAGCTCTCGGGGATCATCCAGCCGCTGTCCGGCGAGTATGCCGGGCGGCGCCAGGCGCTCGAGCGCTTGCCCTTCTGCTCGGGCTATGGGGTGGAGACCGGTCTGCTGATCGACGTGCTCGATACCTTCGGCCTGTCGGCCATCGCCCAGGTCGACCTGCTGGAACGCGTGCATCACAATCAGCCTCTGGAGGCGCTGAGCAAGATGTCCTTCGCCATCATTCAGGCTGTGATCCGCCGGGTCGAGCGGCGCTACGGCGCCTCGATCCTGGAAGATGTCAACAAGAGCATGAAACTGATTCGCCACGAAGCCGGAGGCTACTACCTGGATGTAGAGGAGATCATCGAACGGGAAAGGCCGCCGATGGCGGAGGTGCCGGAGTATGTGGAGATCCGCCGGCAGGCCGGGGCGCAGGCAGCGGATGCGGACGGCCGATGACGCGCCTGATCATGCTGCGGCATGGCATGACCGACTGGAATCGCGACGGCCGGCTGCAAGGGCAGTCCGACCCCCCACTGAATGAAATCGGGCGCGAACAGGCCCTCCGAGCGGCCGGACTGATTGAGCCGTTCAACGCCCGGGCGATCTACTCCAGCGACCTCAAACGGGCGCTGGCGACGGCCTCGATCGTGGCCGAGAGGCTGAAGGTCCCGATCCATATCGATCAGCGTCTGCGCGAGATCCATCAGGGCGAGTGGGAGGGGCTGTTGGTCGAGGAGGTGCAGCGGCGTTTCCCCGAGGCGTGGGCGGCGCGCGAGAGGGAGCCGCTCACCTTTCCCATCCCCGGCGGGGAAACGGTGGCTGATGTCGCTGCGCGCATGCGCGCGGTGGCGGACGAGATCGCCGCACATCATCCTTCCCAGACCGTCGTGGTGGTGGGGCACGGCCTCTCGCTGGCGACTCTGCTGTGTCAGGCGCATGGCATCTCGATCGGGCTGGCCCCGCTGCACATTCCCGCCAATGCGCAGCCGGTCGACGCAGACTGGCCGCCGGCGGCGTCCGAGGTCCGGCGATGACGGTCGACGCGCCGGCGCGGCTTGCGGAACTGCTGCGGGCGTTGTATGGGGAGCGGTCAGTGCCTGCTCTCCTGGCCGGGCTGGAAGCGCTGCTCGGCAGGTGGAGAGCGCGGCTGCCAATCCGAGGTCCGGCGGGCCTGACCGAGCGGGACGCCTTCTTGATCACGTACCCTGACCAGGTGCGCGAAGCGGAGGTCGCCCCGCTCAAGTCGCTGACCGCGTTCTGCCGCGAGCGGCTGAGCGGGTTGATCAGCGGGGTGCACGTCCTCCCGTTCTATCCGTCTTCGTCCGATGACGGCTTCTCGGTCGTCGACCATCGCGCCGTCGACCCGTCGCTGGGAACGTGGGAGGACCTGGCCGAGCTGGGCCGGGACTTCCGGCTGATGTTCGACGCGGTGATCAACCACGCCTCGGCCGGGAGTCCGGAGTTCCAGGGTTTCCTGCGCGATGAGCCGCGCTGGCGCGATTTCTTCGTCACGATCGAGGGTGCGCCCGATCTCAGCCGTGTTGTCCGGCCACGCGCCCAACCGCTGGTCACCCCGTTCACGAGCGCCTCTGGCGAACGGCGCGTGTGGACGACGTTCAGCGCCGACCAGGTCGACTGGAACTACCGCAACCCGCAGGTCTTGTTCGAAATCCTCGAGGTGCTGCTGCATCTGGTGTGGCGAGGCGCGGAGCTCCTGCGCCTGGACGCGGTCGCCTATTTGTGGAAGGAGCCTGGGACCGCCTGCATTCACCTGGCGCAGACTCACACGATCATCCAACTGCTGCGTGCCGTGCTGGATGAGGTGGCGCCGCACGTTCTGCTGGTCAGCGAGACGAACGTGTCACACGCGGAGAACATCTCCTACTTCGGCGACGGGAAGAACGAAGCGCAGCTGGTCTACAACTTCGCCCTGCCGCCGCTTGTCCTCCACGCTGTACACAGGCAGACAGCCGAGGTGCTGCGGGCGTGGGCCGGCGGCCTGCGTCTCCCTGGAGAGCAGACCGCCTTCTTGAACTTCCTGGCCTCGCACGACGGCGTCGGCCTGAACCCCGGCAGGGGTCTGCTGGCTGAGACGGAGATCGCGGCGTTGGTCGAGCACACCCTGGGACACGGCGGGCGTGTCTCGATGAAAGCCGCCCTCGACGGCTCCGAGATCCCTTACGAACTGAACATCAACTATCTCGATGCGCTGTGCCCGGCGGCGTTGGACGAGCCGCTGGCGGTGGCCCGCTTTCTGACGGCGCATGCGATCATGCTCGCCCTGGCCGGTGTCCCGGCGATCTACTTCCACAGCCTGTTTGGTTCCCGGGGCTGGGAGGCGGGCGTGCGGCGCAGCGGGCACAGCCGATCTGTCAATCGGGAGAAGCTCGCCCGGGGGGACCTGGAGCGCGAGCTGGCGCAGGCCGGGGGGCTGCGCGCCCAGATCGTGCGCGGGCTGGGACAACTGCTGCGGGTCCGGCGCAGCACCCCGGCCTTCCACCCGGGGGCACCTCAGACAATCCTGGATTGTGGGCCGAAGGTCTTCGGGCTTGTGCGCGGAGAGGGGCAGGCGCAGGTCGTCTGCCTGCACAATCTGTCGGACGAGGCGCAGATCGTCAGGCTGGAGGCGCAGGCGCCCCTGTCCGGCGGCGAATCCTGGCGCGATCTCCTGCGCGCAGGCGAGGCGCACACCGGGAGGACCGGCTTGAGCGCTTGGCAGACCCGTTGGCTTGTGCCCAGCGGAAGCCCTATGCAGGCGGACCGCCCGCGACCGGCCGGTGACGGCAGATGATGACATACCCCGAGAGCTCACCATTGCTGGAGCTTCTCCGCAATCGCATCAACCTGCAGCGCATTCCTTTCAGCGAGCGCGGCTCACGATTGATGGTCTTCCGCGGGAACTCGCATCTGCTCGTGCGCCTGGCGGAACGCTGGTTTCGGCTGGACGGCCAGTTGAGCAGCTACCGGCAGCGGCCGGCGATCGTCGACGAGTGGAGCCTGACCGACGGTGAGGGCCGGGCCCTGCCGTTTGAGTTGACCACCTTCCCGCATCGTATCGATTGCGATACCTCCGTCGGGGGCTTCACGCTGGCCTTCGTCGATTCGGAGACGCTCCTTCTGACGCTGCCGCCGGTCGCGTGCGGGCTGTCGTTCCTGGCGCGGGTCGGCGAGGCGCAGACGGATCGACGCGGCGGCGTGCTGCGCTTGGTCGGCGATGTGCGCCGCAGCGTGGTGTACACCACCAACGCCGATATCCGCGAGAACACGGCCGAGTCAACCGGCGACGGCAGCTGCCGGGTCCGACTGCGCCTGGTGCCGCGGGACGCCGAGCGATCGCTGCTGCTCAACATCACCCCCCGACTGGGCTTCAACCGGTCGATGCCGGTCGCCGCGGCGGTCCTGGGCGAGGCTGCCCGGCGCTGGCATGAGTGGTTCGCGGCCGCGCCCGCACCCGCAGCGGCCCTGCGCCGGCAGTACTACTATGCCTGGTGGATCATGCGCGCCGGGCTGATCTCGACGCGCTTCTACACGACGCGTGAGGCGATGACGCCTTCGAAGATTCACTACGTCGGCGTCTGGCAGTGGGATGCCTACTTCCACGCGCTGGCCTACCGGCATGTGGATCCATCGCTGGCCAAAGATCAGCTGCGCATCGTGTTGGATCACCAGCGCCCGGACGGGATGATCCCCGACGCGGTCCACGATGAAGGCACGATCACCCACCTGGGCTTCCCGGTCGAGTCGGATGTGACCAAGCCGCCGCTGCTGGCCTGGGCGGCCTGGAAGCTGTATCAGACCAGCGGCGACCGTGAATTC
This sequence comes from Anaerolineales bacterium, assembly GCA_036803025.1. Classification (GTDB taxonomy): domain Bacteria; phylum Chloroflexota; class Anaerolineae; order Anaerolineales; family E44-bin32; genus DAIRVC01. Next base: position 6,730 of record DAIRVC010000134.1, read on the forward strand.
CTGGATGAGATCTACGAACCGATCGTGCGCTGGAACGCCTGGTGGTTCGAGAAGAACGATCTCGATGGCGACGGGCTGTGCGAGTACCGGCATCCCTTCTCTTCCGGGCTGGACGACAGCCCGTTGTGGGACGAGGGGATGCCGGTCTGCGCGCCGGACCTGAACACCTACTTGTGTCTGCAGCAGGAGTCGCTCGGTAGGATCGCGGCGGTGCTGGGCCTGGAGGCAGAGGCGGCGCGCTGGACGAGCGCCGCAGACCGGACGGCCGGACGCATGCTGGACCAGCTGTGGGACGAACAGGCCGGCCTGTTCCGAGCGCTTCGGGAGGGAAGCCCCATCCGGGTGCGCACACCGTTCAGCCTGTTCCCGTTGCTGACCGGGCGGCTGCCGGCGCCCATCGTCGAACGACTGGTGCGTCACCTGACCGACCCGGCCGAGTTCTGGCCCAGCTTCCCGGTCCCGACCGTGGCGCTCGACGAGCCGCAGTACGATCCGCGGCAGATGTGGCGCGGCCCGACCTGGGTGAACGTCAACTACCTTCTGATTGACGGCCTGCTGCGCTGCGGGCGGACCGAGCTGGCCGCCGAACTCCGCCGGCGGACGCTCGAGATGCTGGCCGGCGGCGATGACCTGTATGAGTACTATCACCCCGAGACCGGCACCGCCGATCCGCAGGCGGCCTCGATCTTCGGATGGTCCGCGGCGCTGTTCATTGATCTGGTGCTGCAGCAGGCGGGCGGCTCGCCTCCGCCCTGATCAGGGCAAGTCCCTCGGCCCGGGCGCGCGATCTCGAATCGCCGCCGCTGTGAGTTCAGCTTCCCGCGAGCCTTGGGCTCGCGGGAAGCCGCGTCTACTCCAGCGTCACGCGCGGGTCGATGAACATGTACAGGACGTCGATGATCAGGTTGGCGACCACCAGGATGAGCCCGTTGAACAGGATGAAGCCC
>DAIRVC010000135.1:0-7559 GCA_036803025.1 Anaerolineales bacterium
GGTGCCGGTGACGATCGACCCGTCGGCCAAGGTGGCTGCGGCGGTGTTGGTGACCGGCGGCGTGCCAGTTCCGGCGATATCGAAATGACACACGATTCTCCCACCGGGGTCACTGCTGGGGTCAACCGGGTCGGGGGGCTGCAGGGTGACCGGGAAAGTGGTGTCGCAGCTGAGTGGCACCAGTGTGCCGTTGTCCAGCAGATCGGTGACGCTGATGACTTCGACCGGCTCGGTGAGCTGGTTCCGGACGATGATGGTGCCGAAAGTGGTCCAGGAGACGTCTTCGACCGCGCTCACGGTGACCGTGTAGGTCACCGAATGCTGCTGGCCCGAAGACAGTATCAAAGCCGTGGTATCAGCGATCTTGTCGATCGTCCAGCGCCAGGTGCTGGCGATCGTACCGAAGGCCTGTTTCTTGACATAGAAGATCGGCGGCAGGGTCGCCGCGGCCGGCGCCGCATCTGCCAGCATAGCCGTCTCGGCCGCCACAACCTCGTCGGTGCTCAGAATCTCGAGGGTGATCGGCTCCGGCGTGGCGGTCTCCGTTGGAGTCGGCTCGACTGTTGGCGCTGCCTCGGTCGGAGCTGCTTCTGTCGGGGCCGCCTCAGTCGGAACCACCTCGGTTGCGATCACTTCCGGCGTCGGGGTCGGATCGACGGGCGTCTCGCCTTCGGCCGCCGCCGGCCCGGCAAAGCTCAGAGCGGCGACCATCGAAATCAGCATCGTCAGGTACAGCAGTCTCTTGGACATATGCAACCTTTTCGACTACTCCAGGGCCTGCTCAGGCCCATGGAGGTGGGGTCGTGCACGAGGGTCCGCGCCTCCCGTTCAGGCGCAGCGGATATGGATCGTCGACGGGCGTGGTCGTGTCATCGGTGTCGGGTGCACCTCCTGACCGCCATGACTGTCATTGGAGCTCCCCGACAAGATCGACCGTTTTCACATCGGGGAGGTCGGTGTCGGGTGCGGGCAGCCCCTGACGCTGGACGAAGTTGCGGTCCAGGAGTTGGGTGGATAGGATGCCGACCAGCCCCATCTCCTCGATTTCCCCGAGTTGTGCGCCGCGGCGCGCCTTGCGCAGCAGCATCTCGACCGTGCTCGGGTTGAAGTACTCCGATCGGCGGATGGCGTCGGGGGACAGCAAGTCGTCCACGTACTCCAGCCCTGTCGCCAGGGACAGGAAGCTGGCCTGGATCGGGGCGCGATAGGGGCGCTTCGTGCGGCGCCGGATCTCGTCCGGCACCAACGCCTGCGCCAGACGCCGCAGCAGCCACTTCTCATTCAGGCCGCGCAGCTTCATGTCGGCCGGGAGCCGGTTGCAGAACTCGACCACCCGGTAGTCCAGGAAGGGGTAGCGCCCTTCGACCGAATGCGCCATGGCTACACGATCGCCCTGCGATGAGAGCAGATAGGGCGAGAGGAAGGTGACCATCTCCAGGTACTGTGCCTGCGAGAGCGACGACCACTCCGCGAAACCGGCCGGGAGCTCGATGGGGTGCTCGGCGTTCCTCAGCCCCCTGCCCCCATTCGGGTGGTCCAGGAAGCGCCGCAGTCGGGCGGTGTTCGCCCAGCGCAGCTGGTGTGAGTAGAACGGCGACCCGGTATCCTCCAGCCCCTGGCGGAAGAACGCCGTCCAGAAGGCGTCCCCCTGTGCCTCGCGAGGGATGTCGGGATACAGCTTGCGCAGAAGGGCCGGCCGAAGGCGGGATCCGGGCTGCCGCGCCCAGAACCGCCGCAGACGCATCTCCTTGAAGATGTCGTACCCGGCCAGGACCTCGTCGGCCCCCTCCCCGGTCAGGACGACCTTGTAGCCGTGGCGATGGACCAGGCCAGACAACAAGAACATCGGCGCCGGCGCCGTGCGCAGGATCGGCGTCTCGGTATGCCAGACGACGTCGGGAAAGACTCGCCCGATGTCTTCCGGCGTGCAGAAGATCTCCTGGTGCCGCGTGCCCAGGAACTCGGCCATGCGCCGCTGGTGCGGGCTTTCGTCGTAGCGCGGATCGGAGAAGGCGATCGAGAAGGTGTCGAGATGCGAGCGACCGTCGCGCCGGATGAGCGCCGCCACCACCGACGAGTCCAGACCGCCGCTCAGGTAGGCGCCCACCGGCACGTCCGCCCTCAGGCGGATCCGGGTAGCGTCCGTCAGCAGGTGCTCGAATTCCTCCAGGATCCGGCCTTCATCCCGGTTCGAGCCGTTCTCGCTGAAGTCCGGCGACCAGTAGGCTTGAAGTTCGACTTTGCCTCCGCACGCCGAGAGGAAGTGCCCTGGCGGGACCATGCGCACGTCGACGAATGCCGATCGGGGGCTCAGCGGGCTCCAGTAGGTAAAGACCTGCTCGAGCGCCTGCGCGTCGATCTCGAACTGCAGGCCTGGGACGGCCAGCATCGCCTTGACTTCCGAGGCAAACACCAGCCGGCCGCGATCCACGCGGTAGTAGAGCGGACGAATGCCCAGACGATCGCGCGCCAGGATCAGCCTGCGCTGCGCTGAATCCCACAGGGCGATGGCGAACTGGCCGTTCAGGTGACGCAGGCAGTCGGTCCCGTACTCCTCGTACAGGTGCAGGATGACTTCGGTGTCGGTGTTGGTCGAGAAGTGGTGGCCGCGCGCCTCCAACTCCGGGCGCAGCTCCACGTAGTTGAAGATCTCGCCGTTGAAGACGATCCACAGGCGGCCGTCTTCATTGCTGATCGGCTGCTGGCCGCGGCTCAGGTCGACGATGCTCAACCGGGCGCTGGCCAGGCCGACGGACTCGTCCCGGTAGATTCCGAACTCGTCTGGGCCGCGATGCCTCAGCCAGGCCAGCATGCCGCGCAGCGTCTGCTCCGCGACCGGTTCCTGCTCGCCCAGATTGAGAATGCCGGCTACGCCACACACGGCCTACCTCAACCCCGTCTTCTTGATCTTCCCCGAGGTGGTCATCGGGAGCGCCTCGCAGAATTCGACCACACGCGGGACCATGAAGTCCTCCAACTGCGTGCGGCAGTGGCGGATCACATCCGCCTCCGTCAGACCGGCGCCGTTCTGGACCACGAAAGCCTTGATCGCCTGCCCGAGTACCGGGTGCGGAACGCCAATGACCGCCGCGGCCTGGACGCCGGGCAGCCGGTAGAGAACGTTCTCGACCTCACGCGGGGAGACCTTCTCGCCCCGGCTCTTGATGATGTCGTCCCTGCGGGCGACGAAGTACAGGAAGCCCTCGGCATCCATGCGGAACAGGTCGCCGGTGTAACACAGCCGCTCACCCGGGATCGGGCCGGCCCGGAACCTGGCCGCACTCGCCTGCGCATCGCCCCAGTAGCCGCGCATGACGTGCCGCCCGCGCACGACCAGCTCACCGGTCTCGCCCGTCGGCAGGCGTCGCCCGTCCTCGGCCTCCAACCAGACCTCCGTCCCGGGGATGGCGATGCCGACCGAATCGGGGCGCCGCTGGAGCTCCTCCGGCGGAAGGTAGAGTGTCCGCTTGGTCTCGGTCAGGCCGTACATCGAGAACAGCCTGGCGTTGGGGAACTTATCGCGCAGCCGCAGGATGTGATCGGTCGGCAGGGCCGCCGCGGTATTGGTCAGATAGCGCAGGCTGCTCAGATCGAAGTGCGAGAGATCCATCGAGAGCAGCATGCTGTACAGCGTCGGCACGCCGGGGAAGCCGGTGACCCGCTCCTCGGCCACCCGCTTCATGATCTCGGCCGGGTAGGCGAATCCCTGTTCGAGCACCAGCCGTCCGCCGAAGCGGAAGACCATCAGCAGCTGATACAGTCCGTAGTCGAAGGACAGCGGCAGGACGTCGATCACCACATCGTCTTCACGGTTCTCCAGGTAGGTCGTGATCGAATTGACGGCGAAGACGACGTTGCTGTGGTCCGACATGACCCCTTTCGGATCGCCGGTGCTGCCCGAGGTGTAGATCAGGCAGGCCAGATCGAGGTCGATATTGACCGGCGCCGGCCGGGCATCGGATTCGCCGGCCAGCAGGCTCTCCCAATCCAGGACGCCGCCGGGGAGAGCACGCGCTTTGTCGCTTTGCACGAGGACGGCCGTCTTCACGTGCGGGGACTGACTCGCCAGCGCGGCGATCGCCTCGGCGCGAGCGCTCCAGCTGATGAGGCCCGACGCCTGGCAGTTGTCTACGATGTAAGCCAGCTTCTCAGGGCCGACTCCGGGGTTGACCACGACGAAGACGCCGCCGGCCTTGAGCGCGGCGAAGATCCCGACCACCAGCTCCACGCTGTTGGGCAGATAGAGAACCACGCGTTCGCCGCGCTGCAGGCCTCTGGCTCGCAGGGCGTTGGCCAGTTGGTTGGCCTGGCGCTCGATCTGCGCGTAGCTCAGCCGGCGTCCGGCGCAGACCAAGGCCTCCTTGTCGGGAAGCCGGTCGGCGCTGCTTTCAAGGAATTCCTGTACCAGGCCGCGGGCCATGACGTTCACCTTCCGACTCGGCCGATCAGGCCGGCTGACCGAGCTTGGCACGGATGAAGTTCGCCAGATTGCGGATCGAATCGAAATTGGCCGGCACGATCTCGTGGTCGCCGATGGGCACCGAGAACTGCTTCTCGGCGAAGAGCACCAGGTCCATGACGCTCATCGAGTCCACGACCCCATTCTCCAGGAACGAGGTCTCGTCGGCGTATGGATAGCCTCGGTCACTGAACAGGATGTTCTCGGCGATGTAGGTGCGCAAGATCTCTTCGACTGTCTGCACGAGGTTTCTCCGTGTGATCTACAGCCGCAGCCAATGCGCGGCGTCGTCCTCGGCCGGAGGCCTATCGGGCGCGGCTGCGAAAGGCGAAGACGGCCACGATCAGAACTGCGGCGGTCAGGATTCCGGCTACGATGCCGAGCGGCCCTTCACCGAAACCCGGCGGATCGGCGTCGAACGCAACCGTCGGCGTGACGGTCGCCGCTGGCGCCGATTCGGTAATCATCTGTGTCGGCAGGGGTTCGGCCGTGGCGGTCGGCGCCAGGTTTTCGGCGACGGCGAGGCTCTGGGTGCCGGATCCGGCTTGACCGCTGTCGATCGAGGCGAACACCAACTCCGCCTGACGGGGGTCGATGCCGCTCCTCAGCCCGGGCCCGATGTAGACCACACCCAACTTCCCCTGGCCGGTGGGGGTGGCAGCCAGCGCCCGGATCTCAGACGCTTGCTCGGCCCGCAGAGGCAAAGCCTCACGCCGCGACCAGCCTTGCCCGGTCCACAGGCTGTAGTCCAGCACCGGCCCGGCACCTTCGACTTGAACTGTCTGGAGGAGATGCATGCGGACACCGCCATCCACCAGCACGGTCGCCGGTCCGACGGCGCTGTCCGTCGCCGATAGGAAGTGCCGCTCCTCCCACTCCTGCCCGCCGTCAGGGGAAAGCATGTGCCAGGTGCTTGTGCGCTGGCCGTGGGTCTCCTGCCAGATGAGATGAACACTGCCATCCAATGCGACAAGCGCACTCCACTCGGACGAGCGATCGATCAGCCTGACCGACGGCGACCACGTCTCACCCAAATCCGCAGAGCGCGAGTAGTACACGGCCAATGGACCCACCCCGCCGGGAAGCGTCGAGCAGGTCCAGGCCAGGTGCAGGGTGCCGGTGCTGTCGATTGCCAGACTGGGGCGCTCGACAAGGTCGCAGCCGCTGCTGGCGGCATCGAACGCCTGCCCGGGCGCCACCCACGTCTGCCCCTCATCGGACGACGCGGCGACGTACACGCCGCGGCCCTCATTGGCCGGGACGACGTAGGCCAGGAAGTACTCGCCCGAGGGGCCGACCGCCAGCTGCGCCTCGCGCCCGGCGGGATCGATCCCCTCCGCTGGCAGCGGATCCGACCAGCCGGCAACGCTCCCCGCCTCCAATGTGCTCGTCCAACTCTGGAAGAGCTCACCGTTCACACCGCCGCCCCACACGGCCGTAAGCCGATCAGCCTGGTCAAACCCGGCTGTCAGTGGGGCCGCCCGGCCCGGAAGGCCGCTCAGGACAAGGAAAGGACCAGACACGCCACTCGGCTCCAGGCTGGCCGAGTAGATGTCCGAGGAGGTCTGAGCCGGGTTGTCCGAGTTCTCCTGGCTCCACAGGGCGCGCAGTGCACCGCTGGCATCGCGGACGACCGCCAGAGCCAGGGCCGGACTTGGTTCCAGGGCGGCGATCCCAACCTCCGACCAACCCGAAGCGGGATCGAACCAATCCGCAACAGACTCCAGGCTGCGCTCGGTTACCCAGACATCCCCGCCGCTTCCCTGATCGCAGCCGGCCACGAAGACACGCGCCTCGACCAGGACGGCCTGGCGGCAGCCGTACTCCACGAAGCTGTAAGTCTCGGAGTCGACGAAGTAGTCGAGGGCTTGCTGCCCTTGGGGCAGACTCCAGCGTTCGCCATCCCAGGCCACAAGCGACGCCTGCCCCTGGAGCGTCAGGAAGAAGATCGAGAAGCCCTCGTGGCTGCCCAGGTACTCGAAGCCGTCTGGGCAGCCGGCCGACTCGCCCAAGGCCGCCCGTCGCGGTGACCATGACTCGGCCTGATCGGCCGAGTAGGAATACACCAGGGTGCAGCCTCCGCCGGTGTCGGCCACCTGCCAGAGCAACAGCGGACCGCCTTCGCCGACGATGACGCGCAGCTGGCGCGGCTCCGAGTACGGCGAGGAGGCGTTCGGGCCGTCGATCTCCTGCAGCGCGCCCCAAGTGGAGCCGCCGTCCGTTGACCGCAGCAGGAAGATGCGCTTGAGCGCCGGGTTGTTCCAGCCCAGGAAGACCTCGACGGCGCTTCCCGTTTCCCCGAGGGCAACCTCCACACTCGGCAGCGGTTCGTCACCGGTGTAGATCTGCGAGGGATCGGTCGGCCGCTCGAGAAAGCGGCGGTAGTAGGTCGAACGATAGACCGGCGCCGGGAAGGACCACTCCTGCGCACCGAAGTTCGAGCGGGTGTAGTACACCCCGGCCGGCGCAGAATCGGTCTGCTCGGCTCGCAGGTAGATCACGTGCAAGCGCCCGCTCTGGTCGATGGCCGCGTCGAACGCCACAACCGAGGTGGCGATCAGCCGCGTCGACTGCCAGGCCGTCGCCTCAGCGAAGGAGGTGGCCACGACGGAAGCGTAGCGCAAAGACCCTCGGCGATCGATCCAGAATCCGTGGACGAGGCCGCCCGCGCCCGCAAGCAGCTGGCTCGGCCGGCCGGCGATCGGGAGGCTGACCAGCGCCGGGGCATTCCATTCGCCAGCGGCGCGCCGGGCCAGGCCGGCAACCGGGTTGCTGGCCGTCGGGCTGGCGAAGAGATCATCCCAGACCGCGATCAGGTCGCCATTGCCGAACCCGACCAGCCGGGGATTGGTCGTGCCGCCGGAATGGGAGACGTTCATCGGGACGGCCCAATCCCCCTGCAGCTCCTGCGCCGCCGCGCGAGTGGACGGAACGACGGCTCCCGACCCCAGAACCAACGACAGGGCCCAAACCGCCCGCCATATCCAACCGGCTAGCCTTTGAAGATCAATGCGACCAGACAATGGAAATCCTCGGATGCTTTCTCGGTGCCGCCGCGCACGACGAGTGTCACTCGACAAGATCGGCGGTTCATTTGACT
>DAIRVC010000136.1:0-7430 GCA_036803025.1 Anaerolineales bacterium
GCAGCCCCGTCCGCAGGTCATCCGCCAGGTGCCGCTTTGTGAGCAGCGCCGCCGCGGCGCCGAGCCGAAGGACGCGCCGAGCCCAGAAGCCCTGATCCGCCGTCAATGGCAGGATCAGGCTCGGCCTGCCGGCCCGCAGCGCCGCGCCGGTCGTGCCTGCCCCGCCATGGTGGATGACCGCGGCCAGGCGCGGGAACAGCCACGCGTGCGGCAGGTCGCCGACGGCGATCATGTTCGGCGGCAGTTCGTAGGCCGCCTCGGGGCCCATGGCCAACACGCCCCGCAGCCCCGCCTCGGCCAGAGCGGCGCCGCACTCCCGCACAACGGCCGCCCAGTCGCGGCCAACCATGCTCCCCAAGCCGACATAGACGGGCGGCGCGCCCGCTTCCAGGAACCGGGCAACATGAGCTGGCGGATGCCATCCCGCGGCCGGTTCACGGAACCAGTATCCGGTCATGATCGAGCGGGCCGGCCAATCCCGAGGCCTGGGCACGACCGCCGGGCTGAACGCGTACAGGATCGGGACGGGGGGTTGCGTGCTCCTGGCGAAGGGGTAGCCCGGCAATCGAGGCAGGCCGCGACGCTGCCGGCGGACCCAGCCATACAGCAAGCGACTCCCTTGCCAGTAGACCTGGGCATTGATCACGTGAGTCATGCGGCGGTAGACCGGTCCGAGCGGGAGGTCGGGGAACGTCGGGCCAGGGAACTCGTCCGTCGTGCTGAATACCGGAAACAGCTGCGCCGAGATTTCCGGGACGCGGTTCGCCACGGCGTGCTGGTGACCGGAGGCCGTCATCAAGAAGGAGTGGACGATGCAATCGGCTCCCCGACAGGCGTCTTCGATGACGCGCAACGCCTCAAGGGCGATCTGTTTGACGTGGCCCGCCATGGTCGTGACCATGCGCGGCACGCTGGCGCCGGCTCGGTCTACCAGGCTGCCGGCCAGCGCTCGCGGATCCCCGGGTAGTCCGTAGAATGCCGCGCCCGATTCTTCGATCAGTTCACGGAAGGCCTCGGGCGCGGCCAGGCTGACACTCACGCCTGCGCTGCGCAATCGCGAGGCCAGGGCGACAAAGGGCTCGACGTCTCCGCGGGTGCCATAGGTGAGCAGGGTCACCCTGGCCTGGGTCCGACCCTCCTGCCCGGCCCCTCGCGGGAGATGAGGTGCGCTCACGTGGATGGATCCCGCCGGGCGCGATCGGGCGCCAGGCAGTGCGGTAGGATCAACGCTTCAGCGCCGCTGCGATCTGCGCCGCCACGCGCGCGTTCTGGCGCAGCAGCGCCAGGTTGGCTCGCAGCGTCGCGCCGCCGCTGATCTCGGACAAGCCGGCGAGCAGGAAGGGCGTCAGCTCTTTCCCTCTGACGCCCGCAGCCTCGGCCGATTCCATCGCTCGACCGAGCGCCTCTTCGACGCTCGCGGCTGGCAGCGCATCCGATTCCGGGCAAGGGACGCAGACCAACGCGCCGCTGGCCAGTCCGATTCCCCAATGCGCCTGCAGCACTCGAGCGGCCTGCTCCGGCGAATCGACGCGGGCACTCACTCGCAGGCCGCTCTCGCGGCTGAAGAAAGCCGGAAACTCGTCGGTGCCGAAACCCAGGACCGGAACGCCGGCCGTCTCCAGCCACTCCAACGTGCGCGGCAGGTCGAGGATTGACTTGGCGCCGGCGCACACCACGGCCACCGGCGTGCGCGCCAACTCCGGCAGGTCGGCGGAGACGTCGCCGCTGTCGCCGCGGTGCACGCCGCCGATCCCGCCTGTGGCGAACACCTGCACGCCAGCGGCGTGAGCGATGAACATCGTCGCCGAGACCGTCGTCCCGCCGGTCTTGGCTGCGGCGGCCGCCGGGCCGAGATCGCGGCGGTTGACCTTCTCGACCGCCGAGGCTGACGCCAGGGCCTCCAGTTCGTCGTCGCTGAGGCCCAACCGCAGCCGTCCGTTGAACAGGGCGGCGGTGGCGGGGATGGCTCCGGCCTGCCGGACTTCGGCTTCCATCTGACGCGCCAGATCCAAGTTCAGCGGACGCGGCAGGCCGTGGGTGATGACGGTCGACTCGAGCGCCACGACCGGCCGATGTGCGGCCAGCGCCGAGGCGACCTCAGGCAGGAGTTCCAGCCAATCGGGCATCCGGCTCTCCGTCAGCGATCTCAATGGCACGCCCGGGAGGGCATCAGCGCAGCTGTTGATACAAGAGCTCGAGCGATAGGTCCGGCATGACGCTGCCGCGCACACGCAGGGTCAGCGAGGCGGCGATCACCCCCAGCCGTACGGCTTCATCCAGGGGGATCTCGTTGACAAGGCTGTGGATCAGGGCGGCGGTCATGGCGTCGCCGGCGCCGGTCGGTTCGACGACCTCGGTCTGGATGGCGGGCACATGCCCGCTCGAATCGACGCTGGTGTACACAGCGCCGTACTCGGCCATGGACAGAACGGCGATATCTACACCCTGGCTGACCAGCCAGCGGGCGATCGACAGTGCTCGATCGCGCCCGCTGTCGGCCGAGCTCTCGGGGCAGAGCGCCTCGCCCTCCGACTGGTTCGGGGTGATCAGCCACAGGTCCTTCAGGTGCGGCAGGAGGCGCGGCGCCAAAGACAGTGAGGTTGGATCGGCGGCGAGCGGTACTCCATGTCGGCGGGCCAGGCCGATAGCCGCGGCGAGCGTGCGCGGCGTCAGATTGGCGTCGACGAAGACGACCGCGGCCGACTCGAACAGTTCGCTTCGCTCGCGCAGGTGATCGGGCGTCAGGTTCTCCGTGATGCGCATGTCGTCCAGGGCATGGTGCAGGTTGCCGCTGCTGTCCAGGACCGCCAGGTAGGCCCCGGTGGACATTCCCGGGACTCCGATGCAGAAGTCCACGTTGACGCCTGCGCCGGCGGTCTGATCGAGCAGGCTCGCTCCTTCGACGTCGTCCCCGACGGCGGCCACAAGTACGACCTCGCTCCCCAGGCGGGCCAGGTTTTCCGCCACGTTGCGGCTGACGCCGCCCAGCGAGGTGCGCAGGATGGCCGGCGTCGTGGCGCCGGTGATCAGTTCACCGGTCGGGCGCCCGACGATATCCAATCCGGCCGCGCCGATCACCAGAACATGGCCGCTTCGCCCGCGCAGTACCATCAGCCTTCACTCCCAAACCAACGCACGGCCACCAGCGACTCCAGGTGAGAGAGCGCTTCGTCGAAATCGACCGGCAGCTCGGCTTGCGGATCGCTGTGCAGCTCGGCCCGCATGGCCGCCAGCCGCTCGTGCATGCGCCTGAGCACCTCCCAACAACGAGCCTGCATGTCATCGGTGTGCTCGCCGGAGCGCCAGGCGTCGATGATCAGCCGCAAGACCTCCGAGGAGGCCTCGCGGAAGCCGCGTGCCCGCTGACGCTCGAGGTACTCGGGGGAGCCGTACAGGTCGACCCGTTCTTTGTCGCGCCAGCCGCCGATGACCGTCTGGCTGACGCCCGGCCGGCTGGTCGGGCGGTCGGGCCGATCGCGCAGCTCCCATGTGCCGACGCCGACCCAATCTAGTTCCAGGCCTTCCTGGCGCAGGCGCTCGCCCGCTTCCGGCGTGTGGAACAGCGCCGTGAGTTGCTCACGCGGGATGTGGAAGCTGGCCGGGTCCCCGGGGCTGGAGGTCTGCGGCCGGAGGGCCAGGAATTCCTCGATGGTCAGGTGCCCGACGAATTCGCGGATCTGCGCTTTGACGCGGCCGGGCAGCGAATCGGCCCAGCGGGCGCGCCCGCCCTCGCTGACCGCCTGGCCGTAGACCAGCCGCCGCAGACTGGCCTCGCTGAACGGGTAGGGATCCTCCAGGCTGCGTGGCCGATTCCCGCCGCGCGAGACACGAAAGACCATCTGTGCATCGGAGGCATGGACTTCGACTCCGTCGCGCGTCATGGCCCGGATCGAATCGGCCGAGCGCGCCTGGTCGCGCAGGTCGACGACGTCGCGCAGCCGGTCAAACCCGTGCAGGAACTGCGCCTTGGCCGGGCCATAGACCTTCGGCAGCCCGTCGATCGTCTCGACCACCGCCGCGTAACCCAGGTGGATACGCAAGTAGCCCGGGCCGCCGATGCGCAGCAGCGGGCTGGCATGGTCGAGCGCGTCGACATCGCCGGTGGATACGTCCAGCGACGGGAAGGCGCTCGGATCCCAACCGAACATCGCCGGCGCTAGATAGCGGCGGGCGATTCCCAGGTCCTCGAGTTCGAAGAGATCGACCAGGTAGTGGGCGCCCAAACGGTAGCCCAGCCACAGGGCCGCAGCCACCGGGAGCAGATACACGAGCACCGGCGGGGCGAAGAACATCAGGAGCAGCTCGGCCAGCATGTCGAGCGGATATCCGAGCGCCGCCAGCCAGGCCGGGAGCGGCTGGCGCGGGAAACCGGCTGCCACGACCAATGTGAGCCAATAGACTGCGAACGAACCCCAAACGACCAAAAGACGTAGGACGGGGGCGGTCGCGTCACGGCCCAGGAACCAGCGCTCGAGGGGGCGCAGGAGCCGCAACAGGATCGGATCGGAGCGGGCGGCTGTTGTGGGCATCATGGCCGGCTGCCCAAGTCCTGCGACTCGCAGTTGGCGTCCAGGCTGAGAACGTCGGTGCGCATGCGCCGCAGGTGCGGGGCCAGGAGGCCCCCATCGGGGGTCATCTCCTTGCGGGCGCAGATGCGCAGGGCATCGAGCAGCAATGATGCCAGGGTGTCCCGGCGGTTGACTGCCCGCGCATGGGGCGGCTCGGCCTGGCGAGTCTTGCTGCGGACCGGCGGCAGCCTGCCGCGCGGCGAGCGCGCCATTTGTGCCCGCAGCCCGGCGGTCATGTCGGCACATAGCGCCTGGTAGGCCAGGCGCTGACCTTGCCGCCGCTGCTCCTGGGCCAAGTACTCGGCGTCGGTCAGCACTTCGTGCACCGCGCCGGCCCACTGCTCGCGCCAATGCAGTGCCATTTCGTCAGCGATGTCATCGGGCAGGGTCACACCCGAGATGCGCACGTTCAGCACCCGGATGCCGCGTTCGCTCAGGACGCGCTGCTCACGGCTTGGACGCGTCTGCACCCGTCCGGAGGAATCGAGCCCCTCGTGTGTCGGGGCGGTCATGCGCGTCAGGATGGCCTGCTCGATCTCTGCCAGCGGCGAGGCCTGGCCGCGCCCGCGGCTGAAAAGCTGGGAGAGCTCGCGGCTCTTGACCTGCTCGCGCCACAAATCCACTGCCAGGAGAGCAGGGAGGTCCGACCATGGGATCTCGTGGCGCGGCCCGTAGGCGTGGCCCGAGTACACGGCCCGGCTGGCGCTGGACGGATTGAACTCGAAAGGCGGGCGCTCGGGATCCCGCCCTTCGCGCGGCTCGCCGCTGTGGCCGGGGTCGAGCACAAACGTCACGGTCAGGTCGGCCGAGACCGGGATGCCGTCGCGCGTCACTGCCAGCGTGCTGGTCGGCTGGGCCTCGGGCGGCTCGCCGGTCGAAGGGCGCGCGCCGCCGACCGTCCGCGCCTGACGCCGCAGGTCGAGCGCCTCGGCCACGCGTTCCCCTGCTCGGGTGAAGGTCATGCCCGGGCCGACCGCCCGCGTGAACTGGATATCGTCGCGCAGCACGGCAGCACTGGCCTGGTCGGCCAGGATCACCCCCGGCCCACCGCCGCGGCGCGCCCTGGACGATTCGATCTGGACGCCGTTCTGGATGAAAGAGACCGGCCCGCTCTGACCGACGAGGTAGCGGATCAGCCCGGCGACGGCCTGGCCGCGTTCTTTGTAGGTCCGCACCGGCAGCACGAACTGCGCGGTCAGTGCCACCATCAGGATCAGGCTGAGGAGCGCCAGGTCAAGATGGGTGCAGGTCAGCGCCAGGGAGGGGCGATCGGCGTTCAGCAGTGCCAGCACGTGCGCGGCTGCCCAGCCAAGGGCGACGGCCGCGCGCACGGCCTGCCAGGGATAGTCCCACAGGTTGCGGGCCGGGGGGATGATCACGCCGCCGACGATGAACAGGGCCGCAGCGCTCATACCGCCCAGGGCGCCCAACAGCGCCGAGGGCGGGGCGGTCAGCGGGGCGGCGCGTCGAGCGAACGCGTATACGGCCAGAAGGATCAGCAGGCCGGCCAGCGTGCGGAATCCCGAACGGCGATAGAACGGTCGGAAGTCCATCCGGACCGATTGTATACGAAACCGAGTCATGGGCCAACTGAGCCCGGCACACCCGAGCCGGACTTGCAGCCTGCCGCAGGATGCGCTACTCTAGCAGTACACTCTCGATCGAGGTGAGCCGTGGCGGAGCGGTCGATTACACGCCAATCCGAGCTGTTGCGGGTCCTGGGAGAAATGGCCAAGGAGCTGCCCGACCCAGAATGGGTGGCCCTGGTGGACAGCGACGGGCTGATCGTCGCCTGCGTACCGGCCGAGCCTCCGGTGGAAACCGATCGCATCTCGGCCATGACAGCCGCCTCCGTGTCGATGGGCAATCGGGTCTTGGCCGAGATCGACGGCGGCAAGCTGCGCTACGCCAGCATTGCCGGATCGGCGCGACAGCACTTGACGGTCATGGTCAGTCCGGAGCGGCTGCTCTCGATCGGCATCCGGCCGGACGTCCCGGCCCAGGCTACGTTCGGACCGCTGAGCCGCTACATCCCCGAACTGCTGCGCGTCCTGAAGATGAGATTCGTCAGCGGCTGACCAGACCAACCCCTTCCTGGACACCCCAAGTCCGCCCGGGAGCGCCCCGGGCGGCGCGCTGTAAGGCGACTGTAAGTCCCCAACAGGCTATTGCGACCCGCGGGTGATTGCCGCGCCCCCGTTCCCGCGGTATTCTAGAAGACGCGCGCAGCCCGTCCTCCGACCCGATTGGGACGGCTGCCCAGGAGGCTTTGTCATGCTGTATCCGGTCTGGCTGTTCCTCTCGGCGATCTTCTTCTATTACGCGTACATCAACTGGAGACAGGCGAAGACCTCGCTGCGGGAGTTCCAGTTCCGCCAGAAGGAAGGCGAGCAGGCGCCGCGCGAGGTTGGTGACGGGATCAAGGAGTTCGTCGGCGACTTCAACCGCTATCTCCAGAGCGTCAACACAGCCAATCGCGCCAGACACAAGGCGGCGGCTTTCGGCTTCATGGTGGCCGGTGTGGTCGCTTTGGTGTCGATGTTCATGACGCTTCCGATCAACTGAGGCTCCTCCCCTCTGGAGGGCGCGATCGCTATCACGCGCGGCTCGGGCGTGCCTTCGCGCCCGGGTGCAGAAGGAGGTCGGTCGCAATGTTCTCGCTGACCGACAAGGTGGCTGTTGTGACCGGCGGCTCGCGCGGGATCGGCCGGGCGATCGCATTGGCCTACTCCCAGGCGGGCGCGGCCGTGGTGGTCGCCAGCCGCAAGGCGGAAGGGGTCGAGGCCGTGGCGGCGGAGATCCGCCAGGCGGGCGGCCGGGCACTGGCCGTCGCCGCGCACGTCGGGCAGGAGGAGGCGGTTG
>DAIRVC010000137.1:0-7201 GCA_036803025.1 Anaerolineales bacterium
GGCGCTGGGCGTGCCGGCCGCCGAGTTGGCCGGTCCGGCCGATTCGGTCACATTCTGTTTGTCCAAGGCGTTGTGCGCGCCGGTCGGATCGGTCTTGTGCGGCGACGGCGTCTTCATCCGGCGTGCCCGGCGCATCCGCAAGCAGCTGGGCGGCGGGATGCGCCAGGCCGGCATCCTGGCCGCTGCGGGCATCGTGGCGCTGGAGACGATGGTCGACCGCCTGGCGGAGGATCACTTGCGGGCGCGGCGGCTGGCCGCCGGGCTGGCGGCGATTCCGGGGATCCAGCTCGAGCCAGGCACCCCACACACCAACATGGTCTACATCCGCCTGGCTGACGGGGCGCCGGAGGCGGGGCGCGTGGCGGAGCGGGTGAGGGCGCGCGGGGTGCGGGTCGAGCCGCGCGATGCCCGTCGCTTCCGGCTGGTATTGCACTACTGGGTGGACGACGACGGCGTCGAGCGGACCGTGGCCGCTTTCCGCGAGGCGCTTGCCGCCGGCTGACAGGCTCACAAACCGGCCGGAAGTCCTGTCGATCTGCGCGAAGATATCCCCGGGCCCGGAGTCGAAGAGCTTGCGCAGTGAGGCGTCGCCGCCGGTGTCGGCAGAGGAGGGAGGGAGGCGGATGGCTGAGTCGAATCTCAGGCGCGAGATCGGCGAGCAGGCCGATGTGGTCGGCCGGCTGGTCAGTGGAGCCTCCCGCCAGGTCGAAGCGATCGCGCGCCGGTTGAGGCAGCGGCCGCCGCGCTTCGGCCTGGTCGCGGCTCGAGGGACATCCGACAACGCGGCCACCTACGGCAAGTACATGTTGGGGGCCATGAACGGCCTGGTGGTTGGGCTGGCGGCGCCGTCGCTGATCACTGTCTACCATCGCAAGCTGGATCTGCGTGAGGCGCTGGTCATCGGCATCTCGCAGTCCGGCCAGGGGCTGGATGTGAACGCCGTGCTCGAACATGCGCGGCAGCAAGGCGCCTTCACCCTGGCCATCACCAATACGGCCGATTCGCCGATGGCAAAGGCGGCCGAGGCGGTCATCGATATCGGCGCCGGGCCGGAAGTGAGCGTCGCCGCCAGCAAGACCTACACGGGGGAGCTGGCGGCGCTGGCGATATTGGCGGCGCACTGGCGCGGCGATGCGCAGCTGCTGGCCGATCTGCAGCGGCTGCCGGGGTGGGTGGCCCAGGCGCTGGAGGTCGAGGCCGCGGTGGCCGAGTGCGCGCAGGCCTTCCGCGAAGCGAGCACAATGGTGTGCGTCGGGCGCGGCTACAACCACGCCACCTCATTCGAGACCGCCCTCAAAGTGAAGGAGCTCTCCTACGTCGCCGCGCTGGCGTACTCGGCGGCCGACTTCCGGCACGGCCCGATCGCCATGCTCGAGGCTGGCTTCCCGGTTGTAGCCACCGCTCCGCAAGGCGAAGCGTTGGCCGATATGGCTGCCTTGATCGGCGAGATCACGCCCACCGGCGCGCGGCTGGCGGTCGTCTCCAACGATCCAGGGGTCCTTTCGGCGACCGACCTGAACGTGCGCCTGCCGTCGGGTATGGCCGAGTGGCTCTCGCCGATCGTCTGCGCCATCCCGGGGCAGTTCCTGGCGCTGCACTTGGCGCTGGCGCACGGGTATGACCCCGACCGCCCGCGCGGTCTGCACAAGGTCACCCTGACGCGCTGATCCGCTCGGCCGCCAGGCCAGTGTCGGGTTGTCTTGAATTCATCTTGCCGCTGTGGTAAACTCGGCCAGCCCCGGGGGTGTGGTGTAGCGGCCTAACACGCTGCCCTGTCAAGGCAGAGACCGAGGGTTCGAATCCCTTCATCCCCGCCAGTGCGATGCCGTCCGACCTCCGCAGTTGCGCAACTCCGGAAGTCGGACGGCAGTCTATTTCCTCACCCCCGCCGGCGCTTTGACTGCCCGGTCGAAGTAGATGCTCTTCCCGGTAGCCGAGAGCGGGATGCCCATCACGAAGTCGGCATTGATCTGCCCGAGTTGGCGGGCCACGACGCCGACGCGGTACATGACCCGGTTGTCGGCGTTCAGGATCGAAGCCGTCTTGACCGCCGAACCGATGGCGATGCCCAGGTCGAGATGACGCAGGGCGCAGTTCGGCCCCCTGAATTCACCCTCATGCGTATTGATGATGATGCAGCTGTCGAAGCCGCACGCGCCGCAATTCAGGTCGGCCACATCCGCGTCCTTGATCCCAATCAGCACAACCGCCTGCGAGTCGAGGACGTTCTGTCCGTCGCGCTCGAAACCGGGGTTGTTCTTCTGGCGCCCGTACTCGATCATCGCCGTGCCCAGGCGGCGGACTTCCTTGCCGGCCAGCGACTCGACGACGACGAAGTCGCGGCCGCCGGCCTTGGGTGCGGTGCGGGCCGCCAGGGCCATCAATTCCGCCACGATCTGCATGCCTTCCACGTTCGGCCTCCTGTGGGGCAGACGGGTCGCGCCCGCCCCTGCCAGGCGATTATGGGCTGGCGGGCCGCATCCGGCAAGCGCCGGATATCTTCGATAGGCGGCCCGTACCCGGCCGACGCCGGGGGGGAGATCCCCGACGCCCGCCGGGCCGATTAGTCGCCGGCGTTCGCGCCGACCATCCCCGCTAGATCGTACTCCCGCTCGAGCTGTCTGCGGAACTGGCGCGTGTACAGGTTGTAGTAGCGTCCCTTGCGGCGCAGCAGCTCGGCGTGGCTGCCCATCTCGACGATCGCCCCGCCGTCGATGACCAGGATGCGGTCGGCGCGTCGGATGGTCGACAGACGGTGGGCGATGATGAACGAGGTCCGCCCGCGCGTCAGCTGCTCCATGCCGCGTTGGATCATGGACTCGGTGAGCGTGTCGACCGAGCTGGTGGCCTCGTCCATGATGAAGATCTCCGGCGCGGCCAGAGCCGCCCGCGCTAGGCTGATGAGCTGCCTTTGGCCGACCGAAAGCAGGTTGCCGCCCTCGCCGACCTGCGCTTCGTAACCTTGATCCAGCCGGCTGATGAAGTCATGTGCGCCGGCCAGCTGCGCGGCCGCCTCGGCTTCGTCGTCGGAGGCCGACAATCGGCCGTAGCGGATGTTCTCCCGCACTGTGCCCGAAAACAGATGCGGCGTCTGCAGCACAACACCCAGGCGCGACTGCAGCGCCTGCAGGCTCAGCTCGGTGTAGTCTCGGCCGTCGATGCGGATCGTCCCGCGGCGCGGTTCGTAGAAGCGGCAGATCAGGTTGACGATCGTCGACTTACCGCCGCCGGTCGGCCCAACCAGAGCCAGCGTTTCCCCTGGCTCGATCGTCAGGTTGAAGTCCGATAGGACCGGCTTGCCTTCTTCATAAGCGAAGTCGACATGCTCGAACTCGATCCGGCCGCGGATCGTCCCCGGGTCGATCGCCCCCGGCCGGTTGACCACTTCGGGCGCGCTATCGATCAACCCGAATACGCGTTCGGCCGAGGCGATGGCGTGCTGGAGCTCGGCGTAGACGCGCGCCAGGTCCTGGATCGGCCAGAGCATGAGCGTGATGTAGCCGACGAACGCCTGGATGCCTCCGACCGAGACGCCGCCGACCGTGGCCTGCAGGCCGCCCAGCCAGACGACTCCGCCCAGGGCGAAGGCGCTGACCATCTGCACGGCCGGCAGGAAGAGCGCCGAGAGCCAAGCTGCCCGAAAGGACGATCGGTACATGGCCGACGAGAGCTGGCCGAACTCGGCCAGGTTGGCCTGCTCACGACCAAGCGCCTTGACCACTCGCACGCCGGTGATGTTCTCGTTATAGGCGGCGGTGATGCGGGCGTTGGCGCGCCGCACCAGGCGGAACTCGCCCAGGATGCGCTTCTGGAACTGCGCGGCGATGATCAGCAACAGCGGCAAGATGGTCAGGACCATGAGCGCCAGGCGCCAATTGATGACCAGCATAAAGGTCATCGCTGTGGCGATGTTGAGCAGGCCCCAGGTGCTGTCGAGAATTCCCCAGGTGACCAGTTGGGCGATGCGCTCCGAGTCGGAAGTCACGCGGGCCATCAGCCAGCCGACCGGCGTCCGGTCGTAGTAGGCGAAGGACAGCTGCTGCAGGTGATCGAACATCTTCTTGCGCAGGTCGTACTGCACGCGCTCGCCCAGGACTCCGGCCAGGAAGATCAGGAGGAAGACCGCCACAGCCTGGCTGGCCAGCACGGCGGCGTACGTGGTGGCAATCCTCGTCACGGCTTGCGCATCGCCGGCGACGATGCCTTCGTCGATCAGGCGCTTGCTCAGGAACGTGAAGAAAGCGTCCTGGAACGAGACGATAGCCGTGGCCACCAGGATTAGGATCACCCAGCGACGGTGCGGTCGGGTCTGCGCCAGGATGCGCCCCAGGGTCTTCAGGCTCAAGTGAGAGCCAATCTCATCGTCGTCAAAGTCAGGCACTGACACGGTCTACTTCCTTCTGGACTTCTTCGTCGATACGGGCCTGGACCTCGAAGATCTGCCTATAGATGCCCGGCTGATCGCGCAGCTCGGCGTGCGTGCCCTGCTGAACGATCTGTCCGTGATCGAGCACCAGGATCAGGTCGGCGCGCATCACCGTCTGAATGCGGTGGGCGATCAAGAACGTGGTGCGCCCGCGCATCAGGCGCTCGAGCGCCTCCCCGATGACCTCCTCGGTCTCGGTATCTACCGACGAGGTCGAGTCGTCCAGGATTAGCAAGCGCGGATCCTTGAGCAGCGTGCGGGCAATGGCCACGCGCTGCTTCTGGCCGCCGGAGAGCGTCACACCGCGCTCGCCGACACGCGTGTCGTAACCGTCGGGAAAGCCGGCGATGACGTCGTGGATGGCGGCGGCGCGTGCGGCCGCCTCCACCTCGACCTGGGGAACATCCCGCCCGACGCCGTAGGTGATGTTGTCGCGGATCGACCGGCTGAACAGGAAAGGCTCTTGCTCGACGATGCCCATCTCCTGGCGCAGGTACTGGCGCGGGATTTCCTTCAACTCCAGGCCGTCGATCAACACAGAGCCGCCGCTGTAGCTGTAAAACCGGGGCAGCAGGTTGACGAGCGTCGACTTGCCGGAGCCGGTCGCACCCAGCAGGGCGACGACCTGCCCCGGCCGGCAGGCGAAGGTGATCTCTTTGAGCACGTGGCTGTCGCCTTCGTAGGCGAAGCCGACCGAGGCGAATTCGACTTCGCCTTGCAGGGGTCCCTGCGGCCGTGCCGCGCCCTGGCCCAGCGGTTCGCGTGCCTGGCGGATCACCTCGGCCACGCGGCCGAAGGACACCAATCCGGTCGACATCTGGACGATCAGGCGCGCCAGGTTGCGCAGCGGGAAGATGAGCCAGACGACCATGCCGGCGTAGGCCAGATACGTCCCCAGGCTGATCTCGCCGGCGATCGCCAGCCGGGCGGCGAACACGAAGCCGCCCAACATCTGCAGGCCGCACAGGACGTCGGAGATCGGCCAGAAGAGCGAATGCATCGTCATCAGCTGGCGGCCGCGCTGGTACTTGGCCCAGTTCTGGCGGTCGAACTTCTCGCTCTCGAATGCCTGCCGGGCAAAGGCTTTGACCACGCGCACTCCGGCCAGGTTCTCCTGGAGCGCCGTGGAGAGCTTGGCCTCCTGCGCCTGATAGGCCTCGTAGGCTTTGGAGACGCGTCGGAAGAAGAACAGCGACAGGACGATGATGATCGGGATGGCGACGATGGAGACCGCACCCAGGCGCCAATCGAGCGCCAGGAGTGCGGTCAGGTTCACAGCGAACAGCAGGACGATTCGTCCGGCCATGATCGCCTGGTCGGCAAAGAAGCGCCGCAGGGCGTCGACGTCCGAGGTCGAGCGCTCGATCAGGTCGCCGGTCTGTGCCTGGTCGTGGTAGGCAAAGGGCAGGCGCTGGATGTGGTCGAACAGGTAGTTGCGCAGCCGCAGGGCGATGCCTTCCGCGGTCCGGGCGGCCAGCCGGCCGCTCAGGAACGTGAAGATGCCCTCGAAGACCGCCAAACCAACGACGGCGCCGGCCAGGAGCGGCAGGCGCGGCGTCGCCGCCGGATCACCCAGGACCGAGTCGACGAAATCGCGCAGGACCAGGTAGACGCCGGTCTTCGACAGCGCCGCCACCCCCAGGCTGAGCGTCGCCCAGAGATAGGTGAGCCGAAAGCCGGCCATCAACCGCCACAGGCCGCGCAGGCGGCCATGGGTCACCGTATTCTGAAGATCAACTGTCGGGTCAGGGGCCACAGCGAGCTGCCCTCCGATGCTGTCCACTGGGGCGTGGGCGCGCCACGCACGACGGCTCGGCGCCGACCCCGTGGCTGCGGACTGTCCACCCGTTCCACGTGGACAAGACGGAGCTGCAGTCTGTGGTGGGGTCGGGGACTAGCGGGCCTTGCGAATGTGCGGTGTGTCGATCATTCCCAGCCTCCGGTCGAGATGAGCCAAGGGTCGCCATTCTACCCTCAGGCCGCGCAACTGCCAAGGGCGCCGCGGGGCGGGGTGAAGATCACTATAATCCCCGTCGGCATCGACCTGGGTGCCCGGACGGAGGCTGTATGACTAAGGCGGCGCTGGGCGTGCGTTCCTGGCTCGGTCACATCGACAACCTGGCGGCGGGCATTGGACCGCGCGGCTCGACCACGGAAGCCGAGCGGCGTGCGGCCGAGTACAGCGCCTGCGTCCTGCAGGACCTCGGTCTGCGCCCGGAATTCGAAGGCTTCCTCAGCGCTCGCTCGATCTATCAGCCTCAGATGATCGCGGCCGGGCTGATGCTCCTATCCTTCGCCGTGTACCCGCTTCTGGGACGGGGCGGCGCGATCGCTGCGGCTGGTCTGGCCTGGCTGGCCCTGATTTCCGATCTGCTCGAGCTCAGCTTCCGCAGCAACCTGCTACGCTGGCTCTTGCCCAAGGCCCCCAGCCAGAACGTCGTCGCCGTCGTCCCGCCGGCGGCGGAGCACCAACAGGACCTGGTGCTCATCGGCCACCTCGACAGCCATCGCTCGCCGCTGATCTTCTCGTCGGCGGGCTGGGTGGCGGCCTACAAGGCCTTCACCACCGTCGCCTTCGTCGCCTTTCTGGCGCAGGCTGGCCTGTACACCCTGGGCATCTTTTGGCCGGCGCCCTGGATCTGGCCTGCCACGCTCGTGTCTGCGCTGTGTGCCTTGCTTCTGATCGCCATGTGCCTTCAGGCCGACTCGACGCCTTTCAGCGCCGGGGCCAACGACAACGCCACCGGCGCCGGCCTAGTCCTGACACTGGCGGAG
>DAIRVC010000138.1:0-7193 GCA_036803025.1 Anaerolineales bacterium
AAGACGATCTTGCCCGGGCTGACGCGCTTCAGGCCGGTGGCCATCGCCGGCGCGCGCCCGTGGGCCGCCTCGGCGAAATCGCAATTGAAGTAGTTGTAGGCGAACACGGAACAGCCCACCGGCGCCACGCCGATCGTGTCCTCGCGGACGCCCATTTCATCCAGGACTTCGGCGATCAGCCGATGAGCGACGCCGTGCGTGCAACCCGGGCAATAGTGCGTGTGCGTCGGGTTGAGGCTCTCCGGCCGCTCATAGATGAGCGTCTCCACCTGTTGCGGAGTCGCCATTCCACCTCCTCGCCGATCAGGCGGCCGGGGTCAGGCCGGCATGCACCTTGCGGATGGCGTCCAACACCTCATCCGGCAAGGGGACCATGCCGCCCATGCGGCCGTAGAAGGAAATCGGGACCTTGCCTTGCGTCGCCAGGCGGACATCCTCGATCATCTGGCCGCCGTTCATCTCCACCACCAGTATGGCGCGCACCTGGCCGGCCAGGTCGGCGACGCGGGCGTACGGGTATGGATAGAGCGAGATCGGGCGCATCAGGCCCACGCGAATACCCTCTTCGCGCGCCGCCTTGACAGCCGACTGCGCCACCCGTCCGGCGGTGCCGAAGGCCACGATGGCGATCTCAGCATCCTCCAGAAGCATGTCGCGGTAGCGTACCTCGTTCGCCTCGATGATGACCCGCTTATCCATGAGCTTCCGGTTGAAGATCTCCTCTTGTACCGGATCGATATAGATCGAGCTGACGACGTTCGGGCGCCGGCCGCGTGCCCCTGTCAGCGCCCATGCCGGCCGCTCGCCGACCTTGCGCACCGGCTGCATCGGCGGCAGCTCGGCCGGCTCCATCATCTGCCCCAGGTTCCCGTCGGCCAGGACGATCACGATGCCGAGGTACTTCTCCGCCAGGTCGAAGGCCTCGACCGTCAGGTCGATGAGCTCCTGCACGGTGGCCGGCGCGAGCACGATCGGCCGATAATCACCATGCCCCCCGCCCTTGACGATCTGGTTGTAGTCGCCCTGCGAGGGAGCGATGTTGCCCAGCCCGGGACCGCCGCGCATGATGTCGACCAGCACGACGGGCACCTCCGAACCGGCGATGTAGGACAGGCCTTCCATCATCAGGCTGACGCCGGGGCTGGAGGACGAGCTCATCACGCGCACACCGGCGCACGCCGCGCCGTAGACCATGTTGATGGCCGCCACTTCGCTCTCGGCCTGGATGAACACCCGCCCGAGCTCCGGCATGCGCATGGCCATGTGCTCGAGCGCTTCCGTCTGCGGCGTGATCGGGTAGCCGAAGTATGCCTCGCATCCGGCGCGCACGGCTGCCTCGGCGAAGGCCACGTTGCCCTTCAATAACTCGCGTGCCACGCTGCCTCCTTAGGAGGTCTCTACCAGAGCGGGAACCCTGGGCGTCACCCATCGATAGACGGTGATGGCCGCGTCGGGGCAGATCACCGCACAGATGGCGCAGCCGGTGCAGTCGCCCTGCGGATCGACCAGCGCCGCCGGGTGGTATCCCTTGGGGGTCAGTTTCTCGTTGTCCAACTGGATGACTTGCTTGGGACAAACGGTCATGCACAGGGCGCAGCCCTTGCACAACAAATCGTTGACGACGATCCGGCCTTTGGCCATCCCCGTCCTCCTCCGCCCATTCTACAGTACTCAGGCGTCGGCCGCCTGGCCAGTGAAGAGTGTCATCGCCCGCGCCAAACAAACATCCTATGTCTGATTTGTCGGATAATTGCCCGGCCGGCTCAGCGCACGCGGGGCGAGCCGGTTCCTGGGGCTCACAAGGCCTCCAGACGCCCTCAGGCGGTCTGGAGGGGGCTGGTGCGAGTCAAACCCCCTTCCGCTGGCCCGTGGCGCAGGCCTACGGGCAAGCACCTCCGGCGGTCTCCGTGGAAGCCGGTCCCCCTAATCCGTCGGAGGGTTGAAGTAGTTGTACACCGCCCGCGAGAGGTTGGCCACGAGCCGCGAGGTCGGCTCCCAGATCATCTCGACGTCGTCCCACAGGAATACCGAGAGCACGTAGTCACCGGCCGGGGAGTAGACGATCCCAGCGTCACCCAGATGCGCCAGGGGCGATTCCGTCCAGCCGTGCTTGTGTGCCACTCGCGTCCCATCCGGAACGCCGGCCTCGATCAGGATGCCGATCTTGTTCAGTGCCAGGAGGTCGAGCATGTGCCGGCATTCTTCCGGGCGCAGCGCGTCCGGAAAGACGGCCAGCAGGCTTCCGCCGCCTTCGGCGCAGGCGTAGACATCGCCCAGCAGCATCCCGATCTCCGTCGGCGTCGTCTGATTGTAGGGGTCAAGCCGCGAGGTCGGGAAATCCGCGCGCGAGTTCCCGGACGTGCGCGGCACGCCGGACAGGAGCGGCGACTCAGGCCGGAAGTAGCCGAGCAGGAAGGTGTTGTCCAGGCCGAGCTCGGCGAGCGTTTCCGTCACCCGCAGCGGGCCGAAGGCTCGATCCATGCGCTCCATCAGCCAATCGGCCGGATCATTTCCCGAGAGCCGGATCATTTCTTCCACCCAGCGCTCGGCCTCGGCATCCAGCGGATTGTCGAAGTAGCGGTAGAAGGCCACCAGGATCCCGACCTTGATGATCGAGGCGGCGGTGAAGGAGATGTCCGGCTCGGCGGAGATCTCCTGGTTTTGGAAGTAGGCGAAGTGGAGTTCGTCCCCGCTGCGCAGGTCCATCAGGTAGATATCGACCAGGCCGTCGAAGCCGGCCACGTCCACGTTCTGCTCGAGGAGTATGCGCAGCGTGTCCAATGTCGGGCGCGGCGCGGCGGTAAAGCCGACCGGCAGGCTGACCACGCGGTCGCTGGGCGAGTTCAACGCCAGCTCGACCAGCTCGACGGCGCGCGCCGTATCCAGCGTGCGCCCGGGCTCTCCGGCCACAAAGGATGTGCTCCCGGGCACGGGCTGGACGGCCGCCGGCGGTTCGTCATAACGCGCGCCGATGTCCCGCAGCGAAGTCTCGAGCTGCGGGCGGGAGTACTCGGCGCGCAGGGGAATACTCTCCCCCTCACCAACCCGGTTCCACAGGAAGTCCCAGAAGCCGCCCCAGAAGTCGGGCTGCGTTCGCACAAACTCAGCCGCCGCCAGCATGCCCTCCGTGTCCAGGCGGTACCCGACCGAAACCGGCTCGAGGTGGATGACCTGCTCGTCGTAGCGCAGCTCGATCGGTGTGCTGTAGACCTGCAACAGCCGTTCGATGGCTTCGTTGCGGCTCAGCCGCCCGACCGGAACCCCGGCGATCGTCAGACCAGCCGGCAGGCTGGCGCGCGTGCGGCTGTAGACGAACAGCTCGACGAAAAACAGGACGACCGCCATAAGCAGCAGTGCGATCGAGCCCCAGCGCAGCCAGTCGACGCCGCTTCGATCTCGCATTCCGCCTCCGGCGGGCGAGTATATCACGCCCCTGCGCGGTACCTGCGCGTCGTTACTTCTCGCGCTCCATTCACGGCGCGGCCTGTGCGCTGATCTGGGCCAGCGCCAATGGGATGGCGTTTGCGAGCGCGTGCGCGCCCCAGGCGGGCCAGATCGAGCCGGTGCGCACGACCAGCGCGCCGGCCAACAGACCGAAGGCGAAAATGCCGACGATGTGTGGCGGGCCCTGCGTCCAATGCAGCGGATGCAATGTGAACAGGACGGCCTGGATCACAACAGCCCCGAGACGCCCGCAGCGCGGCCGCAGGCCGAGCCCCAGGAAGCCTCGATAGTAGGTCTCTTCGACGAATGGCACCCAGACGAGGGCCGTCAGCCAATCGGCCGGGCCGGCGCCCAGCCGATCGAGACGCGCCTCCCAGGCTGCGTTGAGGGCCAGGCTGGCCGCGCGCCAGAGCGCGCCGGCGAGCATCCCCCAGCCGAAACGAGCGAGGGCGCGCTCGCCCGAGTAGCCCAAGGAGGCCACGGGCTCGCGCAGGATGATCAGCGTCGCCCACGGCAGCGAGGCGAAGACCAGCGGGGAGAGGCTTACCCATCGGGAAGCCGGCAGCCCCGCTCCGCTGACGCCGATGCCGGCCAGCGCAAGTGAGACGAGCAGAGCCGGCAGGATTGCTGCAAACGGCAGGCCCGCCGGCTCACGCGAAGGCGTCTTCTCTCGCATGCTGAACGCCTGCGGCGCGGGTCGGTTACCGCAGCGCTTTCCGCTGCGCCTCGAGCTTCGCCTGCGAGGCTTGCAGCGAAACCATGCGTTCGCGTTCTTTGGCGACGATCTCGGCCGGCGCTCGGTCGGCGAACGGTCCGGCGAGGAGCGCCTGCAGGCGATCGATTTGCGCTGTCACCTCCGCAAGTTCTCGCTCCAACCGATCCGCCTCGACCGTTCGATCCACCAGCCCCGCCAGGGGCAAGAAGGCCTCCACCCCGCCCACGACCAGCGGCACCGACTCCGCCGGGGCAACGCTCAGGGTGCGGCTGATCTCCAATTGGGCCAGGTCCAGCCGGGCCATGGCGGCCAGGACGTCACGCTGGCCGGAGAGCAGGTCGAGCGCGTCGCCGGCGTTGACGACGGCGGCGATCCTTCGCTTCGGCTCGACGCCTTTTTCGGCGCGCGCGTTGCGGATGGCGCGCACCAACTCCATCACCAGGCCGAAATCGCGCCTCGCGGGTGCATCTTCCGGCTGCTCAGATTCGGCCTCCGGCCAGCGCGCGACGATCAGCGCTTCCTCCCATTCCGCGGCGCCGATCGCGTCGCCTCGATCCTGGCAGGCGCGCTTCAGGTGACCCCACAGTTCCTCGGTCACGAACGGTGTAAAGGGATGCAGGAGCCGCAGGCAGACATCCAGGGTGCGGGCCATCGTCTGGGCGGTCAGCCAGGCCCGCCCTCCGCCGGCGTCCAACTGGCCCTTGGCCACTTCCAGGTACCAATCGGCGAACTCGGACCAGAAGAAATCGTAGATCTGCCTTCCGGCTTCCGTGAACTGGTAGGACTCGAACAATCGGTTGACGTCCTGCCGCAGGGCGCGCAACCTGGCCAGGATCCAGCGGTCGGCGAGCGTGGGCTGCGGGAGCGAGGCGGGCGCCTGCGGCGCGCGCTCGACGGCGCTCAGGACCAGCCGGGCAGCATTCCAGATCTTGTTGGCGAAATTGCGGTTGGCCTCGACCCGCTGTACGCTGACGTTGATGTCGTTGCCCGGAGTCGAGCTGGTCAGCAAGTAGAACCGCAAGGCATCGGTCCCGAACTCGTCCATCAGGACCAGCGGATCGATGAAGTTCCCGAGCGTCTTGCTCATCTTCCGCCCGTGCTCATCGCGAATCAACCCGTGCAGGTAGACCGTCTCGAACGGCGGCTGGCCGGTGAACTCCAGTCCCATCATGATCATGCGCGCCACCCAGAAGAACAGGATGTCGTAGCCGGTCTCCATCACCGTGGTCGGGTAGTACCTGCGCAGGTCCGGCGTATCCTCCGGCCAGCCCAGCGTCGAGAACGGCCACAGGCCCGACGAGAACCAGGTATCCAGCACGTCCGGGTCCTGTTCGATGCGGATCGAGCCGCAGTGGGCGCAGCGATCGGGATCCTGGCGCGCCACAGTGATCTCATGGCAATCGGCGCAGTGCCAGGCCGGGATGCGATGACCCCACCACAGCTGACGCGAGATACACCAATCGCGGATATTCTCCAGCCAGTTGGTGTAGACCTTGACGAAGCGCTCGGGAATGATGCGAACTTGAGCCTGGCGCACAACCTCCAGCGCCGGACCGGCCAACGGCTGCATGCGCACGAACCACTGCGTGGAGATCATCGGTTCGACGATTTCCCCGCCGCGTTGAGAGCGGGGGATCTGCAAGGTGTACGGCTCGGTCTTGATCGTCAGGCCGGCCGCCTGCATATCGTCCCACAGACGGCGGCGGCACTCGAACCGGTCCAGCCCGGCGTAGGGTCCGGCATTCTCATTCATGCTCGCGTCCGGATTGAGGACGCTGATCACGGGCAGGCCATGCCGCTGGCCGATCTCGTAGTCGGCCGGGTCATGTCCAGGGGTGATCTTCAGCGCGCCGGTGCCGAATTCGCGATCGACGTACTCGTCGGCGATCACCGGGATCGGCCGCTGCAGCATCGGCACCAGGCAGGTCTCTCCGATCAGCCCGCTGAAGCGGTCGTCTTGCGGATGCACCGCCACGGCCGTGTCGCCCAGGATCGTCTCCGGCCGCGTCGTAGCCACCGGGATGGACTGATCCGACCCCTGAATCGGATAACGGAAGTAGTACAGCGTGCCCTGCTCCTCGCTGTACTCAACCTCCAGATCGCTGACAGCCGTACGCAGCCCGGGCGACCAGTTGATCAGGTACGTCCCACGATAGATCAGGCCCTTGTCATACAGACGAACGAAAGCCTCACGCACGGCGCGCGACAGCCCCTGGTCGAGCGTGAAACGCTCGCGGTCCCAATCGCAAGAGGCTCCCAGGCGGCGCAGCTGCTGGGTGATGATCCCGCCGTACTTCTCTTTCCACTCCCAGACGCGCTCCTCGAAGTCCGATCGGCCGAGGGCCTCGCGCCTCAACCCCTCTTTGGCCAGCGCCTTCTCGACCTGGAGCTGCGTGGCGATGCCGGCGTGGTCGGATCCCGGCACCCACAGCGCCGGGCGTCCCTTCATCCGCTGGTAGCGGATCATCATGTCCTCGATCGCCACGAACATGGCGTGCCCCAGGTGCAGCTCGCCGGTGACGTTCGGGGGCGGGATGGAGATGACGAAGGGAGCCTGCGACGAGTCGGTGCGCGGCCGGAAGTAGCCCTTCGCCTCCCACCACGCGTACAGCCGCTGTTCGACGCTGTGGAAGTCGTAGGCTTTGGGCAGACTTCGTTCGTCCATCTTCATACCCTCCCCGCCGCGGCTCTGTCCCGGGCGCAACACAAAAGCCCTCCCGTCCATGAGGACGGAAGGGCTGGCCTTCCGCGGTACCACCTCACTTCGCCGGACAATTGACCGGCGCGCTCGCCCCGATAATCATCGGGTGTCGCGCTAACGGGCGAACCCGCGCCGTTCTACTCACCGACCTAAGGGCCGGCTTTCTTCGGCGTGACGTCCGGGCGACATTCGGCAGCGGTTGCTGCGGGGGCTTTCAGCCTTCGGCCGCTCCTTCTCTGCCAGCCGCCGACCGCCTACTCCTCCCGGCTCGTGCAACGTATTCAGTTGTCAGCCGCGGATTATAGCAGACGCACGCGGGGCTCGTCAAGCGGG
>DAIRVC010000139.1:0-7168 GCA_036803025.1 Anaerolineales bacterium
CGCACGGCGGCGCGCACCAGGCGCTCGCTGCCCTGGCGCGAGATCGGCTTGATGCCGTAGGCCGCCGTTTCCGGAAAGCGGATCTTTTGGTGCTCGTCCGGCAGCGCCTCTTTCAACCACGCTCCGAAGCGTCGATTCGCTTCGCTGCCCAGCTCGAACTCGACCCCGGTGTAGATGTCCTCGGTGTTCTCGCGAAAGATGACCATGTCGACATCTTCAGGGCGCCGCACCGGGGAAGGCACGCCGTTGAAGTAGCGCACCGGACGGACGCAGGCGTACAGATCCAGCGCCTGGCGCAAGGCGACGTTCAGCGAGCGGAAGCCCTCGCCCACCGGGGTCGTCAGCGGTCCCTTGATCCCGATGCGCAGCTCGCGAAAGGCCTCGACCGTCGGATCCGGCAGCCAGTTTCCGGTCTGGGCGAAGGCCTTCTCGCCGGCCAGGATCTCGGTCCAGATGATGCGCCGCCGGCCGCCGTAGGCTTTCTCCACCGCCGCATCCAGGACGCGCACCGAGGCGCGCCAGATGTCGGGCCCCGTCCCGTCACCCTCCACAAACGGAATCAGCGGGCGATCCGGGACGCGCAGCGCTCCGGAAACGAAAGTGATCCGCTCCCCTTCCGGGGGCAGGTTGGCCAGGTCGATCGGCATACATTCTCCTGAAGACCGCTTGCGGGGAAATGCCCCTCACCGGGGAGGGATTATAGCACGCCGCCCTCCCAGGCATGTCCTGCTGGGGCCCACACTCGACTCGCGCGGCCCGCTCGTACGCCACGCAGCTGAAGCATCTCCTCGCTCCAGTCGTGCGCGGCTCAGAGTGACCTCTCAGTGTAGGACGTCAGCCGGCGTAGCCGCGCGGATGCGTGCGGTGCCACTCCCACGCGCTGGCGATGATCTCATCCAGGTCCGGACACGCCGGTACCCATCCCAGCTCGCGGCGGATCCTCTCCGCTGAGGCTACCAGGCGCGGCGCGTCTCCCGCACGGCGGGGCGAGTCGACCGCCGGGATGGCGTGACCGGTGATGCGCCGCGCGCTCTCGATCACCTGGCGCACGCTGTAGCCGGCGCCGTTGCCCAGGTTGTAGATCAACTGCTCCTGTTCGCCCAGGCCTTCCAGCGCCAGCAGGTGCGCCGAGATCAGATCCCCGACGTGGATGTAGTCGCGGATGCAGGTGCCGTCGGGGGTCGGGTAGTCGCTCCCATAGATCTGTGCGTGCGGGCGCTGCCCGAGGACCACCTGAAGCACCAGCGGGATCAAATGACTTTCGGGATTGTGCGCCTCACCCCGCCCCGGCTCCGCGCCGGCGGCGTTGAAATAGCGCAGGGCCGCATAACGCAGGCCGTGCACCTTCCGGTACCACTCCAGCATCTCTTCGACCATGCGCTTGGTCTGACCGTAGACGTTCGCCGGGCCGATAGCCGAGTCCTCGGACAGCGGCTCGTCGCTGGAAGCGTACACCGCTGCGCTGGAGGAGAACACGAAGCGCCGGACGCCCGCCCGCAGGACGGCCTCGACCAGCCCGGTCGAGAGCGATACGTTGTTGTGGAAATACCTGCCCGGCTCACGCATGCTTTCCCCGGCTTCGATGAAACCGGCGAAGTGCATGACGGCGTCGTAGCTCTCGGCTGCCAGCGCCGCATCGAGCGCGGCCCGGTCGGCCAGGTCGGCCTTCACGAAACGCGCCCCCGCCGGGATTGCCGCCTGGTGGCCCTTGACGAGCGAATCGAACACCGTGACCTGGTGGCCGGCTTGCAGGAGCCGTTGGGCGGCGGCCGATCCCAGGTAGCCGGCGCCTCCCGTGATGAAGATGTTCACCCGCCTGGCCTCCTCTCTGCACGCGGCCCGCGCCGTTCAGCCACCGTCATCCCCCCAGTACCTGGAGCCGGGCCAGCGAGGCCACCAGGTGCTTGGTCTCACCGCTCTCAAACACGATGGTGATCTCTTCGTCTTCGTGGTCGAGACGCGTCTCCAGGATGACCCCCTCACCGAAGCGCGGGTGCAGGACGCGCATCCCGGCGCGATAGCGTGGCTCGACCGGCGCCGCCCCCCGGGGCTCCCAGCGCGTCTGGCGATCGAAGATGGCCTGTTCCGGCGTCTGCGGCCCCGATCGCTCTCCGACGAGAACGTCGGCCGGGATATCGCTGAGGAAGCGCGACGGCTCGGTCACGTTGGAGCTCCCGAACTGGGCGCGCCGGAAAGTGCGCAGCAGATACAGGCGGTCCTTGGCGCGGGTGATGCCCACGTAGAACAGGCGGCGCTCTTCGGCCATCGCCTCCCGATCGGGGAAGGAACGCTGGTGCGGGAACGTCCCGTCGTCCAGGCCGACGATGAAGACCACCGGGAACTCGAGCCCCTTGGCGGCGTGCAGCGTCAGCAGCGTCGGGGCGTTCAGATTCTCGGTCAGGGTGTCCTGATCGGAGACCAGCGCCACCTGTTCCAGGAATCCGGGCAGCCCGGCCTCCTCGAACTCCTGTGCCACGCCGCGCAACTCGAGCACGTTCTCCCAGCGCTCGGCGCCCTCCTCCGTCCCGTCATCGATGTAGGCGCGGTAGCGGGTGTCTTCGATGAGCCGGTCCATCAGCGAGGCGACCGGAAGACGTTCACGCGCCGCGATCCAGCCGGCCAACTGCCGGCCGAACGCGGCCAGCGCGGCGGAGGCCCGCCCGCTGAGCCCTCCGATGGAAGCCGACTCGCTTCCGGCGGCCAGGTTCATCACCAGGCCCGCGCCGCTCACCCCTGCCTGAGCGGCACCGGCCAACAGAGTCTCGACGGTCTTCTCTCCCAATCCCCGCGGCGGCGTGTTGAGCACGCGCAGCAGGCTGACCTCATCCGCCGGATTGTGGATCAGCCGCAGGTAAGCGATCAGGTCCTTGACCTCGCGCCGGCCGTAGAAGCGCTGGGCACCGACCAGGCGGTAGGGCAGCCCGGCTTTGAGGAAGGCCTCTTCCAGCGCCCGCGACTGCGCGTTCGTCCGATACATCACCGCGCACTCACCCGGCTGCGCCTCGCCCGCCAGCGTCAGCCCGGCGATCGTCTCGACCACGAACTGCGCCTCGTCGGCCTCGTCGTAGGCTTCGTGCAAGCTGATCAGTTGACCCTGGCCGCGCTCGGTGAACAGCTGCTTGCGATGCCGTCCGGTCTGGCGATCGATGACCGCCATGGCTGCGTCCAGGATGGTCTGCGTGGAGCGGTAGTTCTGCTCGAGCAAGATCACCTGCGCCTGGGGGTAGTCCTTTTGGAACCTCAGGACGTTGCGATAGTCGGCCCCGCGCCAGCGGTAGATCGATTGATCGGGGTCCCCGACGACAAACAGGTCGGGGTTCTCGCCCGCCAGCAGTCGCAGGATCTCGTACTGCGCCGTGTTCGTGTCCTGGAATTCGTCCACCAGGATGTGTCGGAAGCGGCGCCGGTACTTCTGGCGCAGGTCATCTAGACGAAGCAGGCGGACGGTTTCAAGCAACAGGTCGTCGAAATCCAGCGCCCGGTTGGCCTGCAACATCTGCTGGTATCGCTCATAGACCCGGCGGGTGATCTCGGCGAAGTAGTCCGCCGGTGCGAGGTCGCCCGGGCCGAGCAGCTCGTTCTTGGCGCTGGAGATGGCCGCCAGCACTTTCCCGGGCTGCACCTGCTTGGGATCCAGGTTGAGGGCCTTGATCGCCTGCCGCGCCAGAGACAACTGGTCGGCTTCATCGAAGATGACGAACTCGCGGCTCAGGCCGATGTGCTCGGCTTCGCGGCGCAGCAGGCGCGCACACAGGGCGTGAAAGGTGCCCAGGCTGAGGCCGGCCGGCCTCCCGCCCAGCAGCCCCTCCAGCCGCGCGGCCATTTCGCGCGCGGCCTTGTTGGTGAACGTGACCGCCATCACCTGCGCGGGGTCGACCCCGCGCTGTTGGAGCGTGTAGCCCAGGCGATGCGTCAGGACGCGCGTCTTGCCCGAGCCCGGCCCGGCCAGGACGAGCACCGGCCCCGGGGGTGCGGTGACCGCCTGACGCTGCTGGGGATTGAGGCCGCCGAGGAGGTCCATGGGGTACCGGTCAGCCCCCCGCCAGGTCGAAGCTCACGGGGAGCGTCTCCCTACGTCCGGTGCGGGCCGATGGTGACTGCGCCCGGTCCGGCCATCAATCCGGTCAGCGGCTGCGCCGGCAACGCCATCACGCGGCTGGGCGCGAAGTAGGCGAACTCGAACGTCACCTCGTCACCGGCCGCCTTGCCGGGGATGGGCATCAGGCGCGCCGTTAGCGGTTTGTTCAATCGCAGCGAAAGTGCGCCCAGATCCAGCAGGATCGCCGTCAGCGCCTCAACGCGGCTGTCACCGGGCAGCGGCACGGTGTCCAATCCGGTCCCACAGACGGCCGAACACAGCAGCAAGTCCTTGACCGTCAAGGTCCCTTCGGCGGCCCGCGCCGCCAGGCGATCGTCCTCCAACGGCGGCAGCAGCAACCCGCAGAAGCCGGTACGGGTGAACTGCGCCTGATCCAGGCAATCGGTCAGGAAGGCCGCCGCGGCCAGCGTGCCGGACAGCCCGGCGGCCGGCACGCCGCAGGCTTCCAGCGCCGCGCCCAGCGAGCGCGCCGGGTCCGGAAAAGGAGCCAGCGAGAAGTCGATGCCCAGGAACTGCATCTCACCTGCGGCCGCAGCCCGCTGGACGACGCGCGTCAGGGTAGCCGCATGCGCCTCGATCATGCTCACCAACCGCCGCCGGGCGGTGGTCAGGGACGGGACGTCGCGCAGCGCGTCGACGGCCAGCTCGGCGGCCTCCGTCGCGACGGCCAGACCGGGCGGCCCACCGCGGTGATAGGCGGCCGGAAAGAACGGCGCGCCGGGCGGCACGTTCGCCAGCGCCGCGAAGCGCAGGTTGGTGAATCCATCCGGCGTGATGTGCGCCGTCCGCTGAATGGTCTCGGCACAAGCGGCTGCGGCCGTCAGCGACAGACCGCCCTCCGGATCGGCGAACATCCCGGAGGCGAAAACGGTCTCGGTCGCCGCCAGCACATCGGGGATGGCGGCGTAGCCGTCCGGCTCTTCGGGCAGCGCCGGCCCGATGGCGGTGTAATCGATGCCATGGACGAAAGACTCGGCCTCCAGTCGGCGCGCCAGGTCGGGTCGCTCGGCCGGCGGCACCGGACGGGACATCTCCTGCGGCGGCGGTGTCGCCAGCCGCAGAGTCTGCACGGTGTAGCCGGCCTCGCCCAGTGCCTGGCGGGCGTTCGCCAGGCAGGCCGCCGCGGCCGCCAGGCGCTTGGGATCCAGCGGCCAGCCCGGATCGAGGAAGCCGGTCAGTGCGCGGATATTCACCGTCGGCTCCGCTGGCGGGCGATTTCGAACAGGATCACCGCCGCGGCAGCCGCCGCATTCAGGGACTCGCTGCCCCCCGGCATCGGGATGTGTACGGCCCGACCGCCCAGGGCCCGCGTGCCGGCCTGCGCCCCGCGCGCCTCCCCGCCGATCACTAGGGCCGTCGGCCCGCGCCAGTCGACCTGATCGTAAGCCGTGCCCTGCCCCGCCTCGGCGATCCAGACCTGCGTTCCAGCCAGGCGTTCAGCCAGGGCGCCGTCATCGACGGCCAGGATCGGCAGCCGCAGATGGGCGCCCATGGCCGCACGCACGACCTTGGGATTGTAGGCATCGACCGTACCCTGCGTCAGGAACGCCGCCTGGGCGCCGGCCGCCGCGGCGGTGCGCAGCAGCGTTCCCAGATTGCCTGGATCGGCGATGCCGTCGGCCACCAGCGCCAGCGTCAGCGGATCGGGTAACGGCAGCGGTTCGATCGGCAGGACCACCAGGAGTCCGGGAGGCGCCTCGGTGTTCGAGCAAGCCGCCATCACCGGCGCCGACACGACCTCGGCCTCCGCCCCCAGCCGGCACAGATTGTTGACCACGCCCCGTCCACGGGCATCGAGCTCTTCGGTATGCAGCACCAACCGGACCGGGCGCCCGGCGGCGACGACCTCGCGCGCCAGACGCAAGCCTTCGACGATGAACAGGCCCTGCTCCTCCCGGGCGCGCCGCTTGGCCTGAAGAGAGCGGATCCATTTCACGCGCGGATTGGCAGTGGAGGTGATCATTCGCTTGAGGCTGTCGGCCAGCGGCGCTCGAACTCCTCGGCGAAAACCGAGACCGAGGCCTGGTCGATGAGCGTGATGCGGATCTCCCCGATGGACCTCACCGGGTGAGTGGAGGCGAACTCCAGGATGGCATCCAGGATGAGGCGCGCCCCGCGCGCTTTGGGGAAACCGAAGATGCCGGTGGAGATGGCCGGCAGGGCGACGCTGCGCAGTCCCTTTTCCTCGGCAAGCCGCAACGCCGCCAGGACCGCCTGCCTGAGTTTGGCGTCTTCATCCCCCTCGCCCCACACGGGTCCGACGGCGTGGATCACGTAGCGGCACGGCAAGCGGCCGGCGCCGGTGATGGCCGGACGCTCGTGCGAAGCCAGCCCATTCGCCCGCACCCAGTCGTCGCTCTCGGATTGGATGGCCTCGCCGCCGCGGCGGGCGATCGCCCCGGCCACGCCGCCGCCATGGGCGAGCTGGGCGTTGGCGGCGTTGACGATGGCGTCGACGCGTTCCTCCGTCAGGTCGCCGTGGACCAGTCGTAGGATCAAGCCGGCTGATGGTCGCTGTTCGACGATCACTGGCGACATGGTTGCGGTGCCTTGGACGCGCGGCATTGTAGCATCAAAATCCGGGGCCCGAAGTTCACAGAACACGCGTGCCGGCCGCATCGCTTGGGGTAGGAGGTGTGAGGACCGCCAGAAATTGGTCTCCCCCTCCGGAAGCGGGCCAAGTAATAGTACGGAAGGGGGAGGTTGTCGCGTATACTAGAAGGGCCTGTCAGGGAGGGCGATCGGGACAGGTTGGCCTGCGTTCGGCGGTTTGCGACCGATCGTCCGGGTCGAGCAGTTCTGCAGGATGGCTGTGTGGCCAGTCTGACCGGCAAGACCATCGGACCCTATCGCCTGCTCGAGCTCCTCGGGCATGGCGGCATGGCCGCCGTCTTCAAGGCCTACGACACGAAGACAGAGCGTGAGGTCGCGCTCAAGATCCTCGCCCCCTCACTCGCTCAGGACCCCCGCTTCACCAAGCGTTTCGTCCGCGAAGCCAAGATCGTCCTTCAGACCAAGCACCCCAACATCGTCCCGGTCTGGGATTTCGGCCTGCAGGACGAGTACTTC
>DAIRVC010000140.1:0-4273 GCA_036803025.1 Anaerolineales bacterium
CTAAGCTCAAGGCGGGCCTGAAGAAGTCGAAGTAGCCGCAAGCGGAGGGACGCCGCGGCAAGCGGGCGCCCACGCTGAAGGGATCGTAGCGGCGGGCTCCACTGGAGCCCGCCGATCCTGTCGACATGCCTGGATGCGGGCAGCCGGGTTGCCTACTGGATCAACCCCTCCTGCACGCCGTTCGGATATAGCGCCTGGATGGCCTGCTCGATGCGCCCCAGCCGGTTCTCGGGGTTGGGGTGGGTGCTGAAGAACTCGGGCATCGCCCCGCTGGCCGGGTTGGCCGAAGCCAGGAGCTGCATGACGCGCAACATGGCGCGAGGGTCGAACCCGGCGTCGGCCATGATCTGTACACCCAGCTCGTCGGCCTGGAGCTCATCCTCGCGTCCGAAGCGCATGTTGATCAGCTGTCCGACCATGGCGGCAATGGCGGCGGTCTGCTGGCTGCTGGGGTTGTCCGGATCATAGCTGGCGATCAGCACCGCCCCGGTGATTCCCTGTGTCAACTGCATTTGGGCGATCATCTCGGCGCTGTGCCGCGCCAGGACGTG
Source organism: Anaerolineales bacterium (assembly GCA_036803025.1). GTDB lineage: Bacteria > Chloroflexota > Anaerolineae > Anaerolineales > E44-bin32 > DAIRVC01. Next base: position 552 of record DAIRVC010000140.1, read on the forward strand.
CACGATCTCGTGCGCCAGGACCCCCGCCACTTGGCCGTCGGTCTCGGCCAGATCGACCAGGGCGCGCGTGATGAACACCGGCCCGCCCGGCAGGGCGAAGGCGTTGACGGTCTGCGTGTCGGCCAGCACGTAGAACTCGAATGGGTAGCCGGACGAGGCCGCCACGCTGCCCTGCACCAGCGCCTGGCCGATCGAATCGAGATAGGCCTGGTAGGCCGGATCGGGATCGAGACCGCCGAACTCGGCCTCCATTTCCGGCGCGGCCTGCAGGCCCATGGCGATCTCTTGATCCTGGCTGATGCTGACGTATTGATCTTCGCCGGTCACCGGGTTGAATTGCTTCGATCCGAGGAATGAAATGACCGCGATGGCGACCATGGCCAGGGCAAGGCCGATGCGCAGGCAGCCGGCCGAGGAGGCTTGCGATCGGGGTGCGACTCGTTGGCGGACGTAATCACGGGTGTACATCGGCAGCCTCCTGGGCGCTCGCGGCCGGGAAGGGGAGATCGTAGCGGTCGAGGAGTTCGTAGACCACGCCGACGAACGCCCCCAGGACCAGATGGGTCAACAGAAGCATCCAGCTGCGCAGCGGGTAGATCCAGGGGAAGAAGTAGCTGATGGCATAGACGTCGATCACGTACAGCGCCAATCCGACCAGCGCGCCGCCGATGAACCCGACCACCAACCCCCAGCGGTGAATGAGCAGCACCACTAGAAACGCATACGCGAACGCGAGGGCGAAATGAATGAGCAGGCCCACCAACAGGACGCCGGCCGTGTTGCCGGCCGTGACCGGGATGACGTCGGGCCCCAGCACGAGGGAGGCAGACATCCGCAAGAGCAGCGTGGGCTCACTGACCGCCACGCCGGAGGCCACCAGGGCGCCCACCAGCGCGGTCAGCCCGCCGACCAGCGCGGCGATGATGAACGCGCGCCAGTCCAGGTGGGGTAGGGCCACAAGGTTCGCTCGTTTCGCTTTCATAGGATCTCCCTGCAGATGGAAGCCGCGTGTTGCACGGTGCGTGCGGTTGTTACGTCCCGGCCTCGGCCATCCGCGGCTTTATTATCGCATCATTCGGACCGACAGGGAAGGCTTCCTCGCAATGACATCCCCGGGGAGATGTCGTTGCGATCCCCGCACTTCCAGCCTCTGTCATTGCGAGACCCGGGCGCTAGCCCGGGGCGAAGCAACCTCCTCGCCCGGAGGACCGTCGTTGAGGGGAGGAGATTGCTTCGTCGGCTTGCGGCCTCCTCGCAATGACAGAGGAGGTGCGAGCCGGCCGCGCCCGGCTCGCCAGCACATCAGACTCATCCCGAGGCGGACGGGTGGCGGGCGCGCGGCGGCCGCGGCGATGTGAGAGCCGCGGCCGCCGTTGGTCTATTGGCCGAGGGCTACGGGACGTGCAGCTCCAGCGCAGCGAGGTACTCCTCAGTGGACATCTGTGCCAGTGCGTAGCTCCTGATCTGCTCGGTCGGTGCCGACAGGGTCGCCAGCGGCTCGCCGCCGACATGGACGGTCATGGCCACCTGCCCGCTCAGCGGCGCGTAGCGAGCAGCGGTTTGCAGAACGCCAAGGTAGACGATCATCAGCTGCCCCGTGGTCAAAGTCGCCGGTTGCTCGAATGCGACACGGACTTCGTCGCCGGGGACATCCACGTCTACAGCTTCGAGTGCGAACAGGCGCTCAACCGCCCGATGCAGGTTCGTCTCGACCGACGCCGGATCGGCGGCGGCCGAGGCCCACGCCGGCAGGGGCAGTGCGGTCGGCTCGATGACCGGCGCAGGCTCGGCCGGCGAGGCGCTGCCGCAAGCGGTCAGGGCGAGGGCGACGACCAGGGCAGCCAGGAGTGATCGATGGGTGCGCATGCCTATTCTCCGATCCCAAGCTGGGCCCCGAGCAGGTCATGCAGAGACTGCTCATAGGGATTGTCGGCGGTCGTCAGGAAGGTCCGCAGGCCGTTGGCGTCGTGGATCATCGAGAGTTGATCCTCCGACATGTTCAGGCCTTCATCGTCGAGCAGCGCGCCCAGCGCCTGGTCGCGGGCGATCGAGTTGCGGATGAAACGCATGATCCCGTCCATCAACCCGCCGGTGCTGATCGTCTCGCCGCCGCCCAGGTTCATGATGGCCCGCAGAGCCTGCGTGGCCCGGGCCATCTCCTGCGCCCGCTCCGGGTCGGCGCCCAGCTGAAGCAGCTTGTCCTGCAGCTGCTGTGTCTCTTCCGGATCGAGGCCGAACTGGCGTTCGATCTCCGTCACGCTGCGGTCGCCCAGGGCGCGGAGGAGCTCGCCCGTCGCCTCATCCAACGACTGGGAGCGCGCGAGTCGCTCCCGCTCGTCCTGGGCCGTCTCTTCTTCGAAGCGCTGCACCTGGTCCTCGAAATCCTCAAGCCACTCGTCGCTCACGTCCTCGATCTGTGCGCCCGCGTCCTCTTGAGACGCACCGATCTGAAGCGCGGCGACCTCGGTCTGTACTGTCTGGCTTTCCTCGGGAGAGAGAGCGGAGTCGCTGTCCAGATTCGGTCGAGTGATCCAGTCGAGCAGGTCCTGGAGCGGCTGGGCGGGCACGAGGTTGCCGGCGGTTGCGGTCACCAGGTCCGCCCCGGAGGACAACCAGGCGTTGAGCAGTGTGCTCGCCTGGCCGCCGAAGCCGCTCAACGCCTCGGCCCAGGGGAATTCGGGGCGGGCGCCGACGACCGGCGCGGCAGGTGACTCAGGGCCTGTGCGCGGGGCCGTCGGCATCCCGCTGTCATCGACCGCCATGCGCGCCCCGAACACATCGCGGACGAAGACCTGGCCGGTCCCGTCAACGCCGATGGTCACCAGTTGACCCCCGAGCCAGGGAAAGACGCGCGCGCCCGGCAGTGTGCCCTGGCGGGCGGCCGAGATGGCCTGGCGCACAGGCGCCAGTGAATCGAATGCGGCGCCGACCGGCGGGTCGTCCGCGGCCGCAGCAGCGGTGGCCGTCGGCGATGGCGTGGAGGTCGGCTGACATGCCAGCAGGCCGGTCTCGAACGCCATCCCCGGGAAGACCACGCTCCAATTACCCGTCTGGGGCGTGCTGCCGTAGAAGGTGCTTTGGATGCTGAAGGTCCCCGAGCCGCCTTCAGCGCCCAGCGAGCCCTGCCATGTGCCGCCTGCGTTGAAAGCCCCGTTGTACTCGGGCAGCGGATAGCCGCTGACCGTGTTGGTCCCGGACCACTCGCCCTGGACGAGTCCTCCTTCGCCGCCGGCGAACGTTCCGGTGAAGGCGGCCGTCATGGACGTGATGATCGCCTCCATCCCCGGGCCGAGGGAAGGAACGGTGAAGGATCCCTGCACGTTCCCGGTGACCGGCCCGCCGCAGGGATCGAGCGACACCTGCATCGGATAGCAGAGCGGGCTTCCGCCGCCGGGTGCGGGCACGCACGCCTCGCCGGACCCCGAGATGGCTGCAATGTGTGGAGTGGCGAGCGCGGACGAGAACGGTACGCTGCTCAAGGCCGCCAGGATGGCGGCAGCGGTGAGGGTTCGAAGCATGAGAGCACTCCTTGGATGGGGACGTTGGGTAGAGAAGTTGTCCTGGATGAGGGGCATTACGGGCGATTGTAGGGGAGGCGCGGTGGTTGCGGCGCGTCTGTAGGGTGTTTGCAGGGCGGCCACTTTCGGTGAGGGAGCCGAGCTCCGTCGCAGATCCGGAGGGCGGGCCTCTCCGCGCCTGCGACTCACGCATGATCGCGGGCC
>DAIRVC010000140.1:4373-7167 GCA_036803025.1 Anaerolineales bacterium
CGTGAATCGTCGGAGGTGTGAAGATGAAGAACGCCGTACTCACCATCCTGGCCACGGTGCTCGTCCCCGGCCTCGCCGTCGTCCTCGTCCCCTACTGGATCCTGCGCGTCACCGGCAGGCTGTCGGGGCCGGCGATCGGGTTGCTCGAGGCGGCCTCGATCGCGCTGGTGATCCTGGGCGCGGTCATGGTCATCTGGGTCTCTCTCACGTTCGCCACCCGGGGCAAAGGCACACCCGTGCCGATCGTGCCCCCGCAAGTACTGGTCGCCGAAGGCTTGTACCGTTTCGTGCGCAACCCGATGTACGTTGGCGCGCTGCTGGTGCTGGCGGCCGAGGCGCTCCTCTTCCGCTCGGCCTGGATCCTGCTCTACGCCGGCTTCCTGTGGCTGGCGCTGCACACCTTCGCGGTCCTGATCGAGGAACCGGACCTCGAGCGGCGCTTCGGGGATTCGTATCGACAGTACAGGGAGAGCACGCCGCGCTGGATCCCGCGGCCGCCGGCGAAGAAGTGACGCATCCTGGACCTCGACCACCCGCATTGGGGGGCGGGACACGCCCATGAAACTCTGCCCGAAGATCATCCTGGAAGGCACGCGGCTGACGCACAAGACCGACATCGCTTTCGCGCTGAACGAACACCCGCGCATCGTCGGCCCGCGCAAGTATCGCTATCACTCGCCGCTCATCTCGGCCGAGTGGTGCGGGTTCACCAACTTCCCCTGGGGCCGCGGCCTGATCAACTTTCAGCCGGAAGAGGAGGCGCAGGCGCTGGAAACGTATCGGACCTGGGTGCGCCTGTTCCAGTTGCTGCGCTACTACTCGTGGATCGTCGACCGCTTCCACATTTCTACAATGGCTTATCAGCGGATCTACCGCGGACGCGAATACGACTTCGGCTGGCTCGAAGAGACCCTCAAGGATCTCGGCTTCCGGATCGTGTTGTGCACCCGATCGCCCGAGACGTTCGCCGCGGCGCGCGCCGAGCGCGTCAAGGTGTCCGGCAACCCCTCCCAATATGACGACCTGCAGGTCTTCCTCCGCGAACAGGAGACCTTGGGCCGGCTGGTCGAGCGCTCGATCCTGCCGTCGCTGCGAGTGGACGTATCCGACGATGACATACCCCGGGCGACCGCGGCGATCGCCGACTGGATGAAAGCGACTGGCGGACTGTATGCGGCCTAGGCCGGAACGGCATCGATCGTTGGATCCGGGCTGCCTTCTTGGTCAACGGTGTCACCTGCGTCACGATCGGGATTGCCAACGGTTTCGGGGTTTCGCCGATCCTGACGCTGGCCGCGCCGGGACCGGTGGCGACTTCCTTCGCCCATCCAGTGCTCGGTCTATGTTTCGCGCAGCGCGTTCGGGACGAATGAAGGGGGCAGAGGTTGCGCCGATGCCGACCGGAAGGCTGTCATCTGAAAGCATGCGCCTGGTCGCCGTCCTTGCTCCGATGGCCTCCGAGCTCCAGCCGTTGATTCGCCCGCTCGGCTTGCGGGCGCCGCGCGACAGACAGGCTGGGCTGTGGTCGGGCGCGATCGGGCAGATCGAGGTTGTGGCGGCAAGAACAGGTGTGGGGACCCGCTTGGCGGCTCAGGCCGCGGCGCGCGTGCTCGACAGCGCCTCGGTCGATCTTGTTGTCGTGGTCGGTGTCGCCGGCGGGATCGGGAGCAGCGTCGCCATCGGCGACCTGGTTGTCCCTGCGCAAGTCCTTGATCGCGCGAGCGGCAAGACTTACCGGCCGTGGGCTCTGAGTGATGCAGTGCCCCGTGGCACGCTGGCTACCTCGGATGAACTCCTTTCCGACCCGGAGATCGCTGCCCGGCTTGAGCGGCAAGGGGTGATCGCGGTCGATATGGAGACGGCTGCCATCGCTGCCGTGTGCGAGGCACGCGGCTGCCCCTGGTCGGTCTTCCGCGCCATCAGCGACCGCGCCGACGACGGTTCCACCGATGCGGCCATCTTCGGGCTGGCCGGGCCGGATGGACGGCCGAATCTGCGGGCGCTGGCCCGATTCGTTCTGGGACGACCGAGCCGCCTCCCGCAGCTGATTCGACTCGGGCGCGGGCTGAGCCGGGCCACACAGGCAGCCGCGGCGGCGGCCGTCCAAGCCCTTGAGAGGCTGTGATCCCGCGCAGGCCGTATCCGGAGGCTGGACCGCGCGCGCCGGGGATTCGGGCGTATGATGGGGTCAAGCCGCCCTCTAGCCCCAACACCCTTCCTGACCAGCTTGAGGAACACGACATGTCGCGTGTCCGGGCCCGGTTTTCGGTCCTGGTCGTCACCTACAACTCCCGTGAGGACGTGTCGGCGCTGCTGACCGATGTTGAGCGTCTGGCTCCGCAGGCGGGGGTCGTCCTGGTCGACAACGCCTCACAGGACCGGACCGTGGAGCATGTAGTCTCACGGTTCCCTCGCGTTGTCACCATCGCCAACAAGCGGAACCTTGGCTACGCCAGCGCCATCAATCAGGGATTGCGGCGCTGCACCACGGAGTTCGTCTTCCTGTTCAATCCCGACATCCGTTTGCCGGATCCCGACTTCTTCGGTCTCCTGTTGGGTGCCGCGCGCAGTTCTTCGCGCGTCGCGGCCGTAGGGCCGCTGCAGTACCAGCCGCGTGCGGATGGGCTGCACCTTGACCTGACGTGGTCGTATTGGAGCCCGGCCGGACTGCGTCTTTACTTCGGCAGGCGTTTCGGCCGCGCGCCATCGGCCTGCCTGAACGTGCCGTTTCTGAACGCCGGATGCCTGCTGCTGCGCCGATGCCTGCTGCTGTTGCGCCTGCCTTTTGCTCTGC
>DAIRVC010000141.1:0-1610 GCA_036803025.1 Anaerolineales bacterium
GGATACCTGGACCAGTCCGGAGACCGGCGCCGCTTACCCATCCGCCTGGCGGGTACGCGTCGTCGAGGCGGACCTCGATCTGAACCTCGAGCCGTGGCTGGCCGATCAGGAGATGCGGGTGAGTTTCCCCTATTGGGAGGGCGCGGTGCGCATCCGCGGCCGGAGCGCGGGCCGGTCCGTGGAGGGGAACGGATACGTCGAGCTGACCGGTTACGCCATCAGCATGCAGGGGATCCTTTAGCGCCCTCCCCTTCGGCTGATGAGCGGATGGCAGGCGGACGGCCCGCCGAGCGACTCCCCCCTTCTTCCCGCGCTCTGCCTTTCGGGGAGTGGCTGAGCCTGACCCCCACCGACAGCCTTGGCAGCGGAGCGGAGAATGAAGCCCAGCGGTGGGGCGTCCAAGTGACTAGAGCAGCACCATTCCGAGCAGTACGCCGGTTGCGGTCAGCGTCAGGTTGTCGATATCCTTCAGCGGTAACGCCTCGACCAGCGTCGCGGCCAGGCTGATGATGAGGACGGCGACGGCGGTCCGCCCGAGTTCGAGCGGCGGCTGGAAGTTGCCGAAGGCGTTGAAGAGCGCCACAAAACCGAGGGCGAAGACGAAGCCGCCGACCAGCATGGCGGCCGACCCGGCCCAGCTCTTCTCCGATCCGAACGGCAGCTTGACCCTGCCCCAACGCCTGCCAACCACGTCCGCCAGCCCGTCGCCGCCGCACATCAGCATCAAAGCCAGGATCCCGATCGGCGAGTGACGCCAGAACAGCAGCGTGCACAGCACGAAGACGATCCCGTAGTACAGCGGGCCGCGCAGTATCTCACGCGGGTTCCCGGTACGGGTCATGGCCTGGACCGCGGCCGGATCTTGCATCTTCCCGATCCCGACCAGGAAGAACTGCACGGTGATGGCGAATGGCACCAGCGCCGCCAGGTAGCGCGCTGCGTCACTTCCGCTGAACAGGTTCCAGCACAGGACGAACAACGGGCCGGTGCCGATGTGGATGATCTTGCGGCTCAGCCGTTGCTCGATCAGGCCGCGCTCGGCCAGCGCATCCATCAGGCGCAGCCAGCCCAGCGCCACCGCGAACGTGATCACGGTGGCCACGATGTCCTGCAGCCAGTCATTGCTGAAGAAGGGATCAAGCCACATCGCCGGCCTCCTGTGCAGGAGGCCGATTCTACGTGAACTCCACACCTTGGGCGAGGTAGAATCCGGGCAACCGTGATCCATCCGCTGCCTGCCGGCGCCACGCCGGCGGCTGGCGGCGTCGACGCGGCCCGCGAGGTCTGCGATGGGCATCCGCATCAAACGTGCCTATGACCCACCGGAGGAGGCCGATGGCGCCCGGCTGCTCGTCGACGCCCTCTGGCCGCGCGGCATCTCACGCGAGCAGCTGCACATCGTAGCCTGGCTGCGAGAGCTGGCCCCCAGCACCGCGCTGCGGAAGTGGTATCAGCACGACCCCGAGAAGTGGCCGGAATTCAAGCGCCGCTACTTTACCGAGCTCGAGCCGCACCAGGCGCTCTTGGAGCAGATCGCCTGGCGGGCCAGGGCCGAGACGATCACCTTGGTGTATGCCTCACGCGAGACGCGCCTCAACAATGCCGCGGCG
>DAIRVC010000141.1:1710-7131 GCA_036803025.1 Anaerolineales bacterium
GACGATCACCTTGGTGTATGCCTCACGCGAGACGCGCCTCAACAATGCCGCGGCGCTGCGGGCCCGCCTGGAAGCAATGGTCGGAACGCGGCGCCGGGGGAATGACCGGCGGACGGCAGGATGGCGTTGAAGCCGCCACCCAAGCCCGAACCCGGTGTACGACTTCGTGAGGGGGAACGTCCATGGGTAGCGAGACGGCCTTTCAGATCGCCTTCTGGACTCTGCTTGGATTGGTGATGATCATGAGGGTCTTCTTCGCCGCGCAAGTCCGCAAGAGCGGCGGCCGGCTGCTGCCCGATGGCGCCGCGGTCGAACGCGAAGGCCGCGCCGCCTTTGCCGTGCGCTTCGTAGGTTTCTTTGCACTGATCGGTATTCTCGTCGCCTACGGCCTCAAGCTGCCGTGGATGCAGGCCCTGTCACTGCCGCTCCCGGCCTGGCTGCGCTGGACCGGTTTCAGCCTGGGCCTGCTGAGCCTGGGCCTCTGGACCTGGACCCAGCGGGCCTTGGGCGCTCAGTGGTCCGCCCAACTGCAGCTTCGCCAGGACCATCGCCTCATCACCACCGGCCCGTATGCGCGCGTTCGTCACCCCCTGTATGCCGGGATGATCGGCTGGGCAACCGGCCTGGCCCTGGTGACGGCCAACGGGGTCTTTGTCGCCCTGGCTGTACTGACCAGCAGCGTGCTTATTGCCCGCGTGCCGCGCGAGGAGCGGATGATGATCGAGCGCTTCGGGGATGAATACCGCGCCTACATGTCCCGCACGGGTCGCTTCCTGCCCCATTAAACTACCCCGCCCCGCCGCCAGCGAACGCGCCCCGTCCCGTTGATCTCGGGGTGGTAAAATCAGATACGGATAGTCCGTATCCCTAACGATCCGGGAGATTGGAAATGAGCAACCAGGTTGGCATACCCAGCCAGCACGGGCTGGAGAAGCACGGGCTGGTGAATCTCAACCTGATCCACTGGAACCTGAGCAGCCCGGCGCTGGTCGAGCGCATCGTGCAGCGCGGCGAGGGCCTCCTGGCGCATCTGGGGCCGGTCGTCGTCCGCACCGGACATCACACCGGCCGCTCGCCGAACGACAAGTTCGTCATCCCCGAGCCCGGCCAGGAGGACGCCATCTGGTGGGGGGCGACCAACAAGCGGATGTCGTTGGCCGACTTCGACCGGCTGGTGCTGCGCATGGCCGCTTACTACCAGGGGCGCGACGTCTTCGTGCAGGATGCGGCCGCCTGCTCGCACCCGGACTATCAGATGCCGATCCGGGTGGTGACCGAGACCGCCTGGCACAACCTCTTCGCCCGCAACATGTTCGTGCGTCTGCCGACGGCGAGCCTGGGCAATCACGTCCCGCAGCTGACCATTCTGCATGCGCCCCGCTTCCACGCCGTCCCGGAGCAGGACGGCACCAACTCCGAAGTGTTCATCGTGCTGAACCTGGCGCGCCGGATGGTCATCATCGGCGGGAGCAGCTATGCCGGCGAGATCAAGAAGGCCGTCTTCACCGCCCTGAACTACCTCTTGCCGCGCCAGGGCGTCTTGAGCATGCACTGCTCGGCCAACGTCGGCGAGAACGGGGGCGTGGCGCTGTTCTTCGGGTTGTCCGGGACCGGCAAGACGACGTTGTCCTCCGACCCGGAGCGGCGCTTGATCGGGGACGACGAGCACGGTTGGGGCGACGACGGCGTCTTCAATCTCGAGGGCGGCTGCTACGCCAAGGCGATCAACCTGCGGGCCGAACTCGAGCCGGTCATCTGGGAAGCGACGCGACGCTTCGCCACCGTGCTGGAGAACGTAACGCTCGACACCATCTCGCGCCGCGTCGACTTCGACGACGCCTCGCTGACGGAGAACACCCGGGCGGCCTACCCGATCGGTTTCGTCGAGAACCATGTGGCCGAGGGGCGAGGCGGCCACCCGACTGATGTCTTCTTCCTGACCGCCGACGCGGCCGGCGTCCTGCCTCCGATCGCCCGCCTGACACCCGAGCAGGCCTCCTTCTATTTCCTCTCCGGCTACACCTCCAAGCTGGCCGGAACGGAGAAGGGCATGGGCGTCGATCCACTGCCCACTTTCTCGGCCTGCTTCGGCGCGCCCTTTCTGCCCCTGCCCCCCAGTGTCTACTCCGAGCTGCTGGTCGAGAAGCTCGCCCGCCACAAGCCGAGGGTGTGGCTGGTCAATACGGGTTGGACCGGCGGCGCGTACGGGACCGGGGAGCGAATCCGCCTGCCCTACACGCGGGCCATGATCCGCGCCGCGCTCGGCGGCGCCCTCGACGAAGTCCCCATGCGGAACGACCCGTACTTCGGACTGTCCGTGCCCCAACATTGCCCGGACGTCCCCGATAGCGTGCTGGACCCGCGCAGCACCTGGCCCGATCCGGCTGCCTACGATGCGCAGGCCCAGGCACTGGCCGACAAGTTCGCCCGCAATTTCGCCGCCTACGCGGATCAGGTCGATGCGCAGGTCGTGGCGGCCGGCCCGCGCCTGGCCGCCCGCGGCTGATCCTGGGACGGCCCGCAACGAATGGAGAGGAATCGATGACGCTCGAACGCTTCGGTGCCACGCAGTTCCGCGGCGTCGACCAGACCGTGGTCGGCCCCGATATGAAACCCGGCGACGCGGCCCCCGACTTCGTGGCCACCGCCAACGACTGGTCATCCGTCCGCGTGCTGCAGGCGACGCAGGGCAAGGTGCGCCTGCTCGCCTCCTTGCCCTCCCTGGAGACCTCGGTCTGCGACCGTGAGACGCGCCGCTTCAACCAGGAGGCCAGCCGCCTGGGCGATGACGTGCGCATCTTCGCCATCAGCGCCGACCTGCCCTACACCCAGGAACGCTGGTGTGGCGCGGCGGGGATCGATCGTGTCACGACCGTTTCCGACCATGCCGCCATGGACTTCGGCACGCGCTACGGCTGCTTGATCAAAGAGAAGCGCGTCTTGCGGCGGGCGGTCTTCGTGATCGGGCGCGATGACCGGGTGGTCTACGCCGATTACATGAAGGCCATGGGTGACGAGCCGAACTACGCCGAGGTTCTCGAGGCTGTTCGCCAGGCGCTGTAAGTCTGCCGCCTGACCGGACCTATCGGTCGGACGTCAATGTGAGCTGACACGGCTGGGGCGGTCGAGCGACCGCCCCGGCCGTGTGCGCTTTCCACCCTCCTGCAGCAGACTCAGCCCTCGCTCCCGAGGCGCGAGCCTGCCGGCGCCGGCCCGGCTGAGGCCGGTGAGGCCGCCTTCTGTGCGCCTCGCCCCCCTCGCGCCGCAACACCGGGCACCGTTCGATATTAGACCTGGTTAGTCATATTCTCGGCTCGGGGAGAACCCGACCGGGGGTCGAGGCGCGGGTGTGGCCAAGGCGTCCGACGCGCGCCGAATCCCGGCCCATTGGGGGCCATGATGACTGACACATCAAGGGGTGACATTCCCCACTGGCAAGGTCTGGATTGCCCCCGGCATCATAGATGAACACGTAACCGGGGTGGGCTAGGGCATCGTTGGAGAGGCGGGACCCCATTAGCCGGGATTCCACGTTTCGCGTGTTGGCTGTGACCCAGGGGCTGTGGGGAGAGCGGATCGCCACAACCCTGCGGGAGCGCGCCCCGCAGGACTGGCAAGTGGAAGTCTGGGCGGCGCCCAACCCAATCCCCCCCATCGTCGACTACCCCGAAGAGTATCTGCCACCCACGTTGCCTCAGGTCGACCTGGTCCTCGCGCTGGGCGAAGTGCCCGGCCTGGCCCAATTGGTGCCCGACATCTGCCGCCTGTGCGGCGCGTCGGCCGTGATTGCCCCCATCGACCGCAACGAATCCCTGCCCCCCGGGCTGGCCCGTCAACTCAAGCACTGGCTGGACGAGATGGGCGTCGTTTCGGTCTTTCCCAAGCCCTTCTGCAGCCTAACGCTGGCAACCCTCAACCGCAAGCCGATCGCCGCCGCCTATGATCACCCGCTCATCCAGCGCTTCGCCCAGGCCTTCGGCCAGCCCGAATTCCGCGCCGTCGTGGAAGGCGGCCGGATCACCGGCGTCGACCTGGTGCGGGACACGCCTTGCGGCTGCGCCCGCTACGTGGCCGAACGCCTGCCGGGGACCCCGGTCGACAGCGCCCTGGAGCAGGCCGGCATGCTGCACCATCACTACCCGTGCTTGGCCAGCATGAACCAGGACGCTGACTACCACGATACCTTGATGCACGTCTCCGGGAATATCCTGCGTGACGCCTTGAAGGACGCCCTTCAGGAGCACCTGACCGTCGTGTTCCTCCGCCCGTCGAACCTGGTCGAGCCGGACCAGACCTGAGGAGTTGCCCGAGATGGAGAAACTGCTGCTGAGCATCCCCACCCTGTACGGCGACCATCACACCTTGGCCGTGCGGGCGCTGTTGGAGAAGATGGATGGGATCTCCAATCTATTCGTCGCCCCCAGCCGGCACATGCTCGCGCTGGAGTTCGACCCCAAGAAGGTCAAGCGCGAGGCGATCGAGAAGGCGCTGGCCGAGCAGGGCTACGAACAGGGAACGCCCGAACCGGCCTACGTGCCGAGTTACTCCGAGCGCTCGACGCGCCACTCCGCCACCTACGCCGGCCTGGGGCCGCAGCTTTCCTTTGCCGAAACGACCTTGGTCCAGGACGGGCGCCCGCTTTGGCCGTGTCCCGGATTCGATCCGCGCACCCGGCCGGTAGCAGACTGAGCCCTGGTAGATAGGCCCACGAGGAGAGAGGCAAATGCCTGAAGAGAAGAAGAAGAAGGGCCGAACGCCCGAGGAGCGCTCGATCGACCCCGCCGCGCAGGCGATGTTGATCCGCGCCGATGAGCTCGGCCTGGGAACGGCCTTCAGCCGCGCCGAGCAGATGGCCCCCTGCCCGATCGGCTCTACCGGCTCGTGTTGCCGGGTGTGTTTCATGGGCCCATGCCGCCTGACCAAGGACGGCCAGGTGGGCGTCTGCGGCGCGACGATCGAGACCATCAGCGCCCGCAACTTCGCCCGGGCGATAGCCGCCGGCGCCGCCGCGCACTCGGATCACGGGCGCGATCTGGCCTTCACCCTCAAAGCGGTCGCCGAAGGCCACGCTGAGGGGTACAAGATCCGCGATCCGTTCCGCCTGAACCGCCTAGCACACGAACTGGGCATCGCCACCGAAGGGCGGCCGATCAGCGACATCGCTGGCGAAGTGGCCGACAAGTGCATCGCCCAGTTTGGACAGCAGAACGGCGCCGTCTTCCCGATCGAGCGCGCCCCGGAGAAGCGCAAGCAACTCTGGCGCTCGTTGAAACTCGTCCCGCGCGGCATCGACCGTGAGATCGTCGACATCCTGCACCGCACGCATATGGGTGACGACCAGGATCCCGAGCACATCCTGCACCAGGGCTTGCGCGCCGCTCTGGGCGACGGCTGGGGCGGCTCGATGATCGCCACCGACCT
>DAIRVC010000142.1:0-4572 GCA_036803025.1 Anaerolineales bacterium
GGCAGATAGCCGGGCATGACCTCCGGCGAGTTGATGAAAAGCAGTTCGTCGCGCGGGGTGTTCCACAAGCTGAGGCCGTCTTCGGCGCGGGGCAAGAACGGGCGGGAGGGATTGACGAGCAGAAAACGCAGGGCGGCAGCGGCGAGCAGGATCCCGACGATGGGAGGCAGGCAAGGCGCCAGTCGGCCGCGCCGCAGGCCCAGGCTCTCCAAGGCCAGCCCGGCCAGCGGCGCCCATAGGATGAAGAGCGGCAACTGCAGGCGGCTTCCCGTCGCCTGCCACTTGTAGAGCGCACAAAAGCACAGGGCGCCGGCGATCACGATTGCCGCGAACAAGCCGGCCGAACGGGCCGGTCGATCTTCGGCAGTGCGATCGTCGGCTCGATTGCGCTGCGGCCAGGCCAGGACGAGCAGGCTGACCGGCACCAGCAACGTGTGGTAGGGATTGCCGGCGTAGTCCTCATGGAACGACCGCTTGACGCGGTACTCACCCATAGTTGTGCGCGGATCGTTGACATCGAGGCCGAGCCAATCGTGTGCGATGGTCACAGCGTCGGCGATCGGGCCGTTGACGTCACCGTACGGGGTAGCCAGGTGCAGCGTCAGCCCGCGCAGCGCATTCGATACCACGACGCGCCAACCCCAGGTCTGGTTGGCGTGAGCCGCAACGGCATCCGCCGGCCCGAGCGGCAGGCCATAGGTGCGCAGGTTGCGCATCCAGGCGCCGGCATTCAGCGCCCCGACAAGAGCGACCCCGGTCAGGGCGAACAACATGGCAGGTCGCCAGCCGGCGCGCCGTATGGTCGAGACGCCCAGCCAAATCAGAAACGGAAGGGCGAAACCGTAGAACGTCCCTTTGGTCAGAACACCCAACCCGGTCGCCAGGCCGGCCACGACCCAATCGCGGGGGGTGAGCGGCTGCTGGTGGGCTTTGACGGCCCAGTAGGCCAGGCAGAGCAACCACACCGCGGTCACGTAGTCGTTCTGAGTGCTGGTGGATTGAAGGATGCCCATGGGCAGGGTGAGGGCGAAGAGCGCCGCAAGCGCCTGTCCGCGGCGGCTGGCGCCGAGCCTGGCGGCGACCAGGCTGACGCCCATCAGGCAGAGCAGCATGCTGAACCACTGGACGAGGTTGACCAGGCGGTCGCCGGCCGTGAGGACATACACGTTGAGGACGGCCAGTTCGGCGAAGGGGGGCATCCACAGCTGGCGCTCGATCGGCGTGGGAAAGTGATCGAGCGAGCGCTGTGCCGCCCAGTGCGCAACGCGGCTCATGTGGTACTGAAGGGAATCGTTGGTGTTGGGCGGGGCGACCAGGGCGATGACAAGCAGGATGGCGGCAAACACGCCGGCGATCACCAGCCAGACGGACGGCCATCCACTCCAACGGAGCGTGCCGGGACCAAGGGCCGCAACCGTTCTCCGACGCCGCCACGCCAAGACTGCAGCAAAGACAAGAAAGACAGTCCAGCCGAACGCCAGCCAGGGGCGGGAGAGCGAATGGAGCGCGCCCAGCCCCTCACTCAGCAGGACTGTCCAGGCGCCGGCCAGGATGGCCAGCCCCAGGAGGGCCTCGCGCCAATCCGAAGGCGCTTCACTCGGGGCTCCGGCGTTGCGCACGGTGCTGCCTCCACATCGCGCTCAGATCCGGCACTGCGGACCGCGGCATAGGATATCACGGAGGCCGGGGGCGGCCGCGGTACAATTCGGGCCGGGCGCGATGAGGCATTCGGTCGCCGGCGGACCCCGAAAACCGTGACACAATCCCATTCTCCGATCTGCGATTACGAAGGATCCGACTATCAAGCCCGCTTCTGGGAGCGCGGCGAGCGCGCCTACGAGGACCAAGTCGAGGCCGTTGCCCTGCGGCGGCTCCTGCCGCGCGGCGGGGAGCTGCTCCTGGAGGTGGGCGCCGGCGCAGGGCGGAACACGCCGCGCTATGCCGGGTTCCAGCGCATAGTATTGGTCGACTACTCGCGGACCCAGCTGGCTCAGGCGGTCGAGCGACTGGGGCAAAGCGACCGCTATGTGTATGTCGCCGCCGATGCCTACCACCTGCCCTTCGCTCCGGGCGTGTTCGACGCGGCGACGATGATCCGCACGCTGCACCACATGGCCGATCCGTTGGCGGCGCTGAGCAGCGTGCGCCAACCGATGAGGCCCGGGGCCGGCTTCGTACTGGAGTACGCCAACAAACGCAACCTGAAGGCGATCGGGCGCTGGCTGCTGCGCCGGCAGGCGTGGAGCCCGTTCGACAGGCAGGCTGTCGAGTTCCTGCCGCTCAACTTCGACTTCCATCCCCGGGCGGTGCATGACTGGCTCGAGCAGGCTGGTTTTCGCGTGGGTCGGCAACTGACGGTATCGCACTTCCGCCTGGGCCTGGTGAAGCGGATGGTTCCGCTGCCTGTGCTGGTGGCGCTGGATTCGCTGGCGCAATGGACCGGGAACCTGTGGCAGCTCACGCCCAGCGTGTTCCTCCGGGCACAGGCGGTTGGGAAGGCCGACTCGGCGCCGACGGGTGCGTTCTGGCGTTGCCCGGTCTGTCTGTGCCTGTCCATGCTCGAGCAGCCTCACGCGATTCAGTGCGATGCGTGCCGACGGACGTATCCGCAGGTCGATGGCGTGTACGACTTCCGCATCGACAAGCAGTAGAAAGTTGGATCCAAGCGGCAACGAAATCGGCCAGGACCCAGACGGGTCCTGGCCGTTCTGCTGCACGAGCGCGCAGTGGGCGGGCCGTGTCTAGGGCACGGACCACGAGGTCGTCGGCGGGATCGAGACCGCGAAATGGGTGGCGAGTACGTTGTGTCCGGAGTCCTCGGCCTTGACGTCGTAGGTTCCATTCGGAACGGTGAAAGTGAAGGAACCGCCGGCCGGGATTGTGCTTGAGCCGAGCCAGTCGGCTCCCCAAGACGGGGCCGTCGTCGGCGAAATGCATACAGTGCAGATCGAAGTACTCGAGTTGTTGACCAGGGTCAACCGCTGGGTCGGTGTGCCGGCGCGCTGGACCAGCGGTGCGGCCGTATCCGGCTCCACCGGGGCATCGCCCGGTTTTCCGCCAGGGCCACAAGTGTCGAAGCGAGGGGGACCATCGTGATCTCATAAGCAGGTCCCCTTCTCGCGGGTATAGGCAGCAGGAGCCCCTGCGTCTGCCGCGCGCGTCGGGTGGAGTTTATTGATTTGGCCGGAACCCGTCAATCATGCGTCTCTCCTATTCCATGGGCCCGCAGGCTTTCGGCTATAATCGGCCCGTCGGGTCGCCCGATCCCCCCGGCGGCCGGACGGCCGCCAACACCCCCTAAGGAGAACCGACATGCTCCCCAAGCGTGATACCTACACTGTCGAGGTCGCCGGGCTGCGCCGGGACCTGCCGCTCTTCGAGGTCGCGCCGGGGCTGCGCATCGCGGTTCTGAACATTCTGGGTGACACGGAGTTCGTGCAGGCTTGCGGCGCGACCCTGGCCAAGCGGTTAGCAAGCATTGACTACGATGTCCTCGTTACGGCCGAGGCGAAAAGCATTCCGCTGGCCCATGCCCTATCGGTCGCCAGCGGCAAGAGCTACATCGTGCTGCGCAAGACCTACAAGCCGTACATGGGCGAGACCGTCCACGCTGAGACTCTGTCGATCACGACCGGGAAACCGCAGACATTGTATCTGGACGAGAAGGATCGCAGCCGCATCGCCGGGAAGCGCGTCGTCCTTCTTGACGATGTCGTCAGCACGGGTTCGACCCTGAAGGGGATGCGCCAGGTCGTCGAGAAGGCGGGGGCGAGCGTCGTCTCTGAGGCGGCAGTGTTCACAGAAGGGGACGCGGCGCAGTGGAAGCACGTCCTGGCGCTCGGCCACCTGCCTCTGTTCAAGGAAGGATGACCGGCCGGCCGCGTCGCGCAGCGGTGCACACCGCGCCGCCGCGTGAGGATCTCTCCTGCCCGTGACCAACCCCATTCTGCGTCTGGCCGCACTGGCGGCTCGCCTGCTCCCCTCCGGCCTCGTCAGGGCACTGTACCGTCTGGGACCACTGACTAGTTGGCTGAGGAGCCTGCTCAACCGCGCCGCGCCCGCCGGTCTTTCGGTCGTGCGGGTGGCGGGCGGTGCGCTGTCCGGGTATCGGATGCGCCTGGATCTGCAGTCGGAGAAGGATCTGTGGCTGGGCACCTACGAGCCGGAGTTGCAGGCGGCGATCCACGACGCCGTCCGGTCAGGAATGACCGTTTACGATGTGGGCGCCAATATTGGCTATGTGACCCTGCTGCTGGCGCGCCGCATCGAGGCGGCCGGGCAGTTGCTGGCGTTCGAGCCGCTGCCCGCCAATCTGGCGCGATTGCGCGAGACCGTGCGCTTGAATGCGGTTGGGGATCGGGTGCGCGTGGTGCCGCTGGCCGTGGCCGCCACCACCGGGCGGGCGCGCTTTCTGGTGCACGCCTCGGGGGGGATGGGGAAGGTCGAAGGTTCGGCCGGCCGGAGCGGCGCCTATCCGCAGTCGATCGAGGTCGAGACCGTTCGGCTGGACGACTTCGTCTTCGGCCAGGGTAACCCGGCGCCGGATCTGGTCAAGATGGACATGGAGGGCGG
>DAIRVC010000142.1:4672-7122 GCA_036803025.1 Anaerolineales bacterium
TGCAGCAGCGCGTGCTGCCGGATTACCGGGCCGCGTTCTTCGAACGGCTGGCGGAGAGATGCCGAGGCGGCTTGAGCGTGTTTGCCGGAGAGCCGCGAGCCGCCGAAGCCGTACTCCCCGCCAGGGAACTGCGCGCGGCCAACTGGGCGCGCGCGCGCAACCTCAATCTCTTCGGCGGATCGAGCTACCTGTGCCTTCAGCCGGGGCTGCTGCGCTGGCTGAGAACCTGGGACCCCGATGTCCTGATCCTGGAGGCCAGCGCCCGTAATATATTGAACGGACTGGCCGCAGATTGGATGCACCGTCGCGGCCGGATCGTCCTGGGCTGGGGTCTGGGGGTCCCCGGCGGCCGCGGGCGGTCGGCCGGCCTGCGGGGGATCTGGCGCGGCTCCTACCTGCAGCGTTTTGACGGGATCATCGCCTACAGCAGCCGCGGGGCGCGATCCTATCAGGAGGCGGGGTTCTCCCCCGAGCGGGTGTTCGTGGCGCTCAACGCCGTCGCCAGTCCGACGGCGGCTTCGACGCCGGCGACGCGGCCGACCTCCCGCCCGCCGCGCCTGTTGTATGTCGGCAGGCTTCAGGACCGCAAGCGCGTCGATAGGCTGCTGGATGTCTGCCAGGATCTCGAGACTGCACCGGAGGTGTGGATTGTCGGTGAAGGGCCGGCGCGCGGCGGGCTCGAGCAGCAGGCAGCCCGCGGCCGTGTGCCGGTCCGCTTCCTGGGCGCGCAGCGCGGCGCGGCGCTCGAGCAGATCTACGGCCAGGTCGACCTGTTCGTGCTGCCGGGGACGGGCGGGCTGGCGGTGCAGGAAGCGATGGCGCACGGCCTGCCGGTGATCGTGGCCGAAGGCGACGGGACGCAAGCCGACCTGGTCCGGCCCGAGAACGGCTGGCTGATCGCGGGAGACGACCCGGGCGATTTGCGCCGGGCGCTGCAGGCCGCGCTGGCCGACCCGGATCGCTTGCGGCGCATGGGCGAGGCCTCGCAGCGGATCGTCGCCCAGGAGGCGAACATCGATACGATGGCCTCCGCTTTCGTTCGCGCGCTGAACGGAATCCGCGCGCCAAGAGACTGACGTGCGACTGGCATTCGTCGCCGACGGACACAGCCCGATCGCCCGTAGCTGGATGGAGTACTTCATCAGCGCGGGCCACGAAGTGCACCTGCTCTCGACCTATGCCTGTGAACCGGATGGGCGCCTGGCGTCGGTGACGATTGTGCCGGTGGCCTTCACCGGTATGGCCGCCGCGCCGGGCATCCGCCCGGGCGGGGAGTTGCCGCTGCGCTGGCTGCTGAGCGCCGGCGGGTTGCGCCTGCGCGTCGGGCTGCGACAGTGGCTGGGCCCTCTGACGATCCCGGCCGCCGCAGGGCGCGTCCGGGAGGCACTGCAGCGCATCAAGCCTGAGCTGGTGCACGCGCTGAGGGTGCCCTTTGAGGGGATGCTGGCCGCGGCGGCCGACCCGCAGGCGCCGCTGCTTTGCTCGACCTGGGGAAACGACTTCACCTTTCACGCCCGCTCGACGCCCACCATGGGGCTGAGCACTCGGCGGACGATGCGGCGCTTGCAGGCTCTGCACAGCGACTGCGTGCGCGACGTGCGGCTGAGTCGAAGGTGGGGGTTTCCCGCCGATCGGCCGACGATCGTGCTTCCCGGAAGCGGCGGCGTACGCATGGAAGTCTTCCACCCGCCGGGCGAAGCGAGCGAGCGGGCGCCCGACGAGGTGCGGGCCGCTCTGGCCTCGCTGCCCGAAGAGGCGCCCGTCGTCGTCAACCCGCGCGGCTTCCGTGCCTATGTCCGGCATGACACCTTCTTCCGCATGATCCCGCTCGTCCTCCGCGATCATCCGCGCGCGCGTTTCGTCTGCCCGGTCATGCAGGGCGAGGCGGCAGCTGAAGCCTGGGTCCGCCGCCTGGGTCTGCAGGAATCAGTGATGCTCCTGCCGAGCCTGAGCCCGGCGGGGATGGCGGCCGTCTTCCGCCGATCGCGGGTCACCGTTTCGCTCGGCGTACATGACGGGACGCCCAACACGCTGCTGGAGAGTATGGCCTGCGGGTGCTATCCGGTTGCCGGCGACCTGGAGTCGGTCCGCGAGTGGATCACGCCGGAAACGAACGGACTGCTGGTCGACCCGGGTGACGAGGCAGCGGTCGCCGCGGCGGTCAGCCGGGCGCTGGCCGATGACGGCTTGCGGCTGGCGGCCCGCCAGACGAATGAGAACCTGATCGCTCAACGCGCCGACTACCAGGTCTGCATGCCACATGCGGAGTCGTTCTACCGCAGCCTGATCTCCGCCCCTTAGGACGCTCAACCAAGCCCGATCTGTAGGCTTCTACCTCGTCTGGTTGGCTCAAGTGATCCGTCCGCCGGCCGGCCCACCGGAGCTGGCCGCGTAGGGAGTTGGGCTATAATCCCGAGGCGCAGGGGGGTGAACGGGCCCGCCTGCAGGAT
>DAIRVC010000143.1:0-7117 GCA_036803025.1 Anaerolineales bacterium
CATGCATGCCCCGAGGACCCGCGTCTTCGGGGCTTCTTTCTCGAGGTCCACGCCTCGAGAATGCTCCCGCTCTGCGCCCCGGATGGCTGAATCCGGGGCGATTCTTTTGGCCTGCCGATGAGCGAGACCGGTACCGAAATCTCCTTCAAGCCTGCGCCAGCTGCGCCGAAACACAGCCGGTTGCAGGGCTGGATGCTGCCCGTCACCCTGGCCGCCGGCTTGGCCGCCTGGGCGGCCGCCGCGCGCTGGTCCGGACTGCCGCCCTTCATGCTTCCCTCGCCGTCGAGCGTGTGGGCCCGATTGGTGCTGGCCTTGACCGATGGCAGCCTGCTTCGACATGCCTGGGTGACGCTCCAGGAGGTCCTGACCGGGCTGGCGCTCGGCCTGGCCCTGGCTACTGCCATGGGCTACCTGGTGGCCAAGTCCCGGGCCGCCGAGCGACTGCTGGCGCCGTACATCATCGCCTCGCAGTCCATCCCGATCGTGGCCATCGCGCCCCTCCTGGTGATCTGGTTCGGGCCGGGCCGGATTTCGAAGGTGCTGATCTGCGCGCTGATCGTCTTCTTCCCCGTCCTGGTGAACACGGTCGTGGGGGTGCGCTCGGTGCCGGCGGATCTGCGTGACCTGATGCGTTCCCTGCGGGCCACGCGCTGGCAAACGTTCCTGCATCTGGAGGCGCCGGCGGCGATGCCGGTGCTTTTCGGCGGGTTGAAGATCGGTGCGACGTTGTCCGTCATCGGGGCCGTGGTCGGCGAGTTCGTCGGCGCCGACGAAGGCCTGGGCTTCCTGGTCAACATCGGACGCGGTCTGTACGACACCGCGCTGGTTTTCGTCGCCGTGCTGGCCCTGGTGCTTCTGGCCATGGCCCTGTATGGGCTGGTGGCGGCCCTGGAGCGTCGGGTGCTGGTCTGGCGGGAGGTCAAACCGTGAACGAAGCTCGTTCATCCAGGTCGCGGCGGCCCTGGTTGGTGCTGCCGATCGTCGGACTGCTGCTCGCGGCGTGCGGCGGGACGCCCGTGGCGCCGCCCGCCACGATCGGTGTGACGCCCAGCCAGCCGCCTGTGCTGCACATCCGCCTGCCGATGGGCTACATCCCCAACGTCCAGTTCGCGCCCTTCTACGTCGCCGTCGAGCGCGGCTACTACCGCGAGGCCGGTCTGGAGATCGAGTTCGACTACTCCTGGGAGACCGACGCGGTCGCGCTGGTCGGCGCAGGGGAGCTGCCCTTCGCGGTCGTCTCTGGCGAGCAGGTGCCGTTGGCGCGCGCGGCCGGGCTCCCGATCGTATACGTCGCCGCCTGGTGGCAGGACTACCCGGTCGGCGTCGCCGCGCTGGCCGAAAGCGGAATCGAGACCCCGCAAGACCTGGTCGGACGGCGGGTCGGGATTCCATGTCTGTGCGGGGCCTCGTACGTCGGGTACCAGGCTTTGATGAACGCCGCCGGTGTGGCGCCGGAGGCGGCCACGTTGGACGTGATCGGCTACAACCAGGTCGAGGCATTGTTGGCCGGCCAAGAGGAGGCCGTGGTCATCTATGCCAACAATGAGCCGGTCCAGCTGCGCTCACAAGGGGCCGACATCCGCCTGATCCGTGTGGCCGACTACGTACACCTGGCTTCCAACGGGCTGATCACGAACGAGGCGACGATCTCGGAGCGGCCGGCAGTCGTCCAGGCCATGGTGGCGGCGACGCTGCGAGGACTGCAGGACACCCTGGATGATCCGCACGCGGCCTTCGAGATCTGCAAGCAGTACGTCGAAGGCCTGCAACAGGCCGATCAGGAAGTGCAGTTCGCGGTGCTGCAGGCCAGCCTCGAGTTCTGGCGCGCCGACCGGCTGGGCTTCTCCGAGCCGCAATCGTGGGAGAACATGCAGTCGGTGCTGCTCTCCCTGGGTTCGCTGACGGCCCCCATCGACCTCTCCCGGGCGTACTCGAATGACTTCGTCCCATGACGATCGCTGACAGCGTTCCGGTCTTGCAGGCGCGAGACCTGACGCTCGTCTACCCGAACGGGAACGGCGGCCTGCGGGCCCTCGAAGAAGTGCGCTTCGAGGTGAGGCGGCAGGAATTCGTGTGCGTCGTCGGCGCCTCCGGGAGCGGGAAGACCAGCCTGCTGCGTCTGCTGGCCGGGCTTCGCCGGCCGACCGCCGGCGAAGTCATCTTCGAAGGCGAGCCGCTGCGGCACCCGCGCCGAAGGATCGGCTTCGTCTTCCAGCAGGCCAATCTGATGCCCTGGCGGACGGTGATGGCGAACATCGCCTTGCCTCTGGAGCTTCAAGGCCTGGCTCGGAGCGAATCGCAGGTGCGGGCGCGGGCGCTGATCGAGTTGGTCGGGCTGCAGGGATTCGCCGAGTCGTACCCGCGCGACCTGTCGGGCGGTATGGCCCAGCGCGTGGCCATCGCCCGGGCGTTGGTGCACAATCCCGATGTCCTGCTCCTGGACGAGCCTTTCGGCTCGCTCGACGCGTTGACGCGCGAGCGGATGGGCGCCGAGCTGCTGCGGATCTGGGCGGCGCGCACCACGACCGTCGTGATGGTCACCCACTCCATCCAGGAAGCGGTTCTGCTCTCGGACCGGGTCCTGGCACTCAGCCCGCGGCCGGGCCGCATCCGACTGGACCTGGCCATCAAGCTGAGGCGGCCGCGCGACCTGGCCATGACCTACACCCCGGAGTTCGGAGACCTGGCCGCCCGGCTGCGCCAGGCGATCGAATGAAGCAGGCTCCCGGAGCCCTGCGGACTCCGGGAGCCTGATCGGTTGACTGGGTGCAGTTCGGTCCTACTCGGCGGCCTTGGCGGCGGCCTTCTTCGACCGGCGGCGGACGATGGCCCGGATCACCAGCCAGGCCGGCACGCCGAAGATCACCAGGAAGGGCACGCCGCAGATGCCGAAGCGGATGAGCAGATCGCCCAGGCTCTGCAGGCCGCGGATCAGATCGGCGAGCGCCTCCTTGGCCGTCCCTTCCGGGCGCCAGCTGCCGATCTGGAGCGGCTGATCGGCCGCGTCCGGCAGCACGTCCACGCTGATGGCCGAGAAGCGCACCGACTCATCGTAATAGCGCATCTGACCGCGAATGACCTCGATCTCGCCGCGCACCTGGGTCAGTTGATTGAAGACCAGCATGACGTCTTCCGTGCGTGTGGCCGAGGCCAGGATCTCGCGCAGCGAGGCCTCGGCGGCTTCCAGGTTTCGCAGCCGTGACTCGAGGTCGGTGTACTCGGCGGTGACGTCTTGCCCGTTGATGCTCTCGTTGCGGACATCGCTGGCGCCCTCTTTGATCCGGCGCAGCGCCTCGTGCAGATCCTCGGACGGAACCCGGATGACGATGTTGCCCTGGTTGGCCAGTACACGCGCCTCGCCGAAGGTGGATTGATACACGTTTGAGGAGACGACGAAGCCTCCCATCTCCTCGGCCAGGTCGGCGATGGCTTGGACGCGCGCCGACGGGTCGGCCACGACGATCGTCAGGCTGGCGTTCTGGATGACCAGCCGCTCGGCGTTGGCCGGAGCGGCCGCCGGGGCGCCGGCGAAACCGCCCGACATGGCCGCGTCGCTGGCGGCGCGCTCCATCTCGGCCGGCGCGCCCACGCTGGGGGCGACCGGGGCGTACTCCTCGGACAGCTGCGGGGCCTGCATGGCCGCACCGCAAGCCGACAGGACGACGGCGATCAGGACGATCAGGCCGAGGGCGATTCGCTTCTTCATGGGGCTTCCTCCCGTTGACAGGCGCAGTCCCGTCTTCTCACCCTCCGACGACCCGCGCGCAGGAGAAGTTCCCGCTACCAGCCGGCAACCAATCGCAGGGCCTGCCGCTCGGGAAGCCCGGCGTCGAGGATGCGCAGCTGGACCTGGGCGATGTCGTAGCGCACGCGCCGAGGCTCCCACGTGTGCGTCTCCAGATCGAGCAACGCGTAGGCCGCCCGCGGATCCATGTCGCGCGGCTGCCCGACCGAGCCGGGATTGAGGATCATGCGCGTTTCCAGCGCGATCGTCTTGCCCAGGCGAATGGCCACCGGCGCGGCGAAAGCGCCGTCGGAGCCGCGCTTGAAGACCAATGGCAGGTGCGAGTGCCCGACCAGGCAGTAGGGGGTGTCGAAGAAATCGAACATGCGGTCGGCCGTGTACTGGTCGAGGATGTACTCCCAGACCGGCTGGCGCGGGCTGCCGTGCGCCAGGGTGAATTCGTGGGTGGTGATGCGCGCCGGGAGCGAGCGCAGGTACTCCTGGTTGTCTTCCGATAGAACGCTGCGCGTCCACTCGGCGACATCGCGTGCGTCACGATTGAAGCGCGAGAGCGGGATGCCGCCCAATGCCGCCTGGTCATGATTGCCGATGAGGCACAACAGCTCCGGCAGCGCGCGCACGCGTTCGACGCATTCGTTCGGGTCGGGACCGTAACCGACCAGGTCCCCCAGACACCAGGCTGCATCGAAGGAGCCGGCGTCCTGCAGCACGGCCTCCAGGGCCGTCAGGTTGGCGTGGATGTCCGAGAGGATGAGGACGCGCATCTCCGCGATGGTAGCACGGACGCAAGGGGTTGGGAAGTGGGAGGTCCGGGTGAGCGCCGTGCTTGTGACGCTTCTGCCGCTGACGTATAATGCCCGGCCGCCAATGCCGATCCTCGACGATCGCAGCCTGGACTTCCTCAGCCACAGCCCCGACCAGACCCGTCGGCTGGGGGTACGGTTGGGTGAGCTGCTCAAGCCCGGCGACCTTGTCTGCCTGGAGGGCGATCTGGGCTCGGGCAAGACGACTCTGGCGCAGGGGATCGCCAGCGGCTGGGGCTGTCTGGACCCGGCCACCAGCCCGACCTTCGTCCTGGTCAACGAGTACCGCAGGGCGGATGACACCCGCCTGTACCACTTCGACGCCTTCCGGTTGAGCGGGGCGGAGGAGGCCTCCGGCCTCGGCCTCCAGGACCTGTTCGAGGAGGGTCCTGTGCTGGTGGAATGGCCCGAGCGCGTCGGCGAGCTGCTGCCCGACGAGCGGCTTCTGGTGCGACTGCAGTGGGTGGACGACTCGCGCCGGGAATTGCGCTTCGAGTCGGAGGGGCCGCGCTACGATCGCCTGCTGCGGCAGTTCCGCAAGGCCGCCTTCGGAGGCTAGGGCATGCTGCTGGCGCTCGATTCGGCGACGCGCACGCTGGGGGTCGCCCTTCATGACGGGTCGACGATCCTGGCCGAGAGCATCTGGCAGCACCCGGGCCGGCACACCTCGCAGCTGGCGCCGGAGGTGGCGATCCTCCTGCGCCGGACGGGAATACTCCCCTCCGCGCTGACGGCGGTGGCCGTGGCGGTCGGCCCGGGGTCGTTCAACGGGCTGCGAGTCGGCCTGGCGTTGGCCAAGGGGCTGGCGCTGACGCACGGTCTCAGCCTGGTCGGGGTCCCCACGCTGGATATCCTTGCCTCGGGTCAGCCGCGTCGTGAGCAGCCGATGCTGGCCGTGATCGAGGCCGGCCGGGGCCGGGCGGCCGGAGTATGGTACAAATGGGGGCGCGGAACCTGGAGGGCCCAGGGCCAGGCGGAGGGGTTTCCCTGGGATGAGCTGCTCGAGCGGCTCTCCCAGATCACCTATCTGTGCGGGGAGATCGCGCCGGCCCGCCGCGAGAGCCTGGCCGCCGAGAAGCGGGTCGTCCTGGCGCCGCCGTGGCTGTGCCTGCGCCGGCCGGCGGTGTTGGCTGAATTGGCCGTCGAGCGGCTGCGTGCCCGCAAGGGCGACGATCCGGCCAAGCTGGCTCCGATCTACCTTCAGGATTGAGGCGAGATCCCCGGGTGAACGCGCGGATTGATGAGGCCGTGATTCGAGCGATGACGCTCGAAGACCTGCCGGCAGTAATGGACATCGACCGCTTGTCGTTCGCGCTGCCCTGGCCGGAGAGAAGCTACCGCTACGAACTGCTGGAGAACTCGGCCTCACACATGCTCGTGGCGGCCCGTCCGGTCTCCGGCGGCATTCGTCCGGTAGGCTTCGTCGGCTTCTGGCAGATCGTCGACGAGGCGCATATCAGCACCCTGGCCGTCCACCCCGACCATCGCCGCACGGGACTGGGGGCCGAGCTGCTGACGGCCGCCCTCGACCTGGCATCGCAAATGGGCTCGGACATGGCCACGCTGGAAGTGCGCGTCAGCAACGAGGCGGCGGTCAACCTTTACCACAAGTTCGGGTTCCGCATCGTGGGCCGCCGGCCGCGCTACTACCACGACAACGATGAGGACGCTTTGCTGATGACGGTTCGGGACCTGCGCCGACGGCGGTTCCCGGTCGAGGGAGGTGCTCGGTGAGCGCGGAAGAGGAGCTGCGCCAGGTCGCGGCCGAGGTGGCCGCCTGCGTTCAGTGCAAGCTCCATCTTTCGCGCAAGCTGGCCGTCCCGGGCGAGGGCTCGGCCAGCGCCGAGATCATGTTCATCGGCGAGGGTCCCGGCTTCCACGAGAACGAGCAGGGGCGGCCGTTCGTCGGCGCCGCCGGCCGATTCCTGGAGGAACTCCTGGCGGGGATCGGGCTGAAGCGCGAGCAGGTCTTCATCTGCAACGTCGTCAAGTGCCGGCCGCCCGGGAACCGCGATCCGCTCCCGGAGGAGATCGACGCCTGCGCCGCCTACCTCGATCGCCAGATCCGCGCCCTCGACCCCAAGGTGATCGTCACGCTGGGCCGTTTCTCCATGGCGCGCTACTTCCCGAATGCGCGCATTAGCGCGCTTCACGGCCAGGCGCGCAGCGTCGACGGCCGGCTGGTGGTGCCGATGTTCCATCCGGCGGCCGCCCTGCACCAGCCGTCGCTGCGGCGCAGCATCGAGGAGGACTTCGCCCGGCTTCCGGAATTGATGCGTCGGGCCGCGCCGGCCCAGACGCCGACAGTCGAGGCTGAGCCGCCGGAGCCTCCGCAGCAGCTCAACCTCTTCTGACCGTTACGCCAGAGGAGATGTACAGCACATGCCCGAAGCACGAACTTCACTACCGCCCGCTGCCAGCCGTCTGATCGAGCGCTTTGAGAAACGCCAGGGCCGGATCGGCATCGTCGGCCTGGGCTACGTCGGCCTGCCGCTGGCCGTCACCTTGGCCGAATCGGGCTGCACGGTCATCGGCATCGACCAGGACTCAGCTAAGGTCGAGGCCATTC
>DAIRVC010000144.1:0-7095 GCA_036803025.1 Anaerolineales bacterium
CGGGCGCCTGGAGTGGGAAGAATTCTCGCATTTCAGCATGATCACCCGGCTGACTGCCGGTGCTGCCGGGCTGCCCTTCCTGCCGATGAATCCGACCGGCGCCGGCGACCTCGAGCGCGTCAATCCGGCCTTCCGTCGGGTGAAGGATCCATACTCCGATGGCGAGGTCGTGACTGTCCCGGCTCTGAACCCCGATGTGGCCATCGTGCACGTCCAGCGTGCCGACGCCGAGGGCAACTGCCACCTGTGGGGCATCGTCGGGGAGCAGAAGGAGGCCGCCTTCGCTTCGGCACGGGTGATCGTCACCGCCGAGGAGATCGTCGAGGCGGCGGTGATCCGATCCGATCCCAACCGCACGATCATCCCCGGGCTGGCGGTCACGGCCGTCTGCCATGTCCCGCATTGCGCCCATCCCTCCTATACCCAGGGCTACTACGATCGGGACAATGCCTTCTACCTGGACTGGGATCGCATCAGTGCCGATCCGGAGCGGGTGCGAGCGTGGCTGGACGAGTGGGTCTACGGCGTCCAGGATCGGGACGAGTATTGGCAGAAGCTGGGCGCGGAGGTCCACGCGCGGCTCAAGGTCGAGCCCTTATGGAGCGAACCGGTGAACTACGGGAGGTACTAGGCGGAGACACCATGGCCGACATCACCTACACCCCCTCCGAGCTCATGACCGTGAATGCCGCCCGTCTCCTGCGCGACGGCGACGTCGTCTTCGTCGGCGTCGGGCTGCCCAATCTGGCCTGCAACCTGGCCCGCCGGACGCACGCGCCGCACCTGGTGATGATCTACGAGGCTGGCGTGATCGGCGCGCAGCCGGCCCGCCTGCCGCTCTCGATCGGCGATCCGACCTTGGTCTCCGGCGCCCTCTCGGTGTGCTCGATGTACGAGATCTTCGCCTTCTACCTTCAGCGCGGCTACGTAACCGTCGGCTTCATGGGCGGCGCGCAGATCGACCGCTACGGTAACGTCAACGCCACCGTCATCGGCGACTACCGGCACCCCAAAGTGCGCCTGCCCGGTTCGGGCGGGAGCATGGAGATCGCCGCTTTCGCCGACCGCTGCTATTTCCTTACCCCGCATCAGAAGCGCCGCTTCCCGGAGAAATGCGACTTCCGCACGTCGGCCGGCTTCCTGGATGGCCGGGCCTCGCGTCAGGCGCTGGGCCTGCGCGGCAGCGGGCCGGCCGCGGTCGTCACCGACCTGGGCCTGCTCGAGCCGAACGAGGACGGCGAGTTGGTCCTGACCGCCATCCATCCGGGCGTCCAGGCCGATCAAGCGCGGCAGAATACCGGCTGGGAATTGCGGGTTGCGCCGCAGTTGACGGCCACAGCCGCGCCGACCGACGAGGAGCTCTCCATCCTGCGCCAGTTCGACCCCGATCGCATCTATCTCTCGTCCACCGGCTGAATCGGCCGTGGCCGAAGTCGCGCCCCCGCCTCGCCCCGCCTCCGGGTTGCGACGCGTCTTCCTCTCGCCTTCCGACGGCAGGCTGCGCGCCGGCTGGCGCCTGTTGGCGCACGCTGCGTTGTTCGGCAGCCTGCTGATCGCCTTCACGCTGCCCATCGCGGTGGCCCTGGCTGTGGCCGCTTATGCAGCCCCGGGGCTCTCGCTCGACACTCTCCTGATGCTGGGCAGCGCGTTCGCCTCCGCCATCGCCATCACCCTGGCGACCTGGTTTGCCCGCCGCTACATCGACCGCCGCTCGTTGTTGTCGTTGGGGATGCGCTTCGACCGCCATACGATCGCCGACCTGCTGGTCGGATTCGCTATCCCGGGCTTGTTGATGGGGCTGGTGTTCGCGGGAGAATGGTCGCTCGGGTGGCTGCAGTTCGAGGGCTGGTCGTGGGAGGGCGGCGCGTGGGGCCAGACGCTGCTGGGATTGCTGGCCGGCCTGGCGCTCTACTGCGCGGTCGGGTACGAGGAGGAGCTGTTTTCCCGCGGCTATCAGCTGCAGAATCTGATCGAGGGCAGCAGCCTTCGCCTCGGCCTATTCCTTTCGGCGCTGATTTTCTCGATCCTGCACCTGCTCAACCCCGGCGCCGGCTGGGCCTCACTGCTGGGAATCCTGGCCGCCGCCTACTTCCTGGCCCTCGGCTGGGTGCGCACCCGGCAGCTGTGGTTGTCGATCGGCCTGCACATCGGCTGGAACTTCTTCGAAGGGACGGTATTCGGATTCCCCGTCAGCGGTCTTAACCTGTTCCGCCTGATGCGCCACACCGCCAGCGGCCCGACGTGGCTGACCGGGGGCGCCTTCGGACCGGAGGCGGGGTTGATCCTGCTGCCGGTGCTGGCCGTGGGTGCAAGCCTGGTCTGGTTCTATACGCGTGGGCGGGCTGAGGCCGCCACTTCCGGGGGCTGACTTCCGGCGAGGAGTCCACCAGCCGCCGGACGGAGGCGGCTTCTCGTCCGTCGGTCAGACGATCAAGGCGTTTCCCCTGCCTCGCCGGCGCGGTCGTCCCGCAGCCCTGGAACGACCAGCAGGAACCACTTGCGACAGCGGAACACCCGCAGATCGCGGAGCGCGGCTGGATAGGGACCCCCAGGCCCTTGCCAATCGCCGAGACTGCCGAAGTGCTGGATACAGCACGTCGGAACCAAGTCACCGGGGCGGCCGCGCTCGGGGGCGGCGTCGGCGCCCGCTTCATCCAGCCGCTCGAGCAGCGGCAGCCGCCCGTCCTGCGAATGCGGACACGGGCGTGGCGCGTCCTTGGCCCTCTCGGGGTCGCCGCAGACCTCTTTGTCCGTGTGGCACAATCCATCCGGGGACAGGAAGAGCGCCCGCGCTCGGAACGAGCCTTCGCCCATGCACACCCCCTGCGGCAGAGCGTCGCGGGCGCTCCCCCCGGACCGGCTGATGCCTCAGCCGGTCATTGACAGAATACACGGTAACGGGTTTCCTGTCAAGCCCAGAAAGGGCCGCAGGGGCGACCCACGCTCAAGGCTTCTTTTTCGTCGTCCTCCGGCCGGCCAGGTACGGGAAGCCGGCCCGCTCGGCGACCAGCATCAGATGCTTGCAGCGGGATCGTGTCGGCGCGTAGGCCCCCGTCTCCCATTCGCTGACCGTCTGCTGCCGCACACCCAGCAGCTCCGCCAACCCCGCCTGATTCATACCCAAATGCCGGCGCAGTGCCCGCAGCAATTCCGCGTCCCAGGCCACCACGCCGCCTTCCCGCCTGACCCGGTAGACGCGAGCCTGCCGCTCGAAGTGGACCACGCCGGCGCGCAGGTCGATGGATTCCACGCGATAGCCGGCTTCCATCCAGGCCGCCGCCTGCAGAGCCCCACTGGCCCGGTTGCTCCAGAACGCCGCGCTGTGGGCCGAGTCCGGCAACTGCGCACCAAGATGCCCTTCGATCTCCCGGAAGGTCAGGCGGAGTCTGTCGCTGCGGCTACGCCGCAGGAATTGGTAGAGCCCGAAGTACTTCGATCCGGTCTTGGGAATGGTCATCGCCGCTCTGCGTTGGGATTATACGTCCGGCCGTCCCACACTCCTGCCCGGCATCCCGCCGGCATCATCTGGTGCGATAATCGGTCACCAGCATGGGGGGGCACGCAGCATGCCTGAAGCAGGGACCGACCTCGGCCTTGGACGCGCCCAGGCGCTCGATCGGGCGGATGAGTTGCGCGAATTCCGAAGCCGATTCGTCATCGACGATCCGGCGCTGCTCTACATGGATGGCAACTCCCTGGGACGGCTGACGGAGGCCTCGCGCGCACGCCTGAAGGCCGCCGTGGACCACGAGTGGGCCTCCGGCCTGGTCCGCACCTGGAATGCCGGATGGTTCGAGAGTTCGCAGCGGGTCGGTGACCAGATCGGCAGCCTGATCGGCGCCGCACCAGGTCAGGTGGTCGCCTGCGACTCGACCTCGGTCAACCTCTTCAAACTGGCCATGGCGGCACTATTGGCCCTGCCCGGCCGCAAGCGCATCCTGACCGACGATCTCAACTTCCCATCCGACATCTACATCTTGCAGGGCTGCGCACAGGTGCTGGGTGACCGCCGTGTGGATATCCAGCGCTCGGCCGATGGGATCCTCGGTCCGCAGGAGCAACTGGCCGATGCGCTCGATTCCCAAACCGCCTTGCTCTCGCTCTCGCATGTCGTCTTCAAGAGCGGGTTTCTCTACGACGCGGCCGCGTTGACGCGGCGCGCACACGACGCCGGCGCGCTGGTCTTGTGGGACCTCAGCCATGCCGTCGGCGTCGTGCCCATCGAGCTCGACCGCTGGGAGGTCGACCTGGCCGTCGGCTGCACCTACAAGTATCTGAACGGCGGCCCGGGCGCGCCGGCCTTCCTGTACGTGCGGGGCGGCTTGCAGGATCAACTGCTCTCCCCCATGTGGGGATGGTTCGGTCAGACCGCGCCCTTCGCTTTCGACCTGGACTATCGCGCCGCCTCCGGGATCGCCCGCTTCCTGGTCGGCACACCGCCGATCCTCTCCCTGCTCTCCCTGGAGGCGGCGCTGGAGACCGTCCTCGAGGCGGGGATCGACCGCCTCCGGCGGAAATCGATGGCGCTGACCGCCTATCTGGTCGAGCTGGCCCAGGCGCGTTTGATGCCGCTCGGGTTCCGCCTGGGCTCTCCCGGCGATCCCGCCCGGCGCGGTTCACACGTCAGCCTGTGTCACCCGGACGGTTACCGCATCAACCGTAGTTTGATCGAGGAGATGGGCGTGCTGCCGGACTTCCGGGAACCCGACAACCTGCGCCTGGGCCTGGCGCCGCTGTACACGACCTTCTTCGAGGTCTGGCAGGCGGTCGATCGCATCCAGCGAGTGGTTGCCGAAGGGCGGCACAGGCACTACCCGTCCGCCCGGACCACAGTCACCTGAGCCCTTCGGCCCGCGAACGCAGCAGTCCCCGCCCCTGCGGGGACCGTCACCGATCGTCGATGGCCGACACGCGAAAAGCGGGGCAGCGGCAGCGGCCTCGCTTTTCAGTGGCTGCTTCGGGTGAGCAGCGGGGCCGGTTGTGCCAGTTCCCGGATACGCACCTCCTTTGACGCTTGCCGATGCACCGGGCAGTGTTGGTCGCTGCCCACTGCCCTTTCCAACCACATTATAGGAAGGTGCCGGCCGAGGGGGCGAGTCTGTAATTCGGATGTAAGCCGGTGGCGACGGCCCGGCAGGCCCTGCGGTAGAATGAGGATCGAGCGAGGCCTATGGACAGCAATTCAGCCACATCCCCATCCGGGCGGCTCGACCTGCCTCCCCTTGGTGTTGGAACCTGGGCCTGGGGTGACCGCCGCGTCTGGGGATACGAACGGGACTACGGCCGCCCGGAGGTGGAGCAGGCCTTCTGGGCCAGCCTGGATGCCGGCCTGAACTTCTTCGATACGGCTGAGGTCTATGGTTTCGGCACCTCCGAGCGCATCCTGGGGGAGCTCCTGCGCTCGAGCGGGAAGCCGGCGTTGGTTGCCACCAAGTACGCTCCGTTTCGCCCCACTGCCGGCTCGCTGCACCGCGCCCTGAACGGCAGCCTGCACCGCCTGGGATTGGAACGGGTCGATCTTTACCAGATCCATTTCCCCCCATTCTTCCTTCGTATCGAGCCCTTGATGGATGCGCTGGCCGAGGTGGTCGCTGCCGGCAAGGCCGGCGCGGTCGGCGTCAGCAACTTCAACGCCGCCCAAATGCGCCGGGCGCACGATGCCCTGGCCCGGCACGGAATCCGCCTGGCGTCCAACCAGGTCGAGTACAGCCTGCTCGATCGGACGCCGGAATCGGACGGCGTGCTCCGCACCTGTCGCGAGCTCGGCGTCGTCCTGATCGCCTACAGCCCCCTGGCCATGGGCTGGCTGGGCGGCCGCTACAGCCCGGGCGACCGGAGGCTGCCCGGGCGGCTGAATCGCTACCTGCGCGCCCACGGGGAGGAGGCGCTCACCGCCGCGCTCCGGCGAGTTTCGGAAATCGCCGAGACGCGATCCAAGACCCCGGCTCAGGTGGCCCTCAACTGGCTGCTGCAGCAGGATGGCGTCGTCGTCATCCCGGGAGCCAAGAACGCTGCACAGGCCCGCCAGAACGCCGGGGCGCTTGGCTGGCGTCTGACCGCCGACGAGCAAGCCGCCCTCGACCAGGTCACCCGGCCGGCGCGCCGCTAGCCTCTTCACACGGCTCGCACGGGTCGGCGCGGGTTAGAAACCCATTAGATCCGGCGCCTTTGTCTTGACTTCCCTTCCGCTGCGCCCGTAGAATCGTGGGGAGAGCATAGAGCGTTCATGGACTACAAGGACTACTACAAGATCCTGGGCGTACCTCGCAATGCCGAGGCCAAGGATATCAAGCGAGCCTATCGCAGTCTGGCCGTCAAGCATCACCCCGACAAGAATCCGGGTGACAAGCGAGCCGAAGAGCGATTCAAGGAGATCAACGAGGCCTACGAAGTCCTGGGGGATCCGTCCAAGCGCGCCAAGTACGATCAGCTGGGAGCATCCTACCAGGCCTGGCAACGCTCCGGCGGGGGCGGCGGTTTCGATTGGTCGCAGTGGACAGGCAGCGCCCCAGGCGGCATGCGCGTCGAGGTCGGCGACCTGGAAGAGCTCTTCGGCGGCGGCTTCTCTGATTTCTTCACCTCGATCTTTGGCGGGATGGGGCGTCAGCCTGGAGCCGGGCGCGCCCGCCCCCCGGCGCGCGACGCCGAGCTGGCCGTCGCCATCACGCTGGACGAAGCGTACAACGGAACGACGCGCACCATCCGCCACAACGATCGCAAGCTCGAGGTCAAGATCCCGGCCGGCTCGCACACCGGCACGCGCGTGCGCATCCCGGCCGGCGGGAAGACTGGCGGCGGCGACCTGTATCTGCGTGTCGAGGTGCAGCCCGATGCGCGCTACGAACAACGCGGCGAGGATATGTACACCGACGTCAGCGTCGATCTGTACACCGCCGTGCTGGGCGGCGAGGCCGCCGTGGAGACGCCCGGCGGCACGGTGGTCCTGACCATCCCGGCCGGCAGTCAGCCGGGCCAGACCTTCCGCCTGACCGGACGCGGCATGCCGCGGCTGCGGCAGTCCCCCGAACATGGTGACCTGTACGCGCGGCTCAAGGTCCGCCTGCCGCAGCCGCTCAGTGATAAGGAGCGTGAGCT
>DAIRVC010000145.1:0-7041 GCA_036803025.1 Anaerolineales bacterium
GCCAGGCTGATCCCCGCCGTGGTCCAGAAGACCGCGTCGAAGCCGGCCCGGTCAGCCTGCATCCCGCTGAAGAGCGTCCCCAGAGACCCGCTGGCGAAGGTGAACCCCAGACCAAGGCCGGAGGCGGCGCCCAGGCGCCCGGGGAGGGCTCTCTGGGCCAGGATGATGGAAATGCTGTGTGAGGCACCGGTCAAAGCCCCGGCCAGCGGAGCGAGCAGGTAGGCCCAGGCCGTCGTGCTCAACGCCGGGAAGAGCGCCAGCGGCACCGCGCCCAGGCTCATCGTCCAGAGCATGACCTGACGCTTGTCGATCCGGTCAGCCAGCCATCCTCCGCCCACGCCTCCGATAGCCGAGCCAGCCATGAAGAGCGCTGCAAGGACGCCGTACATGCCGGGCGAGTAGCCCAGGTCACTGTAGTACTTGGGCAGGAAGGTCGTGATGTTGGTCTGCGCCCAGGATCGCAGGGCGGCCTGCAGCGCCAAGGGCAGGAACACCCCCCAACCGGCTGCCGCCGTCGGACCCGGCCCGGGGTCAGCTGCCGGCCCCGGATGGCTGACCGCGAAATGGCGATTGGTGAACAGACCGATGGGAAGCATGACGGGGACTAGCGCCAGCAGGCCCGCCGGCCCCCAGCGATCGATCAACGGCCCCCCAATTGCCGGCCCGACCGAGTAGCCGGCCTGCCCGAACAAGAAGAAGATCGAGGCGGCCGTCGTTTCCTGCCCGGAGAAATGCAGCCTCCCGGATTGAGCGGCTTCGACCGTCCCAGCCGGATGGAAGGCCGCCGATCCCAGCGCCGCCAGAATCAGGAGGACCAACGACCATGATCCGGGGGCTATGACCGCCAGCGCGAAGAGGCCCCCCATCCAGATCACTCCGCACGCCCCGAGCGCGCGTGTGCCGGAGCGATCGGCCAGCCACCCAAACAACGGCTGCGACAGCGAGGCGCTGAACGTGTAGAGCATGCTGATCAGGCCGATCATCGCATTGGTCAGCCCGAGCGGCACGCTCAAGACGGCCAGGAGCACAGGGCGTTGGCTGTTGAGGAGGTCCACAGCGAAGTGGGCCAGTGCGGCGGCCTGGAAGGCGGCGCTGCGGAACAAACTCATCGGTAAAGACGCTCGCGCTGAATGATCTTCGCCACGGCCGGAGGCAGCAGGTGTTCGAACGGCTCTCCCTCGGCAACCCGCCGGCGAATGTCCGCACCCGAGATGGGCAGCTGCGGGGCGTCGACAAAGCGGGCCTTGCGACTGAGGCCAGGGATCTCCCGCTCCAGCGAGCGGAGGTCGACCACAACTCCCGGCCGGCGCAGGATGCCCACGACCTCGCAGGCTTCGACGAACTGCACGGGCGTGTGCCAGGTGGGCAGATCACGCAGCGAGTCAGAGCCGATCAGATAGGCGAAGCGGGCCCCCGGCTGACGGGCGGCCAGCCAGCGCAGGGTGTCGACCGCGTAGTGCGGCGGCGGACGATCGATATCGGCGCGCGAGACCGAGAAGCTCTCGTTCCCATCGATGGCCGCTTCGACCATCTCGACCCGGAGCTCGACAGCCGAGTGCTTCCGGCCGGGCTTGTGCGGCGGCAGGGCCGTCACGACCCAGAGCACGCGCTCGAGCGAGAGGGCGGTTTGTGCGCTCTCGGCCAGCGCCAGATGACCGTAGTGCGGCGGGTCGAAGGTCCCACCCAGTACGCCGGTCAGTCTCTCCATTCGAGCTCGTACTCCCCGATGCGGACGGTATCGCCCTCCTGCGCGCCGGCCTGCCTCAAGGCCTTCTCGACACCCAGTCGAGCGAGCGTGCGCTGGAATCGGCGGACCGCCTCCTCGTGCTCCCAGTAGGTCATCTCCGCCGCGCGTTCGATGGCTTGGCCGCGCACCCGCCAGCTCCCGTCCGGATCGCGCAGAATCTCGAAGGCCGTCGGTTCGGCTTCGGGCCTGTAGACCGGGACCTCGGCGCCAGACTCGGCCTCCGGCGCCTGGTCCAACGCACGAGCGGCGGCGAAGAGCAGCTCCCGCAGCCCCTCGCGCGCGATGGCGGAGATTGCCAACGGTCGCACGCCGGTTGAGACGAAGCCTTGCTCGATCTCCTTCCATCGACCGGCGACTTCAGGCAGATCGATCTTGTTGACGGCCACAACCTGCGGCTTGCGCCCCAGCCCCGGGTCGAACAGGGCCATCTCGCCGTTGACCTGCGAGTAGTCGGCCAGCGGGTCGGCGGCTGCGCCATCGATCAAGTGGATCAGCACCCGGGTGCGCTGAATATGCCGCAGAAACGAGGTCCCCAGCCCTGCACCCTGATGCGCGCCCTCGATCAGGCCTGGGATGTCGGCCAGGACCAGGGTGCGGCCGTCGTCCAACTCGGCCACGCCCAGGTTGGGCTCGAGGGTGGTGAACGGGTAGTCGGCGATCTTCGGCCGCGCCCGCGTTACCGCGGCCAGCAAGGTGGATTTCCCGGCATTCGGCGCCCCGACGATGCCGATGTCGGCGATCAGGCGCAGCTCCAGAAGCAGGCTGCGTTCCTCGCCCGGCTCGCCGCGCTCGGCCATCCGCGGCGCCTGGTTGGAGGAGGTGGCGAAACGCGCGCTCCCCTTTCCCCCCCGCCCGCCTCGGCAGACCTTGAGCGTCTGCCCGGGGGCGACCAGATCCGCCAGCAGGCCGCCGTCGGCCTGGTTGCGCACCAGAGTGCCGGGCGGGACC
This sequence comes from Anaerolineales bacterium, assembly GCA_036803025.1. Taxonomy (GTDB): domain Bacteria; phylum Chloroflexota; class Anaerolineae; order Anaerolineales; family E44-bin32; genus DAIRVC01. Next base: position 2,696 of record DAIRVC010000145.1, read on the forward strand.
GGAATGTGGACCGAAGCGCCATCCCGGCCGGTCTTGTTGCTGCTCCCGCCGCGGCCGCCATCCTCGGCCTTGAAGCGGCTGCCGCGGCGGAAGGCCGCCAGTGTGTTCAGCGTCGGCGAGACCTCGAGTACGATGTCGCCGCCACGGCCGCCATCGCCGCCGTCCGGCCCGCCGCGCGGAACATACTTCTCACGGCGGAAATGGACGGCGCCGTCGCCGCCGCGGCCCGAGGCCACCTGGATGCGCGCTTCATCGAGAAACATCGGCTGGTTGCGGAGGAAACCCTCGGCTGAGACCAGGCGGATTATAGCAGAGGGACTTGCGCTGTTCCGGCGATTGTGGCCCTTTGCACCAGCCTGGTATTTATGATAGATTTAGTCCATTGAAGAGCGAGTGAGCCGGAGGGTGCAATGGTCGCTGCTGAGATCCCGGACATCGTCGTCGGCCGCCTGCCGCTTTACCTGCGAGCTCTGACCCAGATGGCTTCAGAAGGGAAGCTGATCACCTCTTCCCAGGAACTGGGAAGCCGCCTGGGGATCTCGCCGGCACAGATTCGCAAGGACCTCTCGCAGTTCGGCGAGTTCGGCAAGCAGGGGACCGGCTACAACATCGGCTTCCTGGCCGAGCAGCTGCGCTCGATCCTGCATGTCGACCAAGTCTGGGATGTCGCCCTGGTGGGTGTCGGGGATCTGGGCCGCGCGGTGGCCCACTACGCCGGATTCCTCGAGCGCGGCTTCCGCATCTCGGCCTTGTACGACAACGACCCGGCCAAGATCGGCACCCGCATCGCCGATCTGGTCATCCAGGACTCGGCCGAGTTGGTCACCGACCTTCGCCGGCGCGGGATCTCGGTCACCATGCTGGCGGTGCCGGCGACCGAGGCCCAGGCGATCGCTGACCGCCTGGTGGAGGCGGGGGTCAAGTTCATCCTGTGCTACGCCCCCACCTCGGTGCGCGTCCCCGAGACGGTCCGCGTGCAATACATCGACCCGGTCGTGCATCTGCAGCGGATGACCTACTACCGGCGTTAGCGGCTTATTGCGCGGTATCGGCGGCCCCCCATCGGGCATGTCGTTGCGGGCCTCGCCCGGTGAGGCGAGGCGTGAGAATCGCTAGGGATGTGTCTCCAAGCCCCATAGAGATAGCGGCTCAGGCGGTTTGCCGAAGGGCGACATGAGGCTGGCCCGGCGATTGCCGCGTCGGCCCGCGCAGGGCGCGGGGCACCTTGCAATGACACGCAGGGGGGAGTCCTAGACCGGCGGCAAGGTACGGTGGAGTCGCTCGAGCATGCCCAGCGCGCGGAAGGCGCCCAGGGCGATACAGGTCGTCGGCTCTTCGGCCAGATAGGCGGGGACGCCGGTCTCGCGCGTCAGCCACTTGTCGATGCCGCGCAGCAGGGCTGTACCTCCGCAGATGACCATGCCGCGGTCGATGATGTCGGAGGCCAGTTCAGGCGGCGTGCGCTCCAGGACATTCCGCACAGCGCCGAGAAGCAAGGTCAGCGGCTCCTGGAGCGCCTCGACCACCTCGACCGAGGTGAGCACGACGGTGCGCGGCAGGCCGGTCACCTGATCCTGCCCCTGTATCTCCATCGAGCGGTTGTCGTCCTGGGGTATCGCCGATCCGATCTGGATCTTGACCTCTTCGGCGGTGCGTGAGCCGATCACCAGGCCGTGCTTCTTGCGCACGTAAGTGGCGATAGCGTCATCCAGCTTCGTCCCGGCCACGCGCACCGCGTCGGCCGCGACGACGCCGCTCATGGCCAGCACCGCGGCCGAGGTCACCCCTCCGCCGATGACCACCACCATGTTGCCCGACGGGGTGGCGATCGGCAGCCCCACGCCGATGGCGGCCGCCAGCGGCTCCTGGATCAGGAACACCTCGCGGCTGCCGGCCTGCATAGCCGCTTCGTGGACCGCACGGCTCTCGACGCTGGTGACGCCCAGCGGGACGGTGATCATCACGCGCGGCTTGAACAGCCGTGTCGAGCCGCACACCAGCTCGATGAAGTGGCCAAGCATGCGCTGGGTAACCTCGAAATCGGCGATCACGCCGTCGCGCATCGGCCGCATGACTTCGATCGACTCGGGCACGCGCCCGTACATATCGCGCGCCGCCTGCCCCACCTCGACGATCTTGAGTTCGTCGATGATGATGGCCACGACGGTCGGCTCGTGCAGGACGACCTCGCCGGCTTCGCAGATCATGGTGTTGACCGTGCCGAGGGAGATGCCCAGATCGCGCCCGAAGAGCGGCATGAACTACTCCTGTTCCTCTTTGCGGGCCGGCGGCGGCTGCCGGGTCAGGCGCTGATAACGCCGCACGGCATCCAGCCGGAGCTGTGAGCGTCGCAGGGCGGCCTCGATGGCCTCGTACTGATCGGGCGGGAGTTCGGCCGGGCGTTGCAGCAGCGACTGGGCGCGCTTGCGGGCCGTCTCGGCCCGCTCGACATCGATCTCGGCCACGTTCTCCCCGACATCGGCCAGGACGGTGACCACGTCCGACTGCACCTCGAGAATTCCACCGGCGATGGTGAAGACCTCTTCCTGCCCTTCGCGGCGGACACGCAGCAGGCCGATGCCGAGCGTGGTCAGCAGCGGCGCGTGATGGGGCAGGATGCCCATCTCGCCTTCGGCGCCCGGGGCGATGACAGCCTCAGCCTCGCCTTCGAAGAGGAGGTGATCCTGCGTGGCGATCTCACAGCGAAGGGGCATGCTCGACCTGCATACGCCGGGGCCGCTCAGGCGGCCAACCGCGCACCCTTATCGACGGCTTCGTCGATCGTCCCGACCATGGAGAAGGCCTGCTCGGGGAGTGTGTCGTGCTTGCCGTCCAGTATCTCACGAAAGCCGCGCACAGTCTCACGCAGCGGAACGTAGCGGCCCTCCAGGCCGGTGAACTGCGAGGCGACGAACATCGGCTGTGAGAAGAAGCGTTCGATCTTGCGCGCCCGGGCGACCAGGACCTTGTCGTCCTCGCTCAACTCGTCGATGCCCAGGATGGCGATGATGTCCTGCAGGTCCTTATAGCGCTGCAGCACCTGCTGCACCTGACGGGCGACGGCGTAGTGGTCCTCGCCGACGATCTGCGGATCGAGGATGCGCGAGGTCGAAGCCAGTGGATCGACGGCCGGGTAGATGCCCTTCTCGACGATCGAACGCTCCAGGGCGATGGTGGCGTCCAGGTGGGTGAACGTCGCCACGGGCGCCGGGTCGGAGTAGTCGTCGGCCGGGACGTAGACCGCCTGCATCGAGGTGATCGAGCCGGTGCGGGTCGAGGTGATGCGTTCCTGCAGCTCGCCCATCTCCGTCGCCAGCGTGGGCTGGTAGCCGACGGCCGAGGGCATGCGCCCGAGCAGCGCCGAGACTTCCGAGCCCGACATGCTGAAGCGGAAGATGTTGTCGATGAACAGCAGGACGTCGCGGCCCTGGTCGCGGAAGTACTCGGCCATGGTCAATGCCGTCAGGCCGACGCGCAGGCGCACGCCGGGCGGCTCGTTCATCTGCCCATAGACCAGCACGGTGTCCTTGAGCACACCCGACTGGATCATCTCGCGGTACATCTGGGTGCCTTCGCGGGTGCGCTCGCCGATGCCGGCGAAAACCGAGTTGCCCTGATGGACTGTGGCGATCGAGCGGATGAGCTCCTGAATGATGATGGTCTTGCCGACGCCGGCGCCGCCGAAGATGCCGGTCTTGCCGCCCTTGGTGAACGGGGCGACGAGATCGATGACCTTCAGGCCGGTCTCGAAGACATCCACCCGCCGGGATTGCTCCTCGAACGATGGGGCCGGGCGGTGGATCGGATACGTCCGCGTCGCCGCGATCGCGGGGCCTCCGTCGATCGGGCGCCCGAGGACGTTGAAGGCCCTCCCCAGGGTCGCCTCCCCGACCGGCACGCGGATCGGACCGCCGGTCGCGCGTGCCGGCGAGCCGCGCTGCAGCCCGTCGGTCGAGTCCATCGCCACCGTCCGCACCAGCTGGTCGCCCAGATGCCGTTGGACTTCCAGGATCAACGGCTCGCTCTCGGCGCGCGGGATCTCGACCGCGTCGAAGACCTCGGGCAGCTCGCCGGCAGGGAACTCGCAGTCGACCACCCCGCCCAACACCTGCGCCACTCTGCCCATTCCTGGCATCCCGTCTACCTCCAATCGGCTCTCATGAGCCGGACGCCTGGGCGAGCGCCTCGGCGCCCCCGGCGATATCGAGCATGTCACTGGTGATGGCCTGCTGGCGGGCCTTGTTGTAGTGCATCCGCAGCGAGTCGACCAGTTCGTGGGCGTTCTCGGTCGCGTTGCGCATGGCCACCATCCGGGCGGCATGCTCGCTGGCCTGCGATTCGAGCAC
>DAIRVC010000146.1:0-6949 GCA_036803025.1 Anaerolineales bacterium
CGACGAGTACACCTACGGCGTCCTGGCGCACGAGTTCCAACATATGATCCACTGGAACCTGGACGCCAACGAGGACAACTGGCTGGATGAAGGCCTGGCCGACGTGGCCACCTTCCTTAACGGCTTTGATGTCGGCGGTTGGGACTTCGCCTTCGCCGAGGACCCGGATATCCCGCTGACCTTCTGGCCGTCGGGTTCGGACTCCAGCATTCACTACGGACAGGCCTTCCTGTTCAGCGCCTACTTCATGGACCGCTTCGGCAGCGAGGCCACACAATCGCTAGTCTCGCACACGGCCAACGGGCTCGATTCGATGGACCAGGTCCTGGCCGAACTGGGGATCACAGAGACCGACAGCGGCCGGACGAGCACCGCCGACGACGCCTTCCGCGATTGGGCGGTGGCGCAGCTCCTGCTCGACCCGACGGTCGGCGACGGCCGCTACTCGATCGAGTCCTACCCCAGCGCGCCGCGCCTCGTGCCGACGGAGGACTTCGCCGATTGCCCCGTCGCGGCGACCCCCTTCACGGTCAACCAGTACGGGATCGACGTCCTGCGCATCAGCTGCCGGGGCGAGTACCGCCTGCGCTTCCAAGGCCAGACCATGATCCGGGTCCTGCCGCAGGATCCGCCGACCGGCTCGTGGGCCTTCTGGTCGAACCGCGGCAACGTCTCGAACATGCGGCTGACGCGGGCGTTTGATCTTCGGTCGGCTGAGGCGCCCATCGAGCTGTCCTACCGGCTGTGGTATGACATCGAAGAGGATTGGGATTACGTCTACCTGGAGGCCTCAGCCGACGGCGGGACATCGTGGGAGATCCTGCGCACGCCATCGGGAACCGGCACCGATCCTTCCGGCAACTCCTACGGCTGGGGTTACACCGGCACCAGCGGCGGCGAGACGGCGGCCTGGATCGAGGAGCGGGTGGACCTCTCGGACTACGCCGGCCAGGAGATCCTTCTGCGCTTCGAATACGTCACCGACGCCTCGGTCAACGGCAACGGTCTGCTTCTGGACGACGTCGCCCTGCCGGCCATCGGCTACGAAGAGAGCTTCGAGTCGGGGGAGGCTGGGTGGCAAGCGGAAGGGTTCGTCCGCCTATACAACAGGCTTCCGCAGTCCTATCGCCTGATGCTGGTCGAGCGGGGTGCGGAGACACGCGTGCAGGAGCTCCGCCTCAACGAGTACAACCAGGCCGAGGTGCCTTTGCAGCTGGGCGGGACGTATGACGAAGCGTTCCTGGTCGTCACCGGGACGGCGCGAGCCTCCTGGGAACCCGCTCCCTACCAGGTCGAGATTATCCCCTGAGGTCGAGGATCGCCTCCGCCGCAGCAGGCATACAACAGCGGGACCCGGCCGGGTCCCGCTGACGCTTCCTGCGTCTTGCCGGACCGCGCGCGGGCGCCCGGCGATAGGCAGGCTGCCTGGCGGCGTGTGGCTGATCGCCGGGCGCTTCGACTAGTCCGGCGGACGGCGGCCGCGCAGGCTCTCGAGCTCAGCTTCGAGTTGGGTGCGCCGGGCGGTGTAGGCGTCGCGCACCTCTCCACCGAAATCGTCGACGCGCTGGCGCAGCTGCTGGCGGAGTTCCTCGCCCGAATAGGGCGCGAGCAGCAGCGCGGCGATGCTCCCCGTCAGTGCACCGAAAAACGCCCCCGCCACAAGCATGCCGAAACGGCGCATGGAAGACCTCCTGCTCAAGCGTATTATCGCACAGGATGCGCGCCGGACCAAGGCGCGGCCTCGAGCACAGGTTGTCGGCTTCAGGCGGCCCGGGTTATACTCCCTCCGTCCCACGCCGCCCGAAGTCCGGGGACCCCCAGGGAGGCCATCGTGGCCGCGATCTCCATCGAATACTGCGCCGTTTGACACTACACCGATCGGGCCATCGGTCTGATGGCCGAACTGCTCAAGCAGTACGAGGACAAGGTCGAAACCATCAGCCTGATTCCCTCCGGGGGCGGCGCCTTCGAAGTCAAGGTCAACGATCAGCTGGTCTACTCCAAGCTGCAGACCGGCCGGCACCCCGAACCGGGTGAGGTCGCCCGGCTGGTGCATAAGGCGATCTAGGAGAGAGGCTTTGGGAACCAAGCGAGGGCGAGTCTTCTCGGGCGCGCGGCCGACCGGACGCCAGCATCTGGGCAACTACCTGGGCGCGATCCAGAACTACGTGGCGCTGCAGGAAGACTACGACTGCGTCTACTGCATCGTCGACCTGCACGCGCTGACGACCATGGAGACGACCCGCGAGCTGCGGGACAACACGCGCGAGATGGCCCTGGATTGGCTGGCGGCCGGGATACGGCCCGACGAGACGATCATGTTCGTGCAGTCGAACGTGCCTGAGGTGACCGAATTGCACACCATCTTGTCGATGGTCACCCCGCTGGGCAAGCTGACCGATCTGCCGACTTTCAAGGAGAAGGTACGCCAGCAGCCCGACAACATCAACTACGGATTGGTCGGCTACCCGGTCCTGATGGCGGCCGACATCGTCCTGTACAAGTCCGACTTCGTCCCGGTCGGCATCGATCAGGCGCCGCACATCGAGTTCACCCGCGAGGTCGTTCGCTCATTCAACTACCGCTACGGCACCGACGTCCTGATCGAGCCGGCGATGAAGAGCACCGAAATCCCCAAGGTGCTCGGGACCGACGGCCAGCAGAAGATGAGCAAGAGCCTGAACAACCACATCGAGCTGGCCGCCAGCGAGGCCGAGACCGTCGAGCGCGTGATGAGCATGGTGACCGATCCGCAGCGCAAGCGGCGCTCGGATCCCGGCGATCCGGATGTGTGCAACGTATTCTCCATGCACAAGGTGTTCTCCGCCCCCCAGCAGGTGGATCAGGTGAACACCGAATGCCGCCGCGCCGGGATCGGCTGCGTCGAGTGCAAGCAGATGTTCGCTCGCAACCTGAACGCCCACCTGACCCCGTTCCGGGCACGCCGGGCGGAGCTGGCCCGACGGCCGGAGCATGTCTGGGAAGTCCTGCACGACGGGGCCGAGCGCGCCCGCCTGATCGCCCGCGAGACGATGCGTCAGGTGCACGAGGCGGTCGGCCTGCCGTAGCCTGGGCATCTCGCCCACGGGAGGGCCATGCGTCTCGTCGTCCAGCGGGTCCGGCGCGGGAGCGTCGCGGTCGGCGCGGAGACCCTGGCCGAGATCGGGCCGGGGATGGTCATCCTGGTCGGGGTCGGCCGGGGGGATACGCCAGCCGAGGCGGAGTGGCTGGCGGACAAGTGCGCTGGCCTGAGGCTGTTCGAGGACGAGCAGGGGAAAACCAATCTCTCCATTCACGACGTCGGCGGACAGGCACTGGTCGTCTCGCAGTTCACCCTGTACGCCGATGCCCGCAAGGGCCGCCGCCCAAGCTTCACCGATGCAGCCCCGCCCGAGATCGCCGATCCGCTGGTGCGTCACTTCGCCGAGCGGCTGGCAGCCTCCGGCGTCCCCACACACACCGGCCTCTTCGGCGCCCACATGTTGGTCGGAATCGAGAACGACGGTCCCGTGACGATTCTGTTAGAGCGGACGGCGCCGGGCTAGCTCCCGGGGACGTGCCGGACCGCGTCCCGCTCATCCGATCCTGCTTCTTCAACCCCCAGGACTTGCAGGAGCCGGCCGATGTTCAGGTCGGTGGGGATCCCGCTCGCGTGCCAGTGATAGCGGCAGCCACAGTAGTCCAACAGGACGCCTTGCGCCGCAACCCCGAGCGCCCGCGTCTCCAGGCCGCCCGGGGCGTTCGTCAGCGCGCAGGAAACGCCCACGATCCCCAGGTCTTCGGCGAGCCCGGCGCGGCCGCCGGCCGGATCGAACACGCGCAGGTCGTCGGGCATGATGCGGACCGAGAATCCATGCCTGCTTCCCAATCGGGTGAGTTCGTGGATGCGGCATTCCGGGGTGCAGCCGCGGCAGGCTGCGCCGTTCGGGGTGGCCTGCGCGCGGCACTCGGCTTCCGGGCGGGCCCGCAGGCAGGGAGGCGCGAGCACCAGCCGCTGCCGCGTGGCCTGGAACGCCGCCCGGTGTGCACGATTGAGAAGCTCATGCCCGACCAGGTAGAGGTGGTATTCGAGACGGGTCCGGCCGGTGAAGACGTAGTCGGCGCGCCAGCGGCGGCCCGCATGGGCGCGGGAGAGAAACCGTTCGACATTCGGCGTGTAGCCGCCCAGGGCCGCCAGGCTGCGGCCGTCGAACCACCCGGCGAACGCTAGAATCGAGGACAGCATGGCAGGTGCCCGGCCAGCCGGCTGGTCGGCCAGGCAGTCAATCAAGAGGGAGATGCGGGGCGCTTCGTCCTCGAAGTTGCCGGTGGCGTCCATCCAATCCCTGAGGAGCCTCAGGGCGGGCAGCGCAGGCGGCTCAAGGTCCGCGGTGCCATGGCCCCGTGAGATCCAAAGCCCGCTGATCGCACTGCGCGCCGCGTCGCCGCAGGTCTCAGCCGCGCCGCCCCGGCGTCGCAGCCGTGAGAACGCGCGCAGTGCGGCTCGCGGGGCCGTCGGAAGCGACGTTGCCCGCGCACCGTGGACGGTCCACAGCACTCCCAGGCTGAGGCAGTCATACACGTACTCGGACGGTGCCCGCCGCGCCTCTCTGCCTGTGGATTCCACCCACTCCTGCAGCCCGACGACCCATTCCTGCAGGCGAGCCTGTGCCTGCGTCAGGACCTCGTCCGTGAAGGCGGCCAGATCGCGATAGAACCGATCCGAGGTGCCGTCCGGGCCGCGCAGTGCATAGGTGATGATCTCAACGTCGGGGGTCACGACACCTCGCGCTTCCCACAGTCTCTCACATTCCCACGCCTGCGCGCGCTGACTCTACCCTGGGGCGTCGGAGGCGTGCAGTGCGCCGCGAACGGGTGCTGGACTGCCGAGCACGCGTTCGGGCTCGGTCCACAGGACGGTGTCGAATTGCACCGCGGCTGCGCCGGCCGCCAGCGATGCGTTCATGTCGTCCGGAGAGTAAATCCCCGCTCCGGCGATCAACGGACACCCGACCAGGCCGGCCTGCATGCGGATCGCTCGCAGGGTCAGCGGCAGGATGGCCGGGCCGTACAGCCGTCCCTGCACGGGCGTTCCATCCGCTGCGGTCAGCTCGCCGCGCGGCGCTCCCAGGACCACGGCCGCCGCCCCGGCCGAGGCCGCTGCCTGGATGACCTCCAGCGGCGAGGTGACTGCCAGTCGTGCAAGCACCGGCTTCTGCGCCGCCGCGCAGGCGGCCACGTACGCGGCCGCCTCATCCGGCTCGGGCTCTGCCAGGCCGATCTCCAGCGCGGCGACTTCGTCGAGCGGCTCCAGCCGGTCGGCGATACGGGCAGCTTCGTCAGGCGACGCCGCCAGCATGTGGACGATCACCGGACAGGGGAGGTTTTGCCAGCGTCGGCGGTGGTGGTGCAGCACGGCGTTCAGCCCGGGATTGGGGTGACCGGTGTGCAGCAGGAACCCGCCCTGAAACGGGAGGAGCCGCACGCCGCGTGCCGCGCTGCGCGGCGCTAAGCTGATCGGGGCGGTCACCAGCGCTCCCAATCGCGCCAGCTCCAGGAACCGGTTGGCTTCGTCGGAGAATCCCAGGCTGCCGGCCGCGTTCGTCCAGACCGGATCGAGCACGAGATCGCGCTTGCCGGCGGTCAGCGTCAACGGCATCTACGCCCCCCATGGGTCCGCGGTCGCCGGCGCGGCAGCGTGGGTCCGGTCACCTCCCGATCGGTCGTCGGACAGCTCATCGGCGCGGCCAGCCTATACCCCCAGATCATGCAGTTCGAACACCGGGCCATCGATGCAGGCCAGCCTCAGGCGGCGGCCTTCCACGGCGCACGCGCCGCAGACACCCAGGCCGCAGGCGATCGATGGGGTGAAGAGTACCTGCGCGGCAAGGGAACGCCGCCCCGTCGGCCATTCGAACTTCCCCAGGCGCTGGCGAAGATCGCCCGCCTGCTCGGGGACGAGATCCACGGCCAGGTAGTCGGCCCAAGACAGCGCCTCGATCGGATCGACGACGACTTCGACTGCCGGGGCAAGGTCCGGCGGGCGCCCGGCGGCGCTCAGGACGATCGCCGCGCCGCGCGCCAACCCGACGTCGATCAAGGGCAGCAATCGCTCGGGGGTCACACCAATCGCGGCCAGCAGCCAGCGCCGTGCCGAGGCCGGTGGCGTGAACCCGTTCCCCACCGGCGTCCACAAGTCGAGCTCGACGCCCGGCCGCCAGGCCGCCCCTTCGGGCAGGCCTGCAGTGAAACCCTGGTCGTCGATGTCTGTCGGGAACAGCGCGGTCCGGGCGGCCTGGACCTGCCCCGGGGCGAGCGCCAGGGCGAACTGTCCAGGGGAAGGCCGCGCCGCCGGCGGGCATGAGACGTGGACGCCGGGCCGGCCGGTGGGACCTGCGATCAGGGAATCGACGCGGACCCGCAAGCGTTGCACGCGCGCATGCTATCACGTGCCATCGGGCAGGGCAATGTCAGCCCGGCGTCGGGGCTGCGCAGGTCCGCATGCTATAATCCCGCCGGTCCATGGCAGAAGGAGGAGGATACCGTGAACGTAGCCCAAGTGCTCCGCGGATTGGCGACCCTTTCGTGGATTGTGGCGCTGGTTGTCGTTGCCCTGGCTATCGTGCGGGCGACACGCGGCCAGAGCTTCCGGGCGGCGGCGGGTCTGGTCATCGGCGTTATCGTCGCCGCATTGGTGCTGACGACGGTCAGTGCCGGCTTGGTCTTCATCCGGCCGGAGGAGCGCGGCGTGGTGCTCAGCGCCTTCGCGCCGCTGGGTTATCGCGAACAGGCGCTTCAGCCCGGCCTGCGTTGGGTGATCCCGTTCGCCGAGAGCGTGGTGGTCTACCCGATCTCGCGTCAGACCTACACGATGTCGATCGCGCCGTCGGAGGGGCAGGTCGGCGGTGATGACTCGGTCGAGGCCCGGACGTCCGACGGGCAGATCATCCGGGTCGACGCCTCAGTCATC
>DAIRVC010000147.1:0-6906 GCA_036803025.1 Anaerolineales bacterium
CGACAAGGCCATCTGGAGCTTCAACCCGGAGCTGTTCGTGTTCGAGTCGTTGGAGGAGCTCAAGGACGAGCTGACGTCCTACTTCGCCACGATCTGATGTGAGGACTCAGTCGTGTCGGCGGCCTCGTTTGGGCGGGCCGGCGGCCAACCGTCGTGCCCGTCTCCACACGGCGTCGAACATGGGTGGCGTCAGGCGCCCGGTCTGCGTGTTCTGGCGGCTGGGGTGGTACGTGGCCAGGATCGTGTACGGGCCGACGTGCGCCTCGGCACCATGGGCGAATTGGGGGCGTGGCGCCGGGATCGCATGCCCCGCCGCGGCCAGTGCGCTGAGCAGGTTGTCGAAGGCGATCTTCCCGAAGGCGACCAGCACGCGCACGTCCCCGAGAAGCGACAGGTGCTCGATCAGGTACGGCCGGCAGTTCTCCAATTCCTGGCGAGTGGGCTTGTTGTCCGGCGGTGCACAGTGCGCCACGGCCGTGATGTACAGGCCGGTCAGGCGCAGCCCATCCGCGACCGAAAGCGATGTCGCCTGGTTGGCGAATCCGGTGCGATGCAGGCTGGGAGTCAAGAAATCCCCCGAGCCGTCGCCGGTGAACATCCGCCCGGTTCGGTTGGAGCCATGAGCGCCCGGCGCCAGGCCGACGATCAGCACGCCGGCGCGCGGGTCGCCCACGGACGGCACCGGCCGCCCCCAGTATTCTTGATCCCGGTAGGCCCGACGCCGCACCCGGGCGATTTCCCGCCGATAAGCCACCAGGCGTGGGCAGCGCTCGCAGGCGATGATGCGCTCGTTGAGCTGGCGCAGCGCCTGGCGCCGCCTCACGCGCGCCGACCTCGCGGCAGCGTCTTCTCCCACGTCTTCTTGAACACCAGTGCGTCGTCTTCCAGGATCGGGCTCTCGCACAGGATGCGTCCCTGGCATTTCAGGTCGACCAGGGCCTGGAACAGTCCGGGCAGGTCCAGATCCGAATCGCTCAGTTCCAGGTGATTGCGTTCTCCCTTCGGTCCGTACTCGATTCCCGAAAGGTGGCCATGCAACTCCTTGAGGGCGGCCGTCCCGAGCTCCTTGCGAAGCCGCCGAAGCACGGCCGTCCATTCCGCGTAGGTGTTGAGCGACCCGTCACCGGTGCGTGCGTGAAGATGGGCGAAATCGAGGCAGGGTGCGACGCCCTCGATCTCGCGTGCCATCACGATCACGTCGTCCAGCGACCCGATCATGGCGCTCTTGCCCATCGTTTCCGGGCGCAGGGTGACCGGGTTGCCGGCGGAACGCAGCTCGCCCACGCACTCGCGTAAGCGCTGCACGGCCAGGACGAGCACCGCTTCCGGCGGCTGTCCGAAATACGAGCCCGGGTGAAAGACGATGTCGGTCGCGCCGGCCAGGTTCCCATAGTGAGCGGCGTCCATCAGCCGCTTGCGGCTCTTGGGCCACTCGTCGTCACCGGCGTTGAGGTTGATGTAGTAAGGGGCGTGGACGCTGATGTGAACTCCGGCCTGGGCCGCCGCCTCCCGTATCGCCAGGCAGGTATCCTCCCGCACGCGCACCGACTGGACCCAGCCAAGTTCGAAGGCCGTCAGTCCGAGTTCGGCCAGGCGCTGCACGGCGCCGACCGAGCCTCCCGGTTTGGCCGGGGTCGACCGCGGCGCGCCGACGGTGCCGAAGTGCATCGTGCGTTTGAGCACGGATGAATCCTCCCGATCAAGCATCCCGCGAGCTTCAAGCTCGCGGGTGGCAGATCCTGGTTGCCGTGGCGCGACTCACGCCCCCTTGCGCAGCGAACCAGTCTTGGGGATCGGCTCCCGGGGCAGGCTGACTGAGAACGTGCTGCCCTGCTGTTCTTTGCTGGTAACCCAGATGCGGCCGCCGTGCTGTTCGACGACGGTCTTGGCCAGCGCCAGCCCCAACCCCGTACCCTCGACCGGGTTGTTGGGATCGCGCACGGCCGCCCGACCGCGGAACAGGTGCTCGAAGATGCGCGGCATCTCGTCTTCGGAGATACCCGGCCCGTTGTCGGCGACGTTGATCTGGACCTGCTCGGGATCCCACTCGACGGTGACTCGGATCATGCCGCCCGGATCGGTGAACTTGATGGCGTTGCTGAGCAGGTTGGTCATCACCGAATTCAACCGGTTGGGATCGCCCAGGATCAGGAGCGGCTCGGGCGGGGGAGCGTATTCGATCGTCTGGCGGCGGGCGTCGGCCAGCGGGCGCAGGTCCTCGATCGAACGGCGGATCAGATCCTGGATCTGCACCGGCTCGAACGTCAGGCTTGTGGTCGACTCGATCCGGATTGTCTCCAGCAGCGCGGTGATCAGGTTGGTCATGCTATCGGTGGCCCGGTGCATCATGCTCAGGGCCTTGCGCTGGATGTCGGTGAGCGGGGCTTCGGTGAGCAGGTCGGCGCCCAGGCGGATGGCGTTGAGCGGGTTCTTCAAATCGTGTGCGGCCGTGCCGAGCAGCTGCGAGCGCATGCGGTCGATCTGCTTGAGCGCGGTGATGTCCTGCATGACGGCCACGCGCCCGACATCGGGCACCTCGCTGACCGTGCAGTACAGCACCCGATCCATCGGCGTCTTGATATCCAGGTTGGTGGGGAGCTTCGTGTCGGGATCGGTCAGCAGATCTCCGAGCGGGTGCTCTACAAAGATCTCGGCGGCCGGGCGGCCCTTGGCCATATCCGGGTTGATGCGGAAGAACTGGGCGGCGGCCTTGTTGACCAGGATGACGTGACCGGAGCGATCGGTCAGCACGACCGCGTCGGCTGTCTCGACCAGCGTGGCCTCCAGCCGTTGGCGTTCCTCGGCCACGCGCTGGAAGAGGTTGGCGTTGTCGACGGCGATGCCGGCCCAGGAGGCGACCGAGCTGAGAAGCTGCTGGTCGGCGGCGGTGAACGCCCCACGCGGGTGATTGATCGCCTCGATCACCCCCAGGATCTCGCCGCGCGTTTCAAGCGGGACGCACACGACCGAGGTGGTCAGCAGCCCGGTCTGGCCGTCGATGCCGCTCTGGTACAGTGGATTCGTGCGGACGTCGTTGACGATCATCGGGCGGCGGTTGCGCGTCACCCAGCCGGCGATGCCCTCCTCCAGGCGAATGGCCACATCGCGTATGCGCAGCCGCGAACCACCGGTGGCCTTCAACACCAGCTTCTCGCCCGCTTCGTCGAGCAGGAACAGGACACACGCCTCGACCTGGAGCAGCTGCTGGGCATGACGCATGGCGTTCTCGAGGGCGACCTCCAGGTCGAGCGTGGAGGTCATCTCGCGGCCGATGTCGGCCAGGGCCTGCAGCTGTTCGGCGCGATTCTGCGCGGTCTCCAGATGCAGTGCATCTTCTAGCCCGACGGCGCCGATGTTGATGATCGCCTGGGCCAGCTCCATCTCCTGCTCGTTGATCTGGCGACCGGGTTGGCTGTAGAGGATGCGCACCAGGCCGAGCGGCTCGTTGCGCGTCGCCAGCGGCAGGATGGCCGCCGAGGCGATGCCCTCCGCTTGGAGCATGCTCAGGTCCTTGGCCGAGCCGACCGGCGGCGCCAGGCTGAGCGTCGATGGGCGCAGCGAGGTCAGGACCTCTTTGTGTACCGGGTAGTCCGGCATCCGGTCGGAAACCAGCGAGACGACGTTATGCTGTGAGGATTTCCCCAATTGCTGCCGGAAGCGCGTGGTTTGACTGTTGCCGTCCTCGAAGACCAGCACCTCGCAGATGTCGGCCGAGGTGGCGCGCAGTAGATGCGCCGCGGTCTGGCGGACGGTCTCCTGACGTTCGCGCGTGCTGGTGATGGCGTGGCTGGCCTGGTAGAGGAGCGACAGCTTGTGGAAGAGGTAGCTCTGGCTGGCCGTCTGCCGCGCGAAGGCCAGGATCTCCGCCGCCCGGTTGGCCATCACTTCCAGCACCTGGAGTTCGGCGGGCGTGTACGTGGGGTGCCGATCGGAGGCGACAAAGAGCAGCCCGATCGTCTGCCCTCCGGTGAAGCAGGGGGCGCAGGCGACGCGCCCGGGGGCGAGCGGCAGCCCGAGCGAGCCGCGCGCATCGCCGCTGGCCGAGGCGCGATGGCTGGTCAGGGCCACCCGCAAGACCGGGTGCTCACCGGTCCCCGCCAGGCGACCCAGATCGCTCAGGGGCAGGCCGTGCACGAAGCGGGGGGCGAAGCTGGCGGCCGACTCTTCCAGCTCATACAGAGCGGCGCGCTCCGAACTAAGTAGCTCAGCCGCCAGATGCAGCAGGCTCCCCAGGGCCTGGGGAGGGTTGTAGAAGTCGAAGGCAGCCGTGCCGGCGCGATAGAGCGGGTCGGTCGCCTGTGTCCTCTCGGAGCTCATTCGGGGTATACCCCCCCGTCTTCTGAGTAATGGATCCGTCGTCGGCGAAGCGATTATTGCACAGAAACCAGGGGCGGGCAATGACCGGAGGTCACGGTCCGGCTATCCGCTCCCAAAGCGGTGGGCCCATCACCAACAGACCAACGGCAGCCGAGGTAGCCGCCGCGATCAGCACCGCCGCCGCGCCGACATCCTTACCTACGCGCGCCAGCGGGTGATGCTCCGGGCTGGCCAGATCGACCACTGCTTCGAGCGCGGTGTTCAAGAACTCGGCCATCCAGACCGCCCCGATGGCCAGGAACAGGACCGCCCACGACAGGCGATCGAGCCGCAGCCAGACGGCCGTCAGGATCACTGCCACACTGGCGGAGGCATGGATCCAGGCGTTGCGTTGAGTGCGCAGGACATGCCACCAGCCGCGCAACGCATAGCGAAAGGCGGCGGCCCGGCTTGGTGAGCGATTGTTCATGGGTGCCCCTGCGAGGGGTGGATGGCCCGCGATCCCAGCCGTTGCAGCACGTCGGCCTGTACCGACCACATCCGGCTGCGTTCGCCTTGTCCACCGTGGTCGTGCCCCAGCAGATGCAGGACGCCGTGCGTACACAACAGCATCAGCTCGTCGGCTAAAGGGTGGCCGCCTTCAACGGCCTGGGACTCGGCCGCGGGCAGCGAAATGACCACATCCCCCAGGTAGGGCAGGTCCGAGTCCGGGTCCTGCTGTTGGGCCGGGAAGGCCAGGACGTCCGTGGCGCTGGCCTGGCCGGCGTAGCGCTCGTTCAGGCGGCGCATGCCCGTCTCGTCCGTCAGGACGACGGTGAGTTCGGCCTGGGGCGGCCCGGCCAGCTCGACGGTGGCCGCCGCGGCGCGCCGAATCGGCGCCGCCAGCCGGGCGTTCGGCCGTGTGTAGCGGACGTGCACCTTGACGGTCATGGGATCGAATCTTCGGCCGTCGGGCCGGGCTGGGCCGCGGCCGACGTCCGCCCGTCCTCATTCCGCTGCGGGTAGCGCAGGCGCGGGTGGTAGATGCCCTTGAGGGTGTTGACGAACGAGCGGCGGATGGTGTCGATGTCCTTGAGGGTCAGGTCGGTGCGCGCCAGCTGACCGCGGGACATGCGATCGTCGATCACCCAGCGGACCAGGCCGTCGACCGCCTCCTCGTCTTCGGGCGCCTCGGCGCGGGCCTTGGCCTCGACGCCGTCGGCCAGCATCAGAATGGCCGTCTCGCGCGAGCGCGGCCGCGGCCCGGGATAGGTGAAGTCCTGCGGATCGATCCGGGCGGCGTCGCCGCCGGCGGCATCGACCGCCGCGTGGAGCTGGTAGGTCGCGTCCAGCGTGCCGTGATGCTCGGGGATGAAGGCCCGGATGCGGGCCGGCAGGCGGTGTTTGCGCGCCAGCTCCATCCCATCGCGGACGTGGGAGAGGATCACCCCGGCGCTGGTGGTCGGATCGAGTTGCTCATGGATGTTCTGGCCGGGGATCTGGTTCTCAATGAAGAACTGCGGGCGGACGGCCTTGCCGACGTCATGATACAGGGCACCGACGCGTGTCAGCAGTGCGTTGGCGCCGATCGCCCGGGCCGCCTGCTCAGCCAGGTTGGCGACCTGCAGGCTGTGCTGATACGTCCCCGGCGCCTGTCGCAGGAGCAGCTGGAGCAATGGGTGGTCGGGGCGCGACAGCTCCACCAGCTGCAGCGCGGTGGTGACGCCCATGATGTTGCTGGCCACCAGCAGGAGACCGAGCCCCAGGGTGCTCGACAGCACACCGCTGAGCAATGCGGCACCGACCAGCGTGGCCTTGCCAAGGATATCCGTACCCGGGTCGGGAAAGCGGAACACAACCACGACGGCCACGGCCGCCAGGGCCGCGGCCACTCCCGACCAGAAGAACGTGCTCAGGCGTTCCGCCCGGCCGATGACCAGACAGCCGAGGGTCCCGCTGACCATGACGTAGGCCGCCAGCTCCAGACCGCGCGGCGCCAGGAAGCCGACCAGGACACTGGTGACCATTGCGGTGGCCAGGCCCATTCCGGGTGCCACCAGGACGGCGGCCATGATGGGGAGGGCTGCGGCGGGGAATACGTACGGAAGAACCGTCCGCTCGGGGACCATCAGGCGCATGCCCAGGCTGAGCAGCACGAACAGCGAGCACAGGATGGCCGCCATGCGCGTCGAGCGGGCTGCTTCCGGGTGTGCGACGACCATGTACATCGCAAACGTGCAACCAAGCAGAATGACCAGCAGCGAACGGGCGGCCACATCGGGCCACGGGTTGGCGGATCGCAGGAGCCCGTAGGCCTGCAACGATTCCAGCACCAACGGAGTGACCACCTGGCCCCGGCTGACGATGATCTCGCCGGCGGCGTACGACTTCAGAACCGGAGGTACCGCGTCGTAGGCGGCCTGACGGGCCGTCTCCGTGGCCGCATCGTTGCGCAGCGCGTTCGGTACGATGAAGGGGGCCGTCAGTTCCAGGACCAGGGCGGCCTGGGCTTCGGGCAGGCTGATGGACACCAGCGCCGGTGTGGCGCGTCGTGCCTCCTCCAGCGCATCGTCCCAGTCGCCGTGCAGCTGCATGATCCGCAATTCGTCG
>DAIRVC010000148.1:0-6798 GCA_036803025.1 Anaerolineales bacterium
CCTGTGCGCGCTGGAGATGATCAAGTCCGGCACAACCGGCTTTATCGAGAGCATGCTGGCCGAACGCTACGGTTTCGACGGGGTGGCCGAGGTTGCCGTTCGTTCGGGGATGCGGGCGGCCATCGGCAAGATCGTCATGGACCTGCCCTCCTACGCCAAGACGGAGGGCTTCATGCATCCGGGCATGGTCGAAGACGGGCGCACCAGCGTCGAAAACACGCTGGCGGCCTTCGACCGTTGGAACGGCGCCGGGGACGGGCGACTGCAGGTATGGTTCGGGCCGCGCACCCCGGGCGGCGTGACGCTGGCTCTCTACGACCAGATCAGCCGGCTGGCTGGCGAGCGCAACATGGGCATCACCATGCACCTGTCCGAGGTGCGCGAGGACCTGGAGTACGCCGCTTCCGTCGGATACCGGTCTCCGGCCGCGCTGGCCCACGCCCATGGGCTGCTCGGGCCGCGCACGGTGCTGGCGCACTGTGTGTGGACCGATGAGCAGGATTGGCGCCTGTTCGCCGAGACCGGAACGACGGCCTCCCACAACCCGGCCTCGAATGCCAAGTGCGCCAGCGGGATCGCGCCGGTAAGAGGCATGCTCGCCGCCGGCGTGAACGTAGCGCTCGGCTGTGACGGGGGCCCGAGCAACAACACCTACGACATGCTGCGCGATCTACGCCTGGCCAGCTACCTGGCCAACCTGAGGGAGAACGATCCGACGGTCATCCCGGCGGAGACGGTTCTGGAGATGGCGACCCTGCGGGGAGCCCGCGCCCTGGGGTTGGAAGCGGAGGTCGGCTCGATTGAGCCGGGCAAGCGCACCGACTTCATCCTGATCGACTTGGACAAGCCGCACATGACGCCTGCCTTCGACCCGGTCTCGACCGTCGCCTATTGTGCGCACGGCAGCGATGTGGACACCGTCGTCATCGACGGAAGGCTGATCATGCAGGGCAGGCGCGTGCTGACCCTGGATGAGGACGAGATCGTGTCTGAGGCGCGTCGCCGAGCGCCGGCCGTCGCCGCGCGTGCTGGCCTGCAGTTGGGATCGCGCTGGCCGGTCCTGTAGTCCAGCCCTGAGATCCCCTGCGCCGCGCGTTTCATGTCACCCCGAGCGAAGCGAGGTGGATGCCCGGGCTTGCCATGGGCTGGCGCGCGGCCCCGAGGCGAAGGTCGCGGCACTTCCTCGCTCGGCCTCCCAGGCCTCGCTCGGAAGGACATGCCAGGCAGGGTCAGCGCCAATTGCCTCGGCGCGCCGCGGACCGCGTGACGCTCCTCGCAAGGACATCTTCGGAACATGGCAATGGGAGCTCCGCGCCACGGGGCGAGGCTGAGTCGCGAAGACACCCAAGCGGTAGGTCCTTGCGCGCCCCGCACGCCAGTATGGGGCTCGAGGCGACCACACACTCTTCCGGGATGTCATTGCGAGGCGCCGCGTAGCGGCGCCGAAGCAATCTCCTTCCTGAATGGCCAACTCCCCCGCCAGGGGATTGCTTCCTCGCCCCACCAAACCCGCTGGGATCTTCGCAATGACCGTTCCGGGGATCTTCGCAGGCTAGCGCCTGTCGACGGCCAGCCGGATCTTGAAGCCGCGCTTTTCCGCCTCGGCCACGAACACCGAGCCCGACATGGCCAGTTCGACCGGGACGACTCCCTTGGCGATCTGGCCACGCGCGATCGCCGCGGTCAGGATGGAGGCATGCCAGCCCGTGCCTTGCTCCATGGCGGTGAACCCGGTTGACTCATCGTAGTAGTGGAGCAGCTCGACCTGCGCCTCGGCCTCGCGCCCATCCTTGCGCCCGGTCGCCCGAATGCGAATGATGATCAGATCGCGGGTCGAGGCATCGGCGCGAATCTGCGGCTCCCACAGCGCGTGCAGCACGCGCCGCGGGACGACCGGGCGCCCCTCGACGTCCACCGGCCTGAGGCTCAGCAGCCCGAGGTCGCGCAGGACGTGCAGCTGGGCCAGGTGCCCGGGGTAGCGCAGGGTCTTGTTCTCCAGCCGGCGCAGGCGGCCGGCGAAGGTGCGCGCGGCCGTGGTCAGCCCACCGGCCGTTGTGAAGGCTTCCAACGGACCGATCGGCTCGGGGAATTCGACGATCTCGTACTCGCCCAGCGCCGGCACCGCCACGGTCTTACCCTCGCGGATGTACAGCGCCTCGCCGTCGTATTCGTTGGTCAAGCCTTCAATGCTGAAGGTCAGGCGGTAGTTCCAGGGCGGCTCGGGCCGCTGCGGAAGACCGCAGTCCCACATGATGACGTCGCGAGCCTCGTCCAGCTGCTCGATGGCATACACGATCAGCGAGGTGCCCATCCCCGGCACCTGCCCGCAGTCGGGGACGATCGACACCCCGGCCTGCTCGGCGTCCGAGCTCAGTTCCAACTGCTCGAGCACCACCTGGCTGTTCCCGCCCAAATCGGTCATGCCGCAGCCGGCCTGCAGGGCGGCGTGCGTGAGGCCCACATTGAAGAAGTACGGCACGGCGCTGACGAAGGCCTGGACGCCGTGCTGGCGAAGCAAACCGGCGACAGCGTGCGGGTCGGCTGCGTCGATCACGGCCGGTTGAGCGATTGCCGAGGGGAGCAGCGCGTTCAGCCGGTGGCAGGCCCGCTCGGCTGCGGTGCGCTTCTGATCGACCATAAGGATCAGCCCGGCCTCCCCGAAGAGTGCCAGGTCGTAGGCCGCGGCAGTCCCTTGCCGACCGGCGCCGATGATCGCGTAGTTGTAAGCCATCCCAGACCTCGCCCTATCCTGTATGTAGGCCTCACGGGCCGCGTCGGCGGCATCGAATTCGAGGCCTCGACCCTGCGGTGGTTCCCGTCGTGCGCCCAGGGGGATCGATCAGCGCGTGCCCGTATCCGCCTGCAGCATCTGGTGCAGGCGGGCGACGCAACGTTCGATGATCCGGTATGTGCCCTCGAAGTCTTCGTCGGCCTTCGCGTACGGATCCGGCACGCTCAATCCGCCGTCTCCCTCGGGATCGAACTCTCGCAGCAGGCGGACCTTCGACCAATCGGCCGGCGAACGTGCGATGGAGAGCAGATCGGTCTTGACGCGATCGTCCAACGCCAGGACCCAGTCGAAGCGATCGTAGTCGGCCTGCATGAATCGGCGCGACCTCCCCAACAACTGCAGGCCATGCCTCTCGGCGACGCGCCGAGCGGCTTCCAAGGGCGGCTGACCCTCCCAGCCGACCTGGACGCCGGCTGAGTCGACCTCGAAGCCGGAGGCCTGGCCTGACTGCTCGATCATCTTGCGGAGAAGGTTCTCGGCCAGCGGGCTGCGGATCAGATTGGCGTGACACACGAACAGCACACGCCGAGGCCGGGTGGGGGCCGGAGAGTCCCGGGCGGTATTCGCCGGGCGCAGCCCCCTCAGCCTCTTGCGCCACACCGCCAGGCGAGAATCCAGGTGGACCAATGGGGAGGAGCGTTTGAGGGCGGGGGTGGATTGTCGCAGCGCCAGGCGCATCTCGCTCGCATTTCGAAAGGGAGGCAGCTCCAAAGTGGCCTGCCCGATCTCGCGATAGGCATGTGCATCCGAGCCGGCCGTCCCGGGAAGCCCGGCCTCTTGCGCCAGGGCTGCGGCGCGCCGATTGGCAGCCGCGGACCAGGTACGCGCGTTGAAGGTCTCCAGAGCGTCGATCTCAGGCAAGATGCTGCGCAGGTCGGCCTCCTCCCAACTGCCTGGCCGACTGCGGTCGAAGGGGTGCGAGACGCTGATCAGTGCATCCTGACTCCGCAGTCGCCGGATCGTTTCGGCTGGTGTCAGGCCAGCCGGAATCTCCTCCTTGACGAAGTACCCGAGCAGCTCGCCCCGGGTGGTCATGATCTCTTCTCCGATGATCACGCGCTCGGGTTCGGCCAGGAGAGCCTCCAGCGCCCCGGCGATCGTGTTGTGGTCGGTGATGGCCACCCGATCGATCCCCCGGCGCCGGCAGACCGCCAACAGGCGTTCCGGCGTCATGAGCGAGTCCTTCGAGCGATGGCTGTGGCAGTGGAGCTCGACCCTCATGCCTCAGCCCCCGGACCGGCCGAATCGGCGGAGCCGGTCGGCCAGCGGAACAGATCGCGTGAGCGTGCCCAGACGGCCAGACCGAGCGTGACGCCGAACCACAACGTGGCGAAGCGGATGAGCAAAGTGGCGGCGGCGGCGGTGTCGCCCGGAAGCCTCAAGAGCAGGCTGAGCATCCCGGCAATGCTGGCCTCGGCGGCGCCCAATCCCCCCGGGAGCGCCGATACCGCGCCGATCACTGTGGAGAAGGACAGGATGAAAACAGATAAGCCGAGGGTCTGCCAGCCGCCGCCGACTCCCAGCCCGCGCAGGACAAGGTACATCGCCACGCCTTCCCCAAGCCAGGCCACACTCCCCAGGCCGACCGCCAGCAGGGTAGCCGTGGGGCGAAACAGTTGATAGGTCCCTTCGTAGAATGTCCGCAAAGGACGGGCGAAGCGGCTGATGAGCGGCAGGCGTTCGGTCAGCGCCAGACCCCACAGGGCCAAAGGCCGGATCTGCGAGGCGGCCACCAGGGCGAGCAGCGCACCCAGGACGAGGGCGAAGGCCGGGCCGTAGGCTGGATAAGCCAGGACGCCCAAGGCTGAGAGCGCCAGCACTGCCAGCCCGTCGCTGATCCGTTCGGCGATGACGACCGGGATTGCACGGGCGGTGGGGATGCCGGATCGCTGATTGATCCAGACACCCTTCAACGCCTCACCGACCTTCCCGGGCGTGACGGCCAGGGGGAAGCCGGCAACAAACAGGCGCGCGCTTTCGCGCCAGGTGATGTCCTCAGCACCGATCTGCCCCAAGTAGTAGTGCCATTTGACGAAGCGCAGCGCGTAGTTGAACAGCGTGCAGCCCAGAATCGCGGGAACGAGGCTCCAGGCGAACCCGGCCAGGTGCGCCCGCACCTGGCGGACGTCGCCCAGCAGCGCCACCGCCAGTACAACCAGGAAGCCGAACACGAGGCCGGCTGCCAGCCGGCGGCGCATGTCGGGCATTCGGGGTCAGCGCAGGATCAGGCCCAGGCCGATGATGGCGATGGTCAGGACCGCCGCCAGTCCGACCGCCGCCTGAATCACCGTCTTCGGCTCCATCCCCGGCATGACGACCTTGCCGTCGCCATAGGATTGGAACAGCCGTCCCCATTTCGTCTTCAGCGCCGCGGCGACGCGCTTGCGCCCGATGAAGGGGTACCAGTAGACGTTGTGATAGAAGTTGCTGGCGAAGTAGGCCCACAGCACGATCGGCGTGCGCAAGAGGGGCTTCTCGAACTTGTGCAGCCAGCCGTGATAGATCATCTTCTGCCCGCGACTGGCGAACGTGTCCTCTTGAACAAAACCCCAGCTCTGCTCAGCCAGGTCCTTGTCCCCGGTCAGGCGGATCTGGCGCGGATCGCCGATCCCGAGTCCTTTCTCGTGCGCCAGGCGGATGAACTCGATGCGCATCGGATCGAAGCCCTGCAGCTTGGCGCTGAGGGCGTCGATTGCGACCTGGTCGGCCGAAGCGAGCAGGACATTGGTCTCATGCCAGCGCATGGCGCGCGGGCCGGGGCCGTCGCCGGAGAACGTCCCGTCCATCAGCGCAAACAAGCCGGGATGGATATCCTGCTGGATGGCGAGCAGGTCGACCAGAGTCTGGTGAATGACGCTGTGGGTCCAATGCCGTTTGCGCCCCAGCAGGCCGCCGAAGGCATTCTTCATCGCTCCGGTGATGGTGGTGAACACATGCGTCTTGATGGTCGGCAGCTGCAGCATGTTGAGGCCGATCAGGGGCTCGGGGATGTACATCCCCTCCGGGTAGATCTTGTCCAGGACGAGGAACGGCTTCTTGGGCTTGTATTCGATCCACTTGACCGACGGCTCGTAGGTGTACAGGCACGGCACGTCGTATTGATCGGTGACGAAGCGGTGTTTGTTGTTGACCTCGGCCATGCTGGTGTCGACGACGACCGTGTCGTTGTGGACGCCGACCAGGTTCCGGTAGCCCTCGGCGCGCAGGGCCTTGATGGCCCCCTCGATCTGCCACGGCGTCGACGAGCAGGCCGGATACCAGGTCTGCCAGGAGATGTTGATCTTCAGGGCCGTGGTCGGGCCCTTGGGCAGGGCCGTTCTGAGGCGCGCCAGGCGCATGACCCGGGCAATGTCCTCAAACACGGTCTCGGGTTGTGTGCCGACGATCGCCACCAGGCCCTTGCCGGGGAAGTCCGCCATTCAGATACCTCCGATCCTCGACCAAGGCTTGATGCGGCGAGGTAAGGCGATTGTAGCGCACTCGACCGCCGGCGTACAGTCGCCCGACCTCGAGGCGTGCTACAATGGCCAAGGCAGCAAGAAGAAGGTGCGTGCGACCATGTCGAGCAAGACCATCCGTGCAACGAGGCACCGCAGTCAGGTCATCCGGCAGATCTGGCTCCCGTTTGGGGGCGGGATGGTGTTGATCGCCGGCTTGGCGGCGCTGGCCGGCTGGGCCGGGTTGGGGACCGCCGGCCTGTGGGCGGATATCGCGCTGGTCTGGTTGACGGCCCTGGCGATGATTGCCGGGGTCATCGTATTGGCCGTCATGGTCGGCGCCGTCGTCGCCAGTGAATGGGTCATGCGCTGGATCCCGCCGCAGGCTGCTCGGCTTCACCATCTGGTGGCGCCGATACCGGCCGGGGTGGGGCGCGGGGCGGACGCCCTGGTGAGGCCGGTGATCGTGGTCCGATCAGTCGGCAGCGCGCTGGCCCGCCTGTTTGGGCGACGAAGGTGAACCAGGAGGCATCGATGGAAAGCGACCGCGAGTGGAAGGTGCGGGCGATG
>DAIRVC010000149.1:0-6724 GCA_036803025.1 Anaerolineales bacterium
GCGCCGAAGGTTGGACAGGTCAGCCCAAGCAGATTCGCGTCCAGGACGACATGGGTGACGCCGTATTCGTCGCGGAAGCGATCGACAAGTCTGCAATCGACGTACTCGACCCGATCGCGGTAGAACCATTCGGCCATGCGCTGGCGCTCGTACCAGGCCAGAACCTCGACGTCCAGGTAGGGGATCGACTTGAAGTCGACCAGAGCTGCGGCGCCGGTGGACAGGCGGAACTCCTGCAGGCGCGGCGGGATCAGGTACAGGTCGCCGGATTCGCGGTTGGCGGCGACGAAGGTCATCATCGGGCGGGCGGGGTCCGCCTGCATCTGGCGCTGGTCGATGATGAAGCGGGCGAGGCCGGCAAGGGCCAGCGCCGTCGCCAGTCCCCAACAGGTAGCTTCCAGGAGCCTGCCCCGCGCAGCAAGATGGCGTTCGACAAGCGCGCCGGCGCGCTGCGCGCCCCAGCCGACGATCAATGCGCTGGCGATGGGGACCAGGATGGTCGACAGCCGCCAGGGGAAGAGAAGTGCCAGCGCGAAGCTTCCCGTCGCCACCTGCACCAAGGTCAAACCCAACGCCACCAGCAGTCCGGCTAGGAGGATCGGGAACAGTCGGGTCCGGCGGGCCAGAGCCAGGCCAGCAATGCACAGCGCCAGTTTGATGACCACCGTCGCGTCCAGCCACTGTGAAACGAGCGCGTGATGCGGGATGCGAATGTCAACCAGGATCGCCTGCGCTTCGGCGGACAGCCGTGCCGAGGTGGGCCCGAGCGCCAGCACGACGTAGATCACGACCGGGGAAACCAGCGCCAGCGCCAGCAGTCCGGCCGCGAGCGGAGCGCGCCAGTTGCGGCCCTCGCGCCACAGAAGCCACAGGTAGGCCGCGCTGAGCGTGCCGGCGCTGAGCAGGTAGGTCGGATGGATGCTGGCGGCGGCCACGGCTGCGGCGACGGCGGCATACGGTCGTCGCCGCAGGAAGAGAGCGACCGAGAGCAGCAGCAACGCGCCGAAGCAGCTCGGTTGGAACACGGGGCCGAGCAGCCGCTGACCGGCCACACCGCCATCGAAGAGATAGTCCCACTCCGGCCCGAGCAGGAACGTCAATCCATACCGCAGTGCGGCGGCGTGCACCAGGATCAGCCCGGCCAGGAAGAGGCGGCGGGCGGCGCGCCGGCTCAGGTCGAAAAGGTGGATGGCGATGTCGGCCAGGCTGAAGAAGTAGACGCCGAAGATGGCCAGATAGATGGCGTAGAAGGCGGCCGGTGTCAGGAAGCGGTAGACCGTTTCCACCAAGAGACTGAAAAGCGGGACCGAGTCGACCGTGTTGGCCAGCCAGTCGCGCGCCAGGTCTCCGACCCCGGCTCGGGCGGCGCCATGCAGGAAGTACTGGTTCTGGTTGGAGGTGTACAACGGCGATTGGCCGTAGGCCAGGCCGAAGAGCAGGGCCCAGAGCAGAGGCTCGAGCAGGCGGCGCAGCCGCGATCCGGGCACTTCGCCCGAGACGGAGGGGGCATTCATCCGCCGCATTATCCCAGGATTCGGGGCCGGCGATGGTGGCCTGAGACGGTCGCTGGCGCTCAACCGGGCCGGATGCTATCCTGTCACACACCCTGGGGGTTGTGCGTTTCAGGCTCAGACCCACACCGGCGGGCCTGATCCGGCACTGCCCGGCGGCCCGGCCGACCTATCGACGAGGAGACCCATGAAGCCTTCGCGCCTGTTCATCGCGTGTCTGTCGAGCCTGCTGGGGGCGCTGGCCCTCTCAGCCTGCGGCTCGCCGCTTGTGTGCGCCGATGAGTTCATCGTCAACAAGACGGTCGACTCCAATGACGGCACCTGCGACGCAGCCGACTGCTCCCTGCGTGAGGCAGTGCGCAGCGCCAACGCCTGCGCCGGATGGCAGACCATCACGATCCCTGCCGGCGGCTACCCGCTGACCATCGCCGGCGCCGACGAAGACGCCGCCGCCACCGGCGACCTGGATATCACCGAGGACGTCACCATCGTGGGTGAGGGCGCGCCGTCGATCGACGGCAATGGCCTGGACCGCGTCTTTGAAGTTCACAGCCCGGCCGTCGTCCGCATGGAGACGCTGATCGTCATCGGCGGGCAGGATCAGATCGGCGCCGGCATCCGCAACCACGGTCAGCTGACGCTGGACGGATTGTCGATTCACGACAACCATGCGGTCGTCCCGCCGGGCGGAGCGGGGAGCTCCTCCGGAGGAGGTATCTTCAACGAGGCCGGGACGCTGACCCTGGTTGGCACGCAGGTCTTCGGCAACAGCGCTGATCACGGCGGCGGCATCCACAACTTCGCCACCGCCACGCTGGAGGCCACCGACCTGACGCTGGTTGGAAACACCGCCACGCAGAACGCCGGCGGGCTGTGGAACAACATGGCCGCCGAGGCGACGCTGAACAACGCCGAGATCCGCGGCAACACCGCCGTCGTCTCCGGCGGCGGGATCTACAACGATGGGCATCTGGAAATCAACCTGGCCACCTTCGAAGAGAACACCGACGCCGACATGGGCGGTGGGTTCTTCAACCAGACCGACGGCGAGGCGTTCCTGTACGACGCCTGGTTCACCAACAACTCGGCCGACCTGGGCGGCGCGCTGTACAACCTTGGGTTAATGCACCTGTACCGCAGCAGCCTGACGATCAACACCGCCTTCGGCGGTTTCGGCGGCGGCGCCTACAACGACGCCCCCGGCGCGCTGCTGCTGCGCAATGTGACCGTCAGCGGGAACATGGCCGACCCGGCCACGCGCGGCGGCGCGGGGATCTACAACTACGGCGGTGAGGTGCGTGTCGAGTTCGTCACGCTAGCCCACAACAGCCCGGATGGAATCCTCAACGACGGCGGGGGCCTGGTGAACATGCGCAGCACGATCCTGGCCTCGCACTCCCTGGGCAACTGTCTGGGCGTCGATTCGGCCGGCTATAACCTGGCCGACGACAGCAGCTGCGGCATCCTCGAGCCGACCGATCTGAGCGACACCGATCCGCTGCTGGTTTGGCTGGACACCAACGGCGGGACCAACCTCAGCCACGCGCTCAGCCCAGGCAGCCCGGCGATCGACAGCGGGACGCCGGACCTGTGCACTTCCGAGGACCAACGCGGCATCGCCCGCCCGCAGGGCGCCGGCTGCGACCGCGGCGCGCTCGAAATGGTGGGAGTCTCCGGGGCGACTCCTACGCCCGTACCTACCCCGACGCTGGTGGCGACACCCACCCCGGTCGGAGTCTTCGGGATTCTGAATCGCAACGCCTTCTGCCGCCTGGGCCCGGGAACGGCCTACTTCGCCGAGGAGACTTACAACCTGGGGCAACAGCTTCAGGTCGAGGGCGTCAGCGCCCCGGGTATGCCGGTCTGGTACTGGGCGCTGATCCCCGGCGAGACGAACCACTGCTGGCTGTCGCAGATCGTCATCGACCTCAGCGGGCCGGTTGAAACCCTGCCGGTGATCGACACGCCGCCGCTCCCGGCCGCGCCGACCGATCTGCGCATCGCCCGGCGCGCATGCGTGACCGGGCAGGTCTACACCATCACACTGCTCTGGACCGATGCGGCCACCAATGAGACCGGATACAACCTCTACCGCAACGGCGAGCTGATCGGCAGTCTGGCGGCCAACACCGCCATCTACACCGACAACCCGCCGCACGGTGGCCCGCACACCTACGAGGTCGAGGCTGTCAACCGCTACGGGGTCTCGGCGCGCGCCTCCGTCCAGGACACGGCTTGTCCGTAGTCTCGACGGCCGACACACATCCGGGAGCGGCTCTCACGTGAGAGCCGCTCCCATTTGCATCCCCGGACTAGCTGCTTGAGCGGCGCCGTTCTACGGGGACGGGCCGCGCCGGCCCCAGGACGTCAAGATGCCGATGGCGGTGATGGCCGCCGCGGCCAGGAATGCGACGTGCAGGGCTGTGTACAGCTCCGGCCCGGAGTGGCCGGTTGGGGATCCGGCCAGCACGGTGGTGAGGATCGCGCCGGCCATCCCGATCCCAAGCACCATGCCGACGCTGCGAGCCGTCGCCAGGACGGCCGCAGCCACTCCCTGGCGCCCGGGCGGCGCCGAACCCATCAGCGCGCTGTTGTTGGGGGAGATGAACATGCCCGTGCCCAGGCCGGCCACAGCCATCAGCGCCGTGAGGACCCAGGTGGGCGTCTCGGGGGACAAGCCGGAGAAGAGCACCAACCCGGTGGTGAGGATGGCCATGCCCACCATACTGGGCAGGCTTGTTCCCAGGCGGTCGGAAAGTGCTCCGCTCAGCGGAGCGACGATGGCCATGACCAGAGGCTGGGCACTCAGCAGGAATCCGGCCTGCTGAGGCGTATAAGCGCGTCCCTGTATCAGGTAGAACGGCATCAGGAAGGTCACACTGAACAAGCCGATATAGTTGACGACGGCGCTGGCCGTGGACAGCGTGAAGACCTGACTGCGGAACAACTGCAGATCGAGCATCGGGTGCGGACGGCGCAACTCGGTGCGCACGAATGCCCACAGCGCGAGTGCGGCCAAGGCCAGGGATCCGATCGTCGGCGCAGAAGCCCATCCCCAGGCATGCCCCTGGTTGAGACCGAGCAGCAGCGCGATCAAGCTGAGCATCAGCAGGGCCGCGCCGGCGAGGTCGAACGGCTCGGGCTGTGAGGCGGGCCGGTCGGCCGGGATGAAGCGCAGGCTCAGCCAGAGGGCCAACGCGCCCACCGGGACGTTGATGTAGAAGATCGAGCGCCAGCCGAGGGCGCCGGTCAACCAGCCCCCGAGCGAGGGCCCTACGGTCAGGCCCAGGTAGGTCATCGTGGCTTGCAGGCCGAGCGCCCGGCCGCGTTCTGCCGCCGGAAAGTTGCCGGTCAGGATGGCGGGAGAATTCGAGGCGAGCATCGCCGCCCCCAGCGCCTGCAGTCCGCGGAACCCGATGAGCGCAGCGGCGGTTGGCGCCAGACCGCACAGCGCCGATCCGAGAACAAACAAGGCAAAACCGGAGGCGTACACACGGCGGTGGCCGTGCAGATCTCCCAGGCGCCCAAAGGTCAGCAGCAATCCGCTGACCACCAGCAGGTAGACCGTGACCACCCACTCGATAGTGGCGATGTCACTGTCGAATGCCTGGCGTACGATGGGGAGCACCGCGTTGACAACGCTGCCGTCGAGCGCCGACATGAACGTGCCGGTGCCGATCGCCAGCAAGACCAGCCATTTCTGCCTGTGCCGTTGGGCAGTCGCAGGAGACGGTGGGGAGTGGGACGACGGGGCGGTGGGGATCAAGTGCTGCGCTTCATCGAAGAGAGATGGTCGGGCCCGGCTTGCGGGCGCGCACGATTAGGAAGTAAGCCACCACCTGGGCGTCCTGGAGGCCGGGATGCGCCTGCGGCGCTGGCTACGGCATAGTCGATGCGGGAGGGCGCGCCGGCCTGCGCCTGCTGGGCGTATCGGACGAAGACGTCGGCGATGTCGACGGCAGCCAGCTGAGCGCCGCGCTGTGCCAGCAGGCGTGTGTTGTAACCTTCGCCGCAGCCGACGTCCAGCCCTTTCAAACCGGCGATGTCCGGCAGCATGTCGAGGAAAGCCGGCGTATTGAGGTGATCGCGGTAGACGTCGTAGCCAGCCCGGCTCAGGCGCGTCCAACCCTCGGCGTTGGCGTTCCAGTAGCGGCGCACCTCGTTGTGCCTCATGATCTGCCGGGTCTCCCTCGAGGTCGAAGCTGGCGGGATGCCGATCGCCTCACATTCCCCGGATCAATCCGCCCGGTTGGCAGTTGCGACAGAAGTTGGTAATGCGCTGGTTGGCGGTGATAGCCGAGATGGCCGTCCCGCAGCGCGGGCAGGGCTGATCGGCGCGCATATGTACGGCAAAGAAGTCGCGCGGCTTGAGATGGATCTGTTCACCCATTTCGCTGCGGACCTTCTCCAGCGATTCAAGCAGCGTGCGTCGCATGGTTTCGTACAGGCGGTCGATTTCCGCCGGGCTCAGGCTGGTGCGCTTGCGAAACGGGTGCAGCTGCGCCGCCCACAGGATCTCGTCGGCGTAGGCATTGCCGATGCCGGCCAGGAACTCCGCCCGCACCAGAACGCCCTTGATCTCACCGCGGAACGGGCGCAGGCGCCGGCGGAACTGCTCGATATCGACCTCGAGCGCGTCGGGACCCATCGCGGTGTAGGTGGGCACAGCCGCCAGATCCTCGGTCAGGTACAGCTGGCCCATCCGCTTGGCGTCGACGTAGCGCAGTTCCTCCGCCGGCTCGACGAAGTGGAGTGTGACATGCACGGGCCCGGCCTTCTTGGCGCCGGGTGGGCAGAGCTGGAACCGGCCGGTCAGCTTCGGATTGACCGCCAGCATCCGCGGTGCCGGGCTGAGGCCCAGGAGCAGGAACTTGCCGCGCCGGGCCACCGAACGCAGCGTCGTCCCGGTCAGCCCCTCGACGAAGCCGCGCCCGCGCAGGTCGCGCACCACGATCGGTCCGCCCTTGGGCTCGACCTGTACGCGGGCGATGCGCCGGCCGACCAGCCGGCGATCCAGCACCTCGCGGACGACCTCCAGTTCGGGCAGCTCGGGCACGGTCTGAGCCTGGGCGACATCCGGATTATACGGGGCGCGCGGCGGGCGAGGACGGTAAGGCACCGTCGAACGCCTGGCGGCCGGCGCCTAGCGCGTGAGTGCCTCTACGTCCTCCAGGCCGAGATCATAGACCAGGTAGGCGTAGGCGACGTGGTCG
>DAIRVC010000150.1:0-6649 GCA_036803025.1 Anaerolineales bacterium
CACTGCGTGGTCTATCCGCCGGCGGATTGCTGACCCTGGGCGTGATGGTGCTGCTGGGCCTCGGCCTGCTGTCCGCCTTCTCGACGGTTTTCGTCGGTTTCCATCGCATCTTCTTCGAAGGCGACACCTGGCTGTTCTACTACAGCGACACCCTCATCCGCCTCTTCCCCGAGCGGTTCTGGCGCGACGTATTCCTGCTGTTGGCCGGTGGCACGCTGGTCGAGGCCGTGGCGCTGTACTGGGCCGCCACCCGATTGCAGCGCCGCCTGGGCACGCCGGCATAGGCGAGGCTACCTGAAGGCTACGCGCCGAACTTGATCAGGCGCCCGGCGTGCGCCATGAGCTGCGGCATGACCTGCGTGGTCGGGAAGGTCCCCAGCCCGCCGTGGGCACAGGAGCGCTCGCCGAACTGGGTCTGATCGTCGCTGCGCACCGTTCCGGGGGCCCAGAGCAGGAACGGCACCGGGTGCCAGGTGTGGGTCTTCATGCGCGCCGGGGTGGAATGGTCGCCGGTGACGGCCAGGACGTCGGGTTTGAGGTCGAGCAGGGTGGGCAGCGCCTTGTCGACCGATTCGATCACAGCCACCTTCCCGTCGAAGTCGCCGTCCTCGCCTCGACTGTCGGTCTTCTTGATGTGGATGAAGAAGAAGTCGTATCGCGTCCAGGCGCGGGCGACCGCGGCGAACTCATCCGCCGGCATATCGCCCTGGACGTCTTCCAGTTCCATGCCCACCAGGCGCGAAACGCCTTTGTACATCGGATAGACGGCCACACAGGCGGCCCGCAGGCCGTAGATCTCGGGGAACTGCGGCAGCGCCGGATCGGTCGAAAAGCCGCGCAATGTCACGGCGTTGGCCTTGGGCTCGCCGGCGACGGCCTGCCGGGCCCCATGGATCCAGGCGTTGAAATGCTCGGCGGCTTTGTTCGATCCAGGTTCCAGCGCCCGCGCCGGCAGCGGCTCGACGCCGGTCTGCTGCGGGTCGGTATCGGCGATGTGCGCCCCGAGATCCGGCCCGCGCATCACCACGGCGAAGCGGTACTCCTTCACCGGCCGCACCTCGGTGGCGACGCCCGGGACATTCACCTGAGCCATGCGCTCTACGATCGGCGCGGCCGCCTCGCTGGCGATGCGCCCGGCGCGGCGGTCGATGATCTTGCCGGCAGAGTCGACGGTGCAGAAGTTGCCGCGGGCGGCGACGTCGCCCTTGTGCACCTGCATCCCGACCCCGATCGCCTCGAGGACGCCGCGGCCGACGACGTAGTGCAGCGGATCGTAGCCAAAGAGCGACAGGTGTGCCGGTCCGGAGCCGGGGGTGATTCCGGGGGCGATGGGCAGGCTGAGCCCGAGCGCGCCCTCGACCGCAATTCGATCCAGGTTGGGGGTCTCAGCGGCCTCCAGTTCGGTGAGGCCGCCGGGCCGCATGGCCATCCCGCCCAGGCCGTCCATGACCAGCAGGACGATCTTGGTGGAGGCCGTCTGTTGCAGCTCGCGCATCCTATCGAAGTCGGACATAGGCGGGACCTTCTCCTCATCATTGAAAGCCCCCCGACCGCTGAAGGCGAGGGGCTGTGCTGTCTGCGTCAAGAGAGGCACGGGCCAGCGTGCCGTCGCGTGCCGGACTGTGATTATAGTGCATGCCCATGCGGCCCGGTAGGCGGTCGGCAGGCGGCCGCGTCCACCGCCAGATGTGGACGAATGCACCTCGATGGTGAGGGTAGAAGGGCGTTCGTTGACGCTCCCTGGCAACTCTGGTAGAGTCCATTCGTGCGTTCGTCCACTCCCCCACACCGCTCGAACGGCGGCCCCGGCGCAACCCGGGGCCGACTGTGGCGTTGGCTCCGGCCCGGTCTGGGCATCAAGCGCTGGTTCGCGCTGATGACCATCGGGATGGCGCTGATCGGCCTGGGACTGGCCGTCCTGCTACTGGACATCTACCGCAACAACCCCGAATCGCCTCTACTGGCCGTGCTCAGCCTGCGGGTGCTCCCGCGCTGGCTGAGAGCGGTGGTCTTGGGAACGGCCGGTTTCTCGCTGGTCGGGTTTGCCCTCTTTCGCCTCAACCGGGCCCTGCTGGCCCCCTTCGTACGTCCGGGAAGGCAGGTGGTCGACGCGGTCGCCGAGCACCGGCGGTTGGGACGGGGGCCGCGCATCGTCGTCATCGGCGGGGGCACTGGGCTGTCGACCCTGCTGCGCGGCCTGAAGAAGCACAGCACCAACCTGACGGCCATCGTGACCGTCGCCGACGACGGCGGCTCGTCGGGGAGACTGCGCCGCTCGCTCGGCATGCCGCCCCCCGGCGACTTGCGCAACTGCCTGGCCGCGCTGAGCGACGACGAGGACCTGATCACCCAGCTCTTCCAGTACCGGTTTGCCGAGGCGGGGGAGCTCGACGGTCACTCATTCGGCAACTTGTTCATCGCCGCGTTGTCCGGCGTGGCCGGCAGTTTCGATCGCGGACTGATGGAGGCCGGTCGCGTGCTGGCCGTCAAGGGCCAGGTCCTGCCCTCGACCTTGTCCGCCATCTCGCTCGTAGCCGACAAGGCGCTGGCTGCCGACGCTTCGGCGATCCGCGTTGCCGGTGAAAGCCGCATTCCGGCCGCGCCGGGCGAGATCCGCCGCGTCCACATTGAGCCGGCCGAAGCGCCGGCGCATCCGGAGGCGATCCGGGCGCTCCTGGGCGCCGAGATGATCGTGGTCGGCCCGGGAAGCCTGTATACGAGCGTCATGCCCAGCCTGCTGATTCCGGATATCGGCCGCGCCATCCGCGCCAGCAAGGCCTTGAAGATCTACATCTGCAACGTGGCCACGCAGGCCGGGGAGACGGACGGCTACGACTGCAACCGCCATGTGGCTGCACTCGATGCGCACGTCGGCCGCGACCTGGTCGACATGGTCGTCGTCAATGACCGCTACGAGGGGGACCTGGGGCAGGGCGCGGCCTTCGTGCGTGCCCCGGAGAACGGCGGCTCGACGCTCCCGGTCTACCGGGGCCCTCTCAACGACGTGGAGCGACCGTGGCGGCACGATTCTGACAAACTTGCGGAGGTCTTGGTCCGGCTGTTCGAGGAGCGCACGGGTCCGTTGGAGGGCCCCGTCAGCGATCGGACGGCGAACGAGCCAAGTCCAAACTAGCTCCGCTGCAGACAGGAGAAGGAACATGACCACCCGAGTAGGCATCAACGGCTTCGGACGGATCGGCCGGCAGGTCTTGCGGGCGATCCGCCAGTACTACCCCGATACGCTGGAGGTCGTTGCCTTCAACGACATCGGCGACCTGAAGACCATGGCCCACTTGTTCAAGTACGACTCCAACTACGGGCGGTTTGAAGGCAAGGTCGAAGTGGGCGAGGACGCGCTGGTCGTCGACGGTGAGCGCGTCAAGGCGTTCAAGGAATCCGACCCGGCCAAGATTCCCTGGGGCGACCTGGGCGTGTCCATCGTGGTCGAGGGCACGGGCCTGTTCACGATCAAGAAGGACGGCGTCAACAAGAAGGGCAAGGAAGTCAAGGGTGCAGAGAACCACATCACCAAGGGCGGCGCCAAGAAGGTCATCATCACCGCGCCGTCCGAAGGCGAGGACCTGACCATCGTCCTGGGCGTGAACGACGACAAGTACGACAACAAGATCCACCACGTTGTCTCCAACGCCTCGTGCACCACCAACTGTCTGGCCCCGGCGGTCAAGGTCGTCCACGACAAGTACACGATCGTGCGCGGCTTCATGACGACCATCCACGCGTACACCAACGACCAGAGGATTCTCGACCTGCCGCACAGCGACCTGCGCCGGGCGCGCGCCGCGGCCTTGAATATCATCCCGACCACGACCGGCGCGGCCAAGGCACTCAAGCTGGTCATCCCCGACCTGGCGGGCAAGTTCGATGGCTACTCGCTGCGTGTGCCCACGCCGACGGTCTCCGTGGTCGACTTCACGGCGCAGATTGAGAAACCGACCACGACCGACGAGTTGCGCCAGGCTTTCCGCGACGCAGCCGCCGGCCCGCTCAAGGGCATTCTGGCTGCGGTCGATGAGCCGCTGGTCAGCATCGACTTCAAGGGCGATCCCCATAGTTCGTCGGTTGACCTGGCCTTCACCTCCGTGCTGGGGAAGGACAAGGGCGACTTCATCAAGGTTGTCACCTGGTACGACAATGAGTGGGGCTACTCCGTCCGGACAGCCGATCTGGCCAACCTGATCGCCAAGAAGCTCTAGCGACATACCCCCAACCATCCCCCCGTTCCCCTTGCCTGACTCTGAAAGGGGAAGGCGCGGGGCGGGGGATGGCAGGGGGGAGGTCCCCATGAACAAGAAGAGCGTTCGCGATCTGGATTTGAGAGGCAAGCGCGTTCTGATGCGCGTCGACTTCAACGTCCCCATGGAGGGCGGAAAGGTCACCGACGACAAGCGCATACGCGCCTCTCTGCCGACCATCCAGTATGTCCTGGAGCAGGGCTCGCCGTTGATTCTGATGAGCCACTTGGGCCGGCCGAAGGGCGGGCCGGATCCGGAGTTCAGTCTCAAGGCCGCTGCCGAGACGCTGGCCGGGCTGTTGGGGAAGCCGGTCAAGATGGCGCCCGACTGCATCGGCGCCGAGGTAGAGTCGATGGCGCGTGCCCTCAAGCCGGGCGAGATTCTCATGCTGGAGAATGTCCGCTTCCACAAGGAAGAGGAGAAGAACGACCCGGCGTTCGCCAAGAAGCTGGCCGCGCTGGGAGAGATCTACGTCAACGATGCATTCGGTTCGGCGCACCGCGCGCATGCCAGCACAGAGGGAGTGGCTCACCACTTGCCCGCTGTGTCGGGGTTCTTGATGGAGCAGGAGCTCGAGTACCTCGGACGGGCCACGCTCAATCCGCAGCATCCGTACGTCGCCATCCTGGGCGGCGCCAAGATCAGCGACAAGATCGCCGTTATCGAGAACCTGCTCTCGAAGTGCGACCGGCTGATCGTCGGCGGCGGCATGGCCAATACCTTCCTGGCCGCCAAAGGCTACGATATGGCCGACAGCCTGGTCGAGACGGAGGCTGTCGAGACGGCCGCCTCGCTCCTGGCCAAGCACGCCGCCAAACTCCTGCTGCCGGTGGATGCCGTGATCGGCGACAAGTTCGAGGCCGACGCCCAGAGCCGGGTGGTCGATGTCGACAAGGTGCCGAAAGGCTGGCGAGTGCTGGATATCGGCCCGAAGAGCCTGGAGGCCTTCAAGCAGGCGCTCAGCGGTGCACGGCTGATCGTCTGGAACGGCCCGATGGGCGTGTTCGAGTTCCCGCGCTTCGCCGAAGGCACCTTTGCCCTGGCGCGGGCGCTTGCGGAGAGCGGGGCGACGACCGTGATCGGCGGGGGGGATAGTGCCAGCGCCGTGAAGAAGGCGGGTGTGGCCAAGAAGATGACGCACGTCTCCACCGGAGGCGGCGCCTCGCTGGAATTCCTGGAGGGCAAGACCCTTCCAGGAGTGGCCGCTCTGGCCGACAAGTAGCCGCAGTCTCGTCACCTGCCGAGGCCCCAGGGTGAATTCCCCGGGGCCTCGTTCTTTGCCGCCTTGCGGTTTACTTCCAGTTCGCGGGTCCTTGTTGCCGGGGCAACAGGCGCGGACATATAATCCTCTTGATCAGAACCCAGGAGCCCGCGATGTCCTTCTCCGTCGGCGAGAACGTCGGCCCCTACCGCATCATCGAGCAGCTCGGGCAGGGGGGCATGGCCACTGTGTACAAGGCCTACCATGCCTCGCTTGACCGCTACGTGGCCATCAAGGTGCTGCACCGGGCCTTCATGGAAGATCCCAACTTCCTGGCCCGCTTCCAGCGCGAAGCACGCGTGGTCGCCCGCCTGGAGCACCCCAATATCGTCCCCATCTACGACTTCTCCGAGCATGGCGGGCAACCCTACCTGGTGATGAAGTTCATCGAAGGGGAGACGCTCAAGGCGCGAATGCTGCGCGGCCCGCTGACCAAGGAAGAGGGCCTGCGGATCGTGGACGCCATCGGCCAGGGGCTCTCCTACGCGCACAAGCGCGGAGTCCTGCACCGGGATATCAAGCCGTCCAACGTCCTGCTCAGCCCCGATGGTGGCATCTACCTGGCCGACTTCGGCCTGGCGCGCATCGCGCAGGCCGGCGAGTCGACGCTCTCCAGCGACATGATGCTCGGCACGCCGCAGTACATCTCCCCTGAGCAGGCCCGCGGCGAGCGCGATCTCGACCAGGGGACGGACATCTACTCCTTTGGCGTGGTGCTGTACGAGATGGTGGTTGGGCGCGTGCCCTTCAGCGCCGATACGCCGTTCTCCATCATCCATGATCACATCTACACGCCGCTGCCGCTGCCGCGCACGCTCAACCCGCGCGTCCCGGATGCGGCCGAACGCGTGCTGCTCAAAGCGCTGGCCAAGGAGCGAGCCGACCGCTTCCCGGACGTCGAGCAGATGGTGGCCGCCTTTTCTGCGGCGATCGGCGGCCAGGCGCATGCGGACCTCCCCGACCAACGGACTTTGTCCGCGCTCCCGCCAACGACCCGCCGCAAGAGAGGGCGTGAACAGACTCTGCTCGTCCCGCCTCCCGTCACGCAGCCGGCCGCGAAAGAGCCCGCGCCGCGTGGGACGCGCAGTCGGTCCTGGTGGTGGGTGGCGGCCGGGCTGGCCCTGAGCTGTCTGTG
>DAIRVC010000151.1:0-6625 GCA_036803025.1 Anaerolineales bacterium
AGCGGCGGTTGGATTCCTCGGCGGTGGCGTAGCCGGCGTACTGGCGCATGGTCCACAGGCGGCCGCGGTACATGGTCGCCTGGATGCCGCGCGTGAAGGGGTAGTCGCCCGGGAAGCCGATGCGTTCCAGGTAGTCGGGATCCGGGTCGGGCGGGAGGTAGAGCCGCTCGATGGGGATGCCGGAGGAGGTGGCGAACTCGGGTCGGCGCTCCGGCGCGGTCCGCAGCAGCGGATCGACCACCTGCTCCTGCCAGCGGCGGCGGGCGCTTGTCAGACGTTCGGTCATCGTGCAGCTCCCCAGCCAGGATCAGCTCAAGGTCACCAGGACCTGACCCTGATCGACGCGGTCGCCGGGGCGGACCCGCACCTGTGCTACGGACCCCTGGCGAGGCGCCTTGAGCTCGTTCTGCATCTTCATCGACTCGAGGATCACCAGGATGGCGCCGCGTTCCACTTCCTGCCCGGCTTCGACCGGTATGGCCACGACCAGGCCGGGCATGGGCGCCTTGAGCTGGAAGTCGCCGCTCGAGAGCGCCAGCCCGCCGGTGGCTTCGCGCAGGCGCCGCTGGCGTTCGTCCTCAACGGTCACCTGATAGAGCCGCCCGACCATCAACACCGAGAGGCCGTTCTGCT
The DNA here is from genome assembly GCA_036803025.1 of Anaerolineales bacterium. Taxonomy (GTDB): domain Bacteria; phylum Chloroflexota; class Anaerolineae; order Anaerolineales; family E44-bin32; genus DAIRVC01. Next base: position 634 of record DAIRVC010000151.1, read on the forward strand.
CCGGGTAGACGTAGGCTTCATGCGAGCGCCCGTCGACGATCAGCGAGTAGACCGGCTCGCCGGCGACGGACTGGAAGTCGACCTCGACGCGCTCGCCGTTGACCAGGATCTCGCGCTCGGACTTGACCTCGATCTCGAAGGCCTGCTCGTCGACGGTCGTCAGGTACTTCATCGATTCATCCTATCCGCCCGGCCGTTTCTCATCGGTGCATCCGCTCCCAGCGTCCGACCCATTTCCAGTTGCTGGTATCGCGCTCGCCACGGCGCACGATCTGCGAGGCTTGCTGCCCCTGGCGGTGGGCGACCAGCGTGGCCAGGATGGCAGCGATGTCGGGCCGCACCACTTTGCCCTCCTCGGCGGCATCGATCGAGAAGCGTTCCTCGACAAAGCGCGTGTCGTACTGGCCGGCAATGAAGCGGGGCGATTCGAGGATGCTCTGGTGGAAGGGGATGTTGGTGCGCACGCCCAGAATGCGGTACTCCTCCAGGGCGCGGCGCGTGCGCAGGATGGCCTCGCCGCGCGTTTCGCCCCAGCAGATCAGCTTCGAGATGAGCGAATCGTAGTAGGGCGAGATTTCGAAGCCGGGATAGACGCCGGTATCGACCCGCACACCCGGCCCGGTCGGCGGGATGATCTGCGCGATCCGGCCGACCGAAGGCAGGAAGTCGTTGTAGGGGTCCTCGGCATTGATGCGGCACTCGATCGCCCAGCCGTTCTGGTGGACTTCCTCCTGGGTGACGTGCAGCTTGCGGCCGCGGGCGATGCGGATCTGCTCCTTGACAATGTCCAGCCCGGTGACCGCCTCGGTCACCGGGTGCTCGACCTGCAAGCGCGTGTTCATCTCGAGAAAGTAGAAGTTGCGCTCCTTGTCGATCAGAAACTCGATCGTCCCGGCGCTGTGGTAATCCACTGCCCGGGCGGCCTGGCAGGCGACCGCGCCCATACGCTGGCGCAGCTCTTCGTCTTCGCCCAGAAAAGGCGAAGGCGCCTCCTCGAGCAGCTTCTGGTGGCGCCGCTGCAGCGAGCACTCGCGCTCGCCCAGGTGGATGACGTTATCGTGCTCGTCGGCCAGGATCTGGAACTCGATGTGGCGGGCGTTCGGCACGAGCTTCTCCAGGTAGACGTTCCCGTCGCCGAATGCGGCCTCGGCCTCGCGCCGGGCGGCCTGGAGCAGGCCGGGCATGTCGGCCTGCAGAGCGACCTCGCGCATGCCTTTTCCGCCGCCGCCGGCGGTGGCCTTGATCAGCAGCGGGAAGCCGATCTGGGGGGCGATGGCCAGAATCTCGTCGTCGCGCAGCGAACCCTCGCCCTCCGTCCCGGGCACGACCGGGATGCCGGCAGCGGTGACCGTCCTGCGGGCGACTGCCTTGTCGCCCATGGCGGCGATGGCGCTCGGCTTGGGTCCGATGAATGCCAGCCCGGCCTCCTCGACGGCGCGGGCGAAATCCTCACGCTCGGCCAGGAAGCCGTACCCCGGATGCAGGGCGCCGGCTCCGCACTTGCGGGCGATATCGATGATCCGGTCGGCGCGCAGGTACGACTCGCGCGACGGCGCCGGGCCGAGGAGGTAGGCCTCGTCGGCGTAGCGCACATGCAGCGCTGAACGATCGGCCTCGGAGAACACTGCCACCGTTTCGATACCGAGCTCGCGACAGGCGCGGATAATCCGGACGGCAATCTCCCCGCGATTGGCGATCAACACCTTGGTGAACATCGGCGGCCTCTACTCCTGCCTGCCGGGCTCGAGGAACTCGAGCACCCGGCGGTTGAAGAGGTCCGGGACTTCCTGCGGCGGCATGTGTGCCACGCCCGGGATCAACCACAGCGTGCCGTGTTGGACATGATCGGCGATGTCGCGCGCGTGCTGAGGGGTGGCGTACTCATCCGCCTCGCCCTGGATGACGAGCGTCGGGCAGGTGATCCGCGAAAGCAGCGGGCGCATGTCCCAGGTCAGGTGCTCCGGCCGCCGCCAGCCTCCGAACCAGTTGCTGAACACGGCCTCGGCCTTGTCGCCGTGAGCGCGCTCGAGTCTGGAGCGCAGCTCGGGGTCCTCGGTGTAGCTCTGGATCACCGCTGCCATCCCGGGAAGCATGCTGACTTCGACGTAGATGTGCGAGGCGACGATCACGAGGCGGGTCACGCGCTGCGGGTGCTGCGCGGCGAAGTAGAGTGCCAGAGTCCCCCCGTCGCTGTGTCCGACCAGGGCGGCGCGCCGCAACTCGAACGCCTGCATGACGGCCGCCAGATCGCGCTGGTCGACGCCAAAGGCCGGCAGGTCGAGCGCCGGGCGCGCCTCGGAGCCGCCGTAGCCCCAGCGATCGTAGGCCAACACCTGCCAGCCGGCCTGCACCAGCGCCGGCACCTGGTGCCTCCAGGCCCGCACCGATCCCAACCCGTGATGCAGCAGGATGACCGCCGGTGCGTTCTTCTCCCCGGCGCGCTCCCAGTGAATCGCATGGCCGTCGACCACCAGCCGGCCGTGCTCCTGGCCGGGCAGCCGGGCCTGTGCGGGCGCAGATGGACGGTCAGAGCGGGATGTTGCCATGCTTCTTGGCCGGATTGGCGTCGCGCTTGTTGCTGAGCATCTCGAGCCCGTTGATCAAGCGCTGGCGAGTGGCGCTCGGCTCGATGACGTCGTCGAGGTAGCCGCGCGAGGCGGCCACGTACGGGTTGGCGAACTTCTGGCGGTACTCGGCCGCCAGCTCGGCCTTGCGCTTGACCGGATCGGCCGCCTCGGCCAACTCCTTGCGAAAGATGATGCTGACGGCGCCTTCGGGCCCCATCACCGCCAACTCGGCGCTCGGCCAGGCCAAGTTCAGGTCGCCGCGGATGTGTTTGGACGACATGACGTCGTACGCGCCGCCGTATGCCTTGCGGGTGATGACCGTGATCTTAGGTACGGTCGCCTCGCAGTAGGCGTACAGCAGCTTGGCGCCGTGACGGATGATGCCGCCGTGTTCCTGGCCTGTGCCCGGTAGGAAACCGGGGACGTCGACGAATGTGATCAGGGGGATGTTGAACGAATCGCACAGGCGCACGAAACGGGCGGCCTTGTCCGAGGCGTTGATGTCCAGGACCCCGGCCAGCACCGCCGGCTGGTTGGCGACGATGCCGGCGCTGTGTCCGCCCAGCCGGGAGAAGCCGACGACGACATTGGAGGCGTAGTGCTCGTGGATCTCGAAGAACACGCCGTCGTCGACCACCATGCGGATGATGTCACGCATCTCATATGGCTTGCTCGGATCGTCGGGGATGATCTCGTCCAGCGCCGCTTCGGTGCGGAGCCGGTCGTCTGTGGTCGGCCGAAAGGGCGGGTCCTCCATGTTGTTCTGCGGGAGATAGGAGAGCAGCAGGCGGATCATGTACAGGCAGTCCGCCTCGCTCTCGGCGACGAAGTGGCACACGCCCGAGGTGCTGGCGTGGACGTCCGCGCCGCCGAGCGCTTCGAAGGTCACATCCTCGTGTGTGACCGTCTTGACTACGTCCGGACCGGTCACGAACATGTAGGAAGAGCCGCGCACCATGAAGATCAGGTCGGTCAGAGCCGGTGAGTAGACTGCCCCGCCGGCGCAAGGGCCCATGATGGCGCTGATCTGCGGGATCACGCCCGAGGCCAGGGTGTTGCGCAGGAAGATGTCGGCGTAGCCCCCGAGCGAGACGACGCCCTCTTGAATGCGAGCGCCGCCCGAATCATTCAAGCCGATGAGCGGGGCGCCGTTCTTGACCGCCATGTCCATGATCTTGCAGATCTTCTCGGCGTGCACCTCGCCCAGGCTGCCGCCGAAGACGGTGAAGTCCTGGGAGAAGACGTAGACCAGGCGGCCGTCGACGGTTCCCCAACCGGTGATGACGCTGTCGCTCAGGTACTGGCGCGCTCCGAGTCCGAAGTCCGTCGTGCGGTGCGTGACGAACATGTCGGTCTCGCGAAAGGAGCCCTTGTCCAGAAGCAGGTCGAGACGGTCGCGCGCCGTAAGCCGGCCTTGATTGTGCTGAGCGGCGATCCTCTCCGGCCCGCCGCCGCCCAGGGCCTGTTCCCGCAGGCTGCGCAGGTGCTCGCTCTTCGACGCATCGCTCATCCGCATCACTCCCCGAAGTATCTGACTACCGATGATCGGCTCAGCACCCAGAACACCGCCAGCACGCCTGCCAGTGTGAAGGCCAGCGCTGCCGGCCAGCTCTGACGGGCAAAGTCGGTCCGGACGAACAGCAGGCGATCGGCCCAGTACCAGACAGCCATGACGGGCAGCGCCCAACGGGCCAGGCGCGGGGCCCAGCGCGCCCCGTAGAACAGACCGGCCGCCGCAGTTAGGCCTGCCGCCGCCCACACGCCCCCCGACAGCGGAAGGTACGCGCGCGGGACGCTCAACGGCAGCTCAGGCAAGGAGAGCCCAAGGGAAAGGCGGGCCAGGCCGAAGGCTGAGAGCGTTAACACTCCCAGGCACAGCCAGGTTACGAGCGCCGGCCTGGGCCTAGACGGCAAGGGTGATCTTCCCCAACTGCTCGCCTGCCGCCAGGCGTTCCTGCGCCAGACGCGCTTCCGCCAGGGGAAAGGTGCGGTCCAGCGCGACCTTCAGCTTGCCTTCGAAGACTAAACCCATTACCGCCGCGAAGTCTGCATGCGTCCCCATGGTCGAGCCGAGGATCGACAGGTGCCTCCCGAACACGAATCGGTTGTCGATCTCAAACGTGGCTCCGCCGGTGTTGCCGACGGTCAGGATGCGGCCGCCTCTGCGCGCCGATCGCAGGCTGCTCGGCATCGTCCCGGCGCCGACGTTGTCGACGACAACATCGACCCCCCGCCGGCCGGTCGCCTGGAAGAGCGCCTTGCCCCAGTTGGGGTCCTTGGAGCGGTCGAAGACCCAATCGGCGCCCAACGACTCGGCCAGTGCGACCTTGGCCGGGGCGGAGCCGATGACATACACCTTGGCCCCGGCAAGCTTGGCGATCTGAATGCTGGCAGTGTTCACCCCGCCGGAGGCGCCGACGATGAGCACCGACTCCCCGGCGCGCAGGCTGCCGCGCGTGATCAGCGAATGCCAGGCTGTGTGAAAGACCAGGCCAGCGGCGGCCGCAGCGGCGTCCTCGACGCCCGACGGGACTCTGAGCACGTTCGCACTTGGGACGGCCACGAATTCGGCATACGTCCCGCGCCGCGTTTCACCCAACAGGTGCCAGTCGTCGCAGCGGTTGTCGTGCCCCGCCAGGCAGGCCGGGCAGCGGCCGCATGACAGGTTGGCGTTGATCACCACACGCTCGCCGACCTGCCAGCCCGAGACGCCTGGCCCCAGCGCGGCGATCTCCCCGGCGCCATCGGCTCCGGGGATATGCGGGAGTTCCAGTTGCAGCCCGGGCCAGCCTTCCCGCGTCCACAGGTCGAGTCGATTGAGCGCAGCCGCGCGCAGCCGGACCAAGACCTGCCCGGCCGCCGGTTCGGGGTCGGGCAGCTCAGCGAATTCGAGGACGTCTGGCCCTCCGTGATGATGGAAGACGACCGCTTTCACACGACCTCCGCTCAGGGAGCAGGACCGCCCCCGGCTTGGCGGCGAGCGAGCATTATAGCGCCGGAGGTGCCTGGAGCGTGAGCCGCCACGGCGGGCCTGGCTTCCGGCGCAGACCGAAGGAACCGCCCTGGAAAGCGGTGAGGGCCTCGCCGGTCAGCGCCGGTCGAACACGTAGACGTAGAAGAGCGGGGAGCCGCTGCGCGAGCGCCCAGTGTAGTTGACGCCGCCGGGGAAGGCACGTGCGACAAGCTCACGTTCACCCGAACGCTCCGGCAGGAAGACGAACGTGGTCGCCTGGCTCAGGCTCCAATCCGGCGGGGACGTCAAGGGTTCGGAGACGTCGATCCCCGTCGCCTCGGGCGCGAGGAATTCGATCGAAGCGTGGCTGAAGTAGCTCATGCGCGGCGAGCCGAAGAAGTACACCTGGCGCGGCCCGCCCTGCTGCTGCAGGAAACGGGCGATCTGCGAGGCGGCTTCGGTGTTGTAGTCA
>DAIRVC010000152.1:0-6598 GCA_036803025.1 Anaerolineales bacterium
GGATCCCGCACGAGCAGGTGCAGCAGTTGCAGACGTAGATGACGTCGCGCTGGGTGTTGTTGACCGAGTGCACCAGGCCCGCCTCGGCTGCCCGGCGGAGCACACCCAGTGCCTCCTCGTGCGTCAGGGCGCGTACCACCGGATTGCGCTCGAATGCGTTCGGTGTCTGACCGAGGGCCAGGCAGACGTCGATCGGGTGGTGGCAGGCCTGGCCGATCAGCGCCTTCTGAGTCCTGCAGATACAGTTCAGGACGCCCCAGGACTGGGCCTGGTTGAGAAGATCCGCGGCGCTCTCGTAGGGCTTGATCTCGATGCCGGCCTGAACGCTCTCTTGGATCGGGATGACTCGGTGGATCTGCGGCGCGATGGCCAGCCCGGCACCGAAGGCCTGATGGTAATAATCCTCGAACAGCTGGGCCAGCTCGGTGTCGATGCTCGGGATCTGGCTCTCGTAGATGCCGAAGACGAACGGCAGCGCGCCGTAGATCAGGCCGGACTCGGCGCGTGACACCTCGATCAGGCCGCGGCGGGCCAATGCCTTGAGGCGCGCCGCCAGCTCGTGCGGCTCTTCTCCCAGACGCGCGGCGATCTCCGCCGGAGATTCGAGGGTCAGCCGCAGCCGCGCGGTGAGATCCGCCTCTTCGGGCGTGAAGATCTTGCCCAGGAGCTTCAGCTCGACGCCGCTTTCAGTAGGAGGGAAGCCGTTCGGCAGTGCGTTGAGGTGCTCGGCCAGCCGTCGGTACGCTTCGGTGCTCATCGCGCCATCCTTCGCCGGAGCCCGGCACGCGTGAGGTTGGTCTGCCCCAGTATAGTGCAGGATGGCCGGGTTCCATCGGGGATTCGGGAAGAAGCCGCGCTCCCGGCTGCTGGGCGACCGATCCCGCGACGACGAATGGAGTGCCGCCAGGAGGGCCTTCAGTAGAACGACGGCGTGAGCCCCGAGGGAGGCTCACGCCGTTATGGTGATCTAGATTGTGGTTGAAAGATCCAGGAGCGCCTCGTTCGGACGGCCGCAGCCGCCGGTTTGGGAGCCGCGGCGGACCGAGAGGGCTATGCGCTCAGTCCCACAGCTCCCTGGGGATGTTCCCGCCGTTGGCGGCGAGCTTCTGCATCACAGTCTTGTGCAGCCAGACGTTCATGCGGGCCGAGTCGCTCATCTTGTCCGCCGGGCATCCCAGCTCGACGGCCAATTCCTTGCGCGCCTCAAGGCTGCTGTCGAGGTTGAGAAGCTTGAGCAGGTCGACGATCGATTCCCTCCAGTTCAGCTTCTCCTTGCTCCTGGCGGCCATGCCCTCGAGCTTGCCGACGACGTCGACCATCGGAACCGCCCGCCCGATCGGGCTCTTCTGGGCGGTGTCGAGCTTGGCCATGGCATCTTTGGTGGCCTTGGAGAGGGTGGCGACCTTGGGTTTCGACGGCGTTGCGGCGGGCTTGTCTTCGGCGGGCTTCATGCCGAGCTTCTCGAGGATCTTGGTGAAAAGACTCATGGGGACTCCCTTTCAAGTGGGTTGGTGCATTCGGGTTTCGAACGGTCGGGCCACGCGGGTCCACAGGCTGCACGGCGCTCCGCTCACGAGTCTCGCTGTCTGCGTTATGCCGACCTTCCCTCCACTCTGAGGCGGAGTTGCCTGCAGCTTCACGGTACGCCCCGCCGCCGGCCTGGTTCCGCCTTGCCCTTGATTCTATCACCTTCGTCAACCCAAAGGGGAGCGAATCGCCGAGACCCGCCGATTTCCTCCAGAGGCCAGGGATCGTCGCGCCCGCACCGCCGGGGACGAGGTGCGAGTCGCGTGGCGGTCCGCGCGCCGCGGCGTGGCGCGCTTGCGCCCGGCGCGCTCGGCCTGGCGGCTAGTCGGCCGCGGCCAGCCGCTTGGCCTGCTCGACGTACTCCAAGGATTGGTGCCGGAAGTAGGTCGCGTACAGCTCGGCATAGTGCCCGCCCTGCGACATCAATCCGGCGTGCGTGCCTTGCTCGATAACCTTGCCCTGACGCAGGACGAGGATGCGATCGGCGGCGCGCACGGTGGAGAGTCGATGGGCGATCAGGATCGAAGTGGTCTCAGCCAACACCAGGGCCAGCGCTTGCTGGATCTGCGACTCAGTGAACGGGTCCACACTGGCGGTCGCCTCGTCCAGGATGAACACAGCCGGCTTCTGCACAAGGACGCGCAGGAGCGAGACCAACTGGCGCTGTCCCATCGACAGCCGGCCGCCGCGCTCGCCGACTTCCGTCTGCAATCCGTGCGGCAGAGTCTCCAACCATTCCCCGTCCCCGATGCGGCGAGCCAGAATCTCGATCTCCGGCAGATCGACCTCTGGTCGAGCGTAGCGGATGTTGTCCGCCACGCTGCCGGCGAACAGGAATGGGACCTGGGAGACGATCCCCAGTTGACGGCGGTACGAGGCCAGTTCGAAGGTGCGGATGTCCATCCCATCGATCAAGAGACGTCCGCCCTGGAACTCATAGAAGCGGGCGATCAGCTTGGCGATGGTCGATTTCCCGGCGCCGGTGTGTCCGACCAGGGCCAGGTTCTCGCCCGGCCGGATATGCAGGTCGAAGTCCTGCAGGACGGGCACGTCCGGCCGATAGGCGAATGAGACCGACTCAAAGCGGATATCGCCTTTCAGGCGCGCCCGAGGCCGCGCCTCGGTTTGGACCACCGCCGACTCGGCATCGATCAAGGCGAACACTCTCTCGGAGGCGGACAGCCCGCTTTGGATCTGGCTCCAGAACGCCGACAGGTTCTGCATGGGGAACCAGAAGCGGTCGAGGCTGCTGATGAACAGGTACCAGGCGCCGACGCTGATCGCCGCGGCGGCCGCGCTGCGTCCGCCGCTGTAGACCAGAATGGCGGTAGCCACGCCGCCCAAGGCGTTCAGCGTGGGAAAGACCAGCGAGAGCACCAATCCGCGCCGGACGTTCAAGCGGTAGGAGGTGCGGTTGACCTCCTGGAATTCCTGATAGATCGCCCCCTCCTGGCGGAAGTTCTTGGCGATGGCGATGCCGCTGATGGCCTCTTTGACCAGCGCGTTGACGCTGGCCATGGCGCGAAAACCCTGCCGGGTGGCCTTGCGTGCCAGGCGGCGGAAGATCAGCGCCACCGCGAAGACGAACGGCATCAGAGCGATCAGGAGCAGGGTCAGGCGCCACTCGATGCGCAGCAGGACGACGAACAGGATCAGCGCCTCGACCACCTGATTGACCAGGTCGGTCAGCAGCACGGTCATCTGGGCGAGATCGTACGTGTCGGAGGTGATGCGGCTGACAATCCCGCCGGAGGCATTCTCGGAATAGAAGGACAGGTCATGTTCAGCGGCGGCGGCGAAGGCGTCGTGCCTGAGCTTGAGCATGACGTCCCCGACGGTCCGCGTCGTCAGGCGGCGGCTGACCCAGTTGACCAGCCACACGGTCACTCCCAGGCTGAGGAGCGCGCCGCCCAGGGCGAACATGAGACGGGTCGAATCGCGTTCGGCCATCAGATCGACGCCGCGCGCCACAACCACCGGAAGCAGGGCTCCGGCGGCGGAGATGACGAGCGTCAGCAACGAGATGAGGACCAGACGCCGCCCATGCGGCCTGAAGTAGCGCGCCATCCGCCGCAGCAGTTCACGGTCGCGGTAGGAGCGATCGTAGGCTTCCGCGTCCAGTCCCTCGAAGAAGCCCATCAGGCGTCCTCGTAGCGCGTGAAGATGCGCCGGTACGGCTCGGAGCTGGCCATCAACTCGGCGTGGGTACCGATCGCCGCCACCCGCCCGCGGCGCAGCACCAGGATCCGATCCGCCCAGCGGATCTGCGAAAGGCGGTGGGTGATGATCAATGTGGTGCGGCCGCGGGCGGCGGAGAAGATGGCGCGCTGGATCTGGTCCTCGGTGGCGCTGTCGATCGACGAGGTCGAATCGTCCAGGATCAGGATGCGCGGATCGGTCAGGAAGGCGCGCGCCAGGGCGATGCGTTGCCGCTGTCCGCCGGAGAGCGTCACGCCCCGTTCGCCGACGATGGTCTGGTATCCCTGCGGGAAGCCGAGGATGAACTCGTGCGCCTGAGCCTGGCGGGCGGCCTGTTCGATCTGTTCGGCCGTTGCCTGCGGTCGGCCGAAGGCGATGTTCTCGGCGATCGTGCGCGAGAACAAGAACACCTCCTGCTCGATGATCGAGATCTGGCGCCGCAGCCCGGCCAGGTCCCACTGGCGCACGTCGACCCCGTCGACCAGGACCTGACCGGCGCCGACGTCGTAGACGCGGCTGATCAGCTTGGCCAGCGTCGATTTCCCGGCGCCGGTCTGGCCGACGACGGCGAGCGTCTGCCCAGGTTCCACCCGCAAAGAGACGTCGACCAGCGAGTGCTCGGCCTGGGGATAGCCGAAATGCACGCCGCGGAACTCGATGGCGCCGCGCATCGGAAGGTCGCGGCCCTGCGGGTTTTGATCGAGCTCGGTCTGGCGCGTGATCAGGTCGAGGATGCGCCGGGCGCCGGCCATGCCCAGCGAGACCTGCGAGTAGGCGAACAGCGAGGTGAAGGTGGGGAAGCCCAACATCTGGATCAAGCCCATGTAGGCGATCACCTGGCCGACATCGAGCGCACCGGCGCGAAAGAGCGAGAGCGAGTGCAGGAAGGCGCCGCCTTCGGCCAGGCCCATCAAAAGCAGCGGCAGGAAGCGGGCCTCCACCTCTCCCTGGCGCACAAATGCGTTGCGATGCTGCTGGGCGTGCTCGGCGAAGCGCCGCACCTCGGCCGGCTCCTGGGCGTGGCCTTTGACTACCTCGATGCCGTCGATCGCCTCGGCCAGATGCGCGTTCATCACGCCGAAGGCCCGGCGTGCGTTCTCACTGATCGGCCGCAGCTCACGCAGGTAGTGCCACAGCGCGGCGAAGTAGCCGACGCTGAACAAGGCCGGCACCAGGACCAGGGAGGGGTGAAACGAAGGCGCCACCAGAAGGGGGATGATCATGAAGTTCGCCGAGCCGACCACCAGGTTGATGCCCGGGCTGAACATCAGGTTGATCTCGCGCACGTCGTTGGTGGCGCGCGCCATCGTGTCCCCCACCGGCTGCAGGTGGTGGAAGGTCATGCTCTTCCCAAGCAGGCTCAGGTAGAGCTCGTCGCGGATATCGCGCTCCAGGCGCTGGCCGATCAGCTCGGCGCTGAAATTGCGCACCAATTGCAGCGCGCCGCGCAGCACTTGAGAGCCGGCGATGGCCAAGGCCATCCCGCCCAGAGGCGATATGTCCGGGGGACTCTGCAGGATGGCGTTGAATGCGCGGCCGACCAGGATCGGCACCACCGCTGCCAACCCGGCGTTTCCGGCCGCGCCGACCAGCATGCTGACCACCAGCCAGCGGCGGCAGGCGACATGCGAGAGGATCCAGCGCAGCGGGGAGCGGCGATCCGTCCGTCGTGCGCTGGGCAGGGCGAATTCAGCGGCCGTCATCGGTGTGGTCGGTGGAGACCGGCGTTGGTCGAGGGCGAGATGGGACCAGCATACCACAGCCGGCGTTGGCGACCGCCCCGGTACCTATGCTATAGTCACTTCACCTCGTGGTGCGGCCGCGTCGGAACCGGCCGACGTGGGTGCGGCCGGTTGTCACAGGGCGGAGCGGGGGAACGTTCCAGGGATCGGACTTGAAGAGAGAGACAGGTCGTATCCCAACTACGGATGAGGCCGGCCTCGTCCGCCGGGCGCAGGGTGGTGACCGGGAGGCTTTCGCCGAGCTCTTCTCCCGTCTCCATCAGCCGGTCCTGAACTACGTCTACCACACGCTTGGCGATCTGCCGGCGGCGGAGGACGTGACGCAGGACGCCTTCATCCGGGCCCACCAGCACCTGGATCGCCTCGGGCCACCCTGGGACTTCAAGTCGTGGGTCTACCGTATCGCCAGTAACCTGGCCATCGATGACCTGCGCGGCCGCAAACGCCTGGTGGAGATGCCCGAGGACTCGGAGGAAACCGAACCCATGCCCGAGGCGCCGACCACGCGGCGTCCGCTCGAGCGCAGAGTCCAGCAGGATGAGCTGCGCCGCAGCGTATGGGGGACCCTCGACCAGCTGCCGACTTCCCACCGTCAGGCCTTGATCCTGCGCGAGATCAGCGGCCTGTCGTATGAGGAGGTGGCCCGCTCGCTCGAATGCACCTACGAGAACGCCCGGCAGATGGTCCACCGCGCCCGGCTTCAGTTCCGCCAGCTGCACGGGCTGCGTATGGTCCTGGCCGGCGGGGCAGGGCGCTGCCAGACACTGGGAGACATGCTCTCCGCCTACCACGACGGCGAGCTCGGGAAGCGCGAGCGCCGGGCGGTGGAGACGCACATCGCCTCCTGTCCGGACTGTCGGGAGACGCGCGACGATCTGAAGCGGGTGGGAGCTCTGTTCGCCGGGCTGACGCCGGTTCTGCCCTCGGCGGAGTGGACCGCCGGCATCCTGGATCGTCTGGGATCGGGACCGTCGTCAGGCGGAGGAGTCGGCGCGGGCACGGGCAGTGAAGGAGGGACTGGCGGCAGCGGCGGCGCAGGCGGCGGCACAGGCGGCGGATCCGGCGCGGGGGGTGGGGCGGCGGCCTCCGCGCCCGGGCTGGCCGGCGCGCTCCCCTGGATTGCGCTGGCC
>DAIRVC010000153.1:0-6476 GCA_036803025.1 Anaerolineales bacterium
TCGAACTCGCCGGGGCCCGGGCAGAGGTTGGGATCATGGATGGAGGCGTCGGGAGGCGTGTTGATGATGTCGCAGATGAAGACATCGGCCGTGGCCGGATTGAGCGCGTTGAGCGTGATGAACTCCGTGGCCGAGGCCTCGATCTGAGACACCGATCGCCCTTCCCGGAACTGGTTGGCCGCTGCCAACGCCGCCGCATCTGTCGCCCGCCGCAGGTGGCCGAGGCTGCTGAACAAGATCCCGGCGTCAACCGCCAGGCCGACAAACGCCGCCAGCCCGACGAATGCCAGGGCGATCAGGACCAGGACTTGCCCGCGTTGTTGTGTGCGACTCATGGCATCCACCTAAGGGATCGGCGTCGGCTCGGCGAATGTGTTCGGCATCAGCGTGTAGGCGTGCAGTGTGACCGGATTGGGCACGAAGGCAGTGATCCACGGCAGCGCAAGAATCATGTGATAGTCGTAGAAGATCTCGACCATGACCACCCCCGTGCTCGGGGTGGTCCCAGGCAGAGTCGAGAGCATCGCCTGGACCTCGGCGGTGGTGAAGTCGGAAGCATGCTGGTTGTTCAGGCTCCAGCCATCCGCATCCGGGAGGCCATTCGCCCCGAGGCGCTGCGTGATCGTCGTTCCCGAGACGGTGAACACCGAGATCACCAGATCGTCGGTGTCACCCGGCGGAGGATCGGTCGGGTCGAGCTCGATCTGCGGGGCCAGTGCCTGGTGGACCACACACGGGACCAGCCGATAGAAATACCCGCTGTTGACGCAATCGAAGATACCATCGTCCGTGTCCAGCGGGTCGAGGTTGGCGGCGAAACGGGCGCCGTCACGGGCGGCGTCGATTACATCCAGGTAGTAGTTCAGCATGAATCCGAGTTCGATCACCCCCGAAATCATGATGAGCAGGATAGGCAAGATGACAACGAACTCGACCAGACTCTGTCCGCGGGACTTGGGGGACCGCGAGTGCCGTGGTTTGATGTGCACGTTCACCTCTCAGACAGGGCCCGAATCCCCAGCTGGCCGCGCCGGACCTGGCGGCAGCTTCATTATAGGGCGGGGCCCCGTTCGGCCGGGCAGTACCCGGGAACTAGGGACGGGGACTGTCGCTGGAGCGGGACGGAACTGTAACGGCATCAGGACAATTCGGAGCAGGCCAGCCGCCCCACGCCGACGGCATCGCCGATTCCGGACGGCCGTGCGAGGCGGAAGGGCCGAGCCTCTAGCCGCCGACAAGCGGCTGGAAGACCTCCCTTCCGCCGAAGTAGACCACCCAGGCTCCCAGGATCAGGAACGGGCCATACGGGATCGGCGTGAAGGCCGAGTAGCGGCGGCGGGCGACCATCCAGACTACGTAGCCCAGGCTGAACAGGCCGGCGGCCAGAATTCCCAACAGCAGCGCCACGATCACGCCCGGCCAGCCGACCGCCAGGCCGATCACCGCCGACAGCGTGACGTCGCCGAACCCGAAGGCGACCTCATCCAACGGGTGCTTTCGCAGCCGGGCGACAAGACGCGCGAACAGGCCGCCCAACAGATACAGCCCCAGAACCAGAGCAAGGCCCACCAGCCCGCCCAGGAGGGTCTTGGTCAGTCCTCGGGCGGGGTCGAGCGCGTGCGCCGCGCCGACCACAACCGCCGCCGGGAGGCTGACGGCATGCAGGATCAGCCGGTGTTCGAGGTCGATGAGACCGATCAGCAGGAGAATCGCCCCGACCAGGAAGCCAAGGACGAATTCTTTCGGGGCGGGGTTGCGCTGCCAGATCCAGACCGCGCCGGCGATCGCAGCCAGTTCGACGGTCACCGCCCGCCAGCCGCGCGGCCGCCCGCAGTAGGCGCAGACCGCCGCGCCCGCCAGGCCGCCGACGACTGCCGACCACGCCCGCGCCGGGCGCGGCGCCCCACACGCCGGGCAGGCCGGAGGCGTCACCCGGCGCGCCGTCGGCAGGCTGTCGGCCACGACATTGATGGCCGCGCCGGTCACCCATCCAAGAAGTGCGGCGATCCAATCCACGGCGGGGGATTATACCCGGCCGGCCGCCCCACGCTTGGCGCGCGAGCACGCGCAGGCGCCGCTCAGGCCAGACCCTCGAGGCGGCTCAGATCTTCCGGCGTATCCACGTCGATCAGGATGCGCGCATCCCAAGGGACTCCGCTGATCTCGAATCGATCGAAGACGGCCCGGCCGCCGCGGTCGCCGGTCACCTGACGCAGCGCCGGGAAGGTCACCCGGTCGAAGAGGACCGGGTTGGCCCAGCGGCCGAGGACCTGCGGCGCGACGATCGCTGCCGGGTTTCGAGCGTGGGTCCGGCGCAGTTCGCGCACCAGCGTGCCGTCGACCAGGGGCGTGTCGCTGAGAAGGAACACGACCGCCTCGGCCCCCGGCGCTGCCGCCTGCAGCCCGCGCCGCAATGAGGTGCTCTGCCCCTGCTCCCAGTCCGGGTTGTCCACAATGCGCGCAGGCTCGTCCCGGAGCGCGGCGCGGATCTCTTGCGCCTGAGCGCCGCAGACGACCACGATCGGATTCAGGCCGCCTTGGCGGGCGGCCTGCAGCGCGTGCCAGACCAGCGGTCGGCCGCGCCAAAGCAGAAGTTGCTTGGCCTGGCCCAGGCGCTGCGAGCCCCCGGCCGCCAACACCACACCGGCCACGCGCGCGTGGACCTCGCACTCACGCCCCTCAGCGGAAGCCTGGGCCGAGACGACCGCCTGAATCGCTCCGTTGGCCAGGAGCTGCGCCGCAACGGCCTCCAGGTCGGCGCGCTTAGCCAGGGCGTCGATCTTGTTGAGCAGCACGCGCACTTCCGCGGCGGCGGGAATGCCTTTGAGCCCGCCGCGCCGGTCGCCCAGCACGCGCACGATGTCCGCCGGGTCGATCCGGGCGCCGACCGGCTTTCCCGCCAATGCCGCTACGCGCTCCGGCCGATGGACGACGGGCAACTCCAGCAGGGCGCCGATGGCATCCAACCCGGCCACCGGCACAACCAGGTCCGCCTCTGCCGGGATGACCGGTTCGTTCTCCCCAGGCGCCTTGAGCGACGCGTTGCGAGCGCCGTCGGCCTCCACGAGCGTACTGCCGCCGATCGCGGCTGTGATCTGGCATGCCAGACTCAGGTCCTCCAGCCTCAACCCCAGCCACTTGGGCTCCGTCGTCGATAGCGGACCGGTCAGAAGCACGGAGCGCCTGGCCAGCAGCAGGTCCGCCAGCCCCTGCAGGTCGCTCGTCCGGCGGATCACCCGGTGCACGCCGGCGATGCCGGACTGATCGCGGCCGATCTTGGTCGAAGTGGTGACCAGCAGCGGGAAGTCGCCCTGGACCTCGCGCACGATCCGGGCGATGGCGGCCGTCTTACCCCCTGCCCCGACGAAGGCCGCCACGCGGCCCGGCGTCAGGCGCAGCGCGTCAGTCAGGCGCATGGCCAGCACCCAGCAGGCGGCGCAACTCCGGACGAGACAGGATCGCCTCCACAACACCGCCCCCGACCGCCAGCGCCTTGTCTGAAATCTGACGGCAGAAGGCGATGTCACCGCGAGGGTCGACGTCGCCGACCTTCTGGCCCCGCCGGACTTCCAGGCCGTCGTGCATCAGCCCGCGCAGCACGCCATCGAAGGGCGCTGACAGAGCAGCAGTCCCCACACGAGCGAGCGTCGTTCCGGATGTGACCCGTGTGCCCAGCGGCACTCCGTCGTGCAGCTCTCCGTCCGCCGGCGCGCGCAGCACACGGTCACCGGCATGGCCGCGCACCGCTTCGGGCACGCCAGTGTCGGGATCGGCCAGGCCTTGCCAGATCACGCGTCCCAGGTGATGGCCGCGCTGGGTTTCTACGACTGCATGGCAGTCGGCCCCGGCAGTGAAGCCCGGGCCGAGGCCCACCACCAGGAGGGCAGCCTCCATCCCGAATTCGGGCGCGCGCTTGCGCATGCGCCCGTCGACCAGGACCTCCGGCCGCAGCTCCTTGCGGCACTCGGCCAGAGGGTCGACCAGGACCGGGATCCGGCGCATCGCCAGCGCCCGGCGTGCCTGCGCCAGTGAGTCGACCCGAATGGCGGTCAGGTCCTCGACGTGCGTCTCGCCGGCGTAGACGGCCTCGGCCAGCGCCACCAGGCGGCGGATCGCCAGCGGTTGGGCGATCTCGGTGACGACCACGGACATGCCGGCCCGCCACAGGCGGGCGGCGACCCCGGTTGCGAGATCGCCGCCGCCGCGCAGGAGGACCAGCGGCCGGGTCGCTGCGCTGTCAACCGGCGGCGGTTCGGTCACGATTCTTCTCCAGTTGGCCCAATGTCATGTTGAGCCGCGGCCCGCGTTGAAGAGTCGCAGGCTCTTCCCCCGTGCGGCGAAGGATCTCGCTCTCGCGCCACCGAGATCCTTCGCTTCGCCTCCTGGCCGGCCTTCCAGGGCAGGCGGGATGACACGCGGATGGGTGCATGGGCAGGGTTGCGCCGGCAGCCTACTCTCGCAGCCCGGCCTGTTGCAGCGCAGCGACAACGCGTTCGGGGAGCAGCGGGAACTGATCCATCCACAGCCCGACCGCGTCGTGCACCGCGGCGATGATCGCCGGGGCCAGCGGCAAATAGGGCATCTCAGCCATGCCGCGCGCGCCCCACGGACCGATGGGTTCGGGGAACTCCAGGATCACGGAGCGGACCTGATCTGGCACATCCAGAATGGTCGGGATCAGGTAGGTCGACAGGTGCGCGGTCTGGACGTAGCCGCCCTTCTGTTGGAAGTCCTCGAGCAGCGTGTAGCCGGCGGCCTGAACCACGGCGCCCTCGATCTGACCCTCGATCTGCTGAGGGTTGATGGCCTTGCCGACGTCATCAGCGCAGACCACATCCAGGACGCGGATCTGCCCGGTTTCCACATCGACCTCGACGGTTGCCGTCTCGGCCACGTACCCATAGGCGAAGTTCGGCTCCGATTGCCCGGTCTCGCGGTCCAGGGGGGAGGTCTTGGGCGGGTGGTAGTTGAAGTGGCCGATGGCCGGGCGTTCTTCTTGCCGCCAGTGCTCCAGCGCCGCCTGGGCCGCACCCCGGATGGCGTTGCCGGCCATGAAGGTCATGCGCGAGGCCGAGGCTGAGCCCGCATCCTGCGAGGTAGCCGTGTCCGAGGCCAGCAGCTCGACGCGCTCCACCGGCACCCCGACGGCCTCGGCCGCCATCTGGGCCATGACCGTATGTGCCCCCTGCCCGACGTCCGCCCCGGAGTGGTGCAGCACCACCCTCTCAATCGCAGCCGCCCCGTGAAGTTCGATGGTCGCATTGCAGCGTTCGGCGAATCCGAAGGAGAAGCCGATATTCTTGTAGGCGCAGGCAAACCCGATGCCGCGTAGAAGATGTTGGGCGGCGGTGCGACCCAGCGTGCGCGGCCGCTGCCAGCCTTGCCGTGTCTCTCGCCATCCGGACGAGCGCGCACAGGATTCGATCACCCGATCCAGCGACACGCCCGGCGGTAGCGGCGTTCCCACGGACATCGGCACGCCCTCGCGCAGGACGTTCTTCAAGCGCAGTTCCACCGGGTCCATCCCCAGGGCCTCGGCCAGCTTGTTCATCTGGCATTCGGCGGCGAAGGCCGCCTGCGGGCCGCCGAAACCGCGGAACGCGCCGCTGGGCAGATTATTGGTGTAGACGGCGGACGAATCGACGCGCACGTTGGGGATGTCATACGGGCCGGTGGCCATCAAGGTCGCGTTGCCGAGTACTTTGGGCGAGGTGTAGACGTATGCCCCGCCGTCGGCGACGATATCCACCTCGGCCGCTAGCAGCTTCCCGGCGCGGCTCGCGCCCCAGCGGGCGTGAATCCGATACGGATGGCGCTTGTGGTGCCCGATGATCGATTCGCTGCGCGACCAGATGATCTTCACCGGGCGATCGACGCCGCGTTGGTGCAGGCGCCAGACGGCCAGGGCCAGGACGATCTGGACCGACATGTCCTCCCGGCCGCCGAAGGCACCCCCGATCGCCGGGTAGATCACGCGCACCTTCTCGGGGGGAAGGTCGAGGGCGTGGGCGATCTGGTTCTGGTCGGTATGCGTCCATTGCCCGGCGACGATGACCGTGATGCGCTCTTCCTCGTCGATGTAGGCCAGGCCGGCTTCCGGCTGCAGGTAGGCGTGCTCCTGTGCCGGCGTGCTGTATTCGGCCTCGACGACCACGTCGGCCTGTGCCATCGCCGAGGTGGCGTCCCCTCGGCGGATGCGGTAGCGCGTGAAGACGTTGCTGTCCCGATCGGGGTGCAGGCGCAGCGCGCCCTCGGCCATGGCCTCGGCCGGGTCGGTCAGCGCCGGCAAGTCCTCGAACTCGACGCGGATGCGAGCCAGCGCCTCAGCCGCCTGCGCCTCGCTCTCGGCCACGACCAGGGCTACCTGGTCGCCGACGAAGCGCACCCGGTCGGTGTAGGGTTTGGCGGAGCCGGGGCCGCACAGCACCGGTTGGTCGGGAACGCCCAACCCGTATTCGTTTACGGGGACATCCGCG
>DAIRVC010000154.1:0-6384 GCA_036803025.1 Anaerolineales bacterium
ACACTCGAGCCGCGATGGACGGCTCGAGCGTAGCTCGCCCCCATTTCCTCGCGCAGGAAGATCTCTCCCACCCCCGCCTCGAACTGGTCGATCACGCGCTGCAGCATCGTGTCCAGCAGGGTGTCCAGGTCCATCGTCGAGCCGACGGCCGTGGCCATGGTGTTGATCAGCCCGAGTTCCTCGTTGCGCTGGCTCAGCTCCGCCTGGCTCTTGACGACCTGGTTGTGAAGCTTGGAATTCTCGATCGCCGCCGCGGCGTGTGCCGCCAGCATCTCGATCAGCTGCTGATCCTCTTCGCTGAAGGCCGGGGCGTCGCGCTTGTCCGTCAGGTAGATCTGGCCCAGGGGTCGGCCAAAAGCCGCGATCGGCACCCCCAGAAACGAGTGCATGGGGGGATGCCCGGGTGGGAAGCCGATCGAGGCGGGGTGGTCGGCGATCTCGGGCACGCGGATGCTCCGTCCGACGCGCTGCATCTCACCGATCAGGCCCTTTCCCACCGGACGGTGCGGAATGCGGCGCGCATCCTCGGGGTCGATCCCGGCGGTGACGAACATCTCGAGCTCGCCGCCCTCGCCCGGGATTCCCAACGCAGCATAACGGGCGCCGGCCAGGTCTCGGGCGGCCTGCACGATGCGCTGCAGGACCCGCTCCGGCGAGAGGTCGGCGTACAGGCTGAGCGTGGCGCGATGCAGGGCACGCATCCGCCCTTCTGGCGCCAGCGAGCGCTGACTGTCATGCAGTGGATGGCTGCCCGGCTCCGGTTTCTCCGTCACAGTGCGAACCTCGCGGGTCGAATTCTACACCGATACTGCCCAGCCCCGGCTGCGGGCTGCCGGGAGCCTGATAGCTTTTGCTAGAATCCTGCCCCTATAAAGGTACGCGTCGCCCGGCGCCAGGCGTCGGGACCGACCTTTTGCGCGAGGCACCCAATGGGAAGCGGCCCGACCTCCCGATTGTCCGGGTTCTACAACCTGTCTCTGTCTGAGCGGCAGGCCCGCCTGGCCGAGGCGGCCGCCCTCGAAGCCGACTTGTTGGCCACGCTGGCCGGGACGGCCGGTCTTGGTCCCGCGCAGGCCGATCACATGATCGAAAACGCCATCGGCGTCTTCGGGCTCCCGCTCGGCGTGGCATTGAACTTCTTGGTCAACGGCCGCGAGGTGTTGGTGCCCATGGCGATCGAGGAGCCGTCAGTCGTCGCCGGCGCCTCGTTCATGGCCAAGCTGGCGCGCGCCGGGGGCGGATTCACGGCACAGGCCGACGAGCCGCAGATGATCGGTCAGATGCAGGTGCTCGGGTTGACCGACCCGGAAGCGGCCCGGGGGGCGCTGCTGCGGGAGAAGGCCGAGATCCTGGCCGAAGCGGATGCCGTCGATCCGGTCATCACCGGCCTGGGAGGCGGCGCCCGAGATCTGGAAGTCCGCTTGTTGAGCGAGACGCCCATCGGGCCGATGCTGATCGTCCACCTGATCTACGACACGCGCGACGCCATGGGCGCCAACGCGGTCAACACCGCCCTCGAACGGCTGACGCCGCACATCGAGCGCCTGACCGGAGGGCGGGTCCATCTGCGCATCCTCTCCAATCTGGCCGACCGCCGCCTGGCACGCGCCGCCTGCCGCATCCCGGCCGCGGCGCTCGCCTTCGACAAGTTCGGCGGGGAGGAGGTTCGGGAAGGCGTCATCGCCGCCTGGGCCTTCGCCGCCGCCGATCCATACCGCGCCGCCACGCACAACAAGGGCATCATGAACGGCGTCGATGCCGTGTTGATCGCCACCGGCAACGACTGGCGCGCGGTCGAGGCCGGGGCACATGCCTTCGCCGCGCGCGGCGGGCGCTATACCTCCCTCAGCCGCTGGTGGGCGGCCGAGGACGGGGCGCTGCACGGCGAGCTCGAAATGCCCATGGCGGTCGGGGTCATCGGCGGTGCGACGCGAGTGCATCCGGCCGCGCGCGCCTGCCTGCGATTGATGGGCGTGCAGTCCGCCCGGCAGCTGGCCGAGATCATCGTTTCCGTCGGGCTGGCTCAGAATCTGGCGGCCCTGCGCGCCTTGGCGACGGAAGGGATCCAGC
Source organism: Anaerolineales bacterium (assembly GCA_036803025.1). GTDB lineage: Bacteria > Chloroflexota > Anaerolineae > Anaerolineales > E44-bin32 > DAIRVC01. The sequence continues at coordinate 2,071 of DAIRVC010000154.1, forward strand.
GCGGACACATGGGCCTGCACGCCCGGCAGGTGGCAATCGCCGCCGGGGCGCAGGGCGAGCTGATCGAGTGGCTGGCCCGCCGCCTGGTGGACGAGGGCACGGTTCGCATCGACCGAGCCCAGGCCTTGCTGCGCGAATGGGGACCAGCCCCGAAGGCATCGACTGGCCGGGAGAAACCCGGTCTCGGAGAACGGTGACCGGAAGGGAGATATGCATGACTGACGGAGGCGGCGGTCGCATGCTCAAGCCCATCCAGGATGTCGGTTTCGTCGGATACGGCGCCTACATCCCGCGCTACCGTTTGCCGGCGCGCGAAGTGGCCCGTATCTGGAAATCGGATGACGAGGGGCTGCCTATCCGGGAGAAGGCGGTCGCCGGCCTGGACGAGGACGTGGTGACGATGTCGATCGAAGCCGCGCGCAACGCCCTGGCGCGGGCGGGCATCGATCCGTCCGAGATCCGTGCCGTGTGGGTCGGGTCTGAGTCACATCCCTACGCCGTCAAGCCGACCTCGACGATCGTGGCCGAGGCGCTTGGGGCGGTGCCGCACACGCAGGCGGCCGATTGGGAGTTCGCCTGCAAGGCGGGCACCGAAGCGGTTCAGGCGGCGATCGGTTTGGTCGGCTCGGGGATGGCGCGTTATGCCCTTTCGATCGGGATGGATACGGCGCAGGGGCGGCCGGGGGATGCCCTCGAATACACGGCCGGCGCCGGCGGGGCGGCCTACTTGCTCGGCCCGGCGGCGGAATCGATGGCGGTGATCGAAGGTTCATATTCCTTTGTCACCGATACGCCCGACTTCTGGCGGCGGGCCAACGAGCGCTATCCGGAGCACGGGCAGCGCTTTACCGGCGAACCGGCTTACTTCAAGCACATCGAGGCCGCGGCCGGGGCGCTGATGGAGGCGACCGGGACTCGACCGGCCGACTTCGCCCACGCGGTTTTCCACCAACCCAACACCAAGTTCCCACAGCGCGTCGCCAAGACTCTGGGATTCACCCCCGAGCAGATCCGCGCCGGCCTGCTTGTGCCGGTGATCGGCAACACCTATGCCGGCTCGGCGCTCGTCGGTCTTACCGCCGTGCTCGACGCGGCTGAGCCGGAGCAGCGCATCCTGGTTGTCTCATTCGGCTCGGGCGCCGGATCGGACGCGTTCTGCCTGCGGACGACCGGGGCCCTGCTCGAGCGGCGCCAGCGCGCGCCGTCCACGCAGGACTACATCGACCGGCGAACGGAGATCGACTACGCCACGTACGCGCGCTATCGTGGGAAGTTGACGCTCGAATGAGCCCGGCGGCGGGGATCGGCGCACCATCCGGCATCTACGTTGCCGGCGTCGGCTTGACGCCGGTGGGCGAGCATTGGGAACTCTCGCTGCGCGAGATCGCCCTGCAGGCGATCGAAGCGGCCCGTGCCGACGCCGGCGGCCTGCGGCCTCAGGCATTGTTCGTCGGCAACATGCTGGCACCGGCGCTCTCCGGGCAGACCCACCTGGGCGCGCTCCTGGCGGACTTTGCCGGGTTGCGCGGGATTGAAGCGGCTGTCTTCGAAGCCGCCGGCGCCTCCGGCGGAGCGGCTCTGCGCCAGGCCTGCCTGGCCCTGGCCTCCGGCATGATCGACTCGGCCCTGGTCGTCGGGGTCGAGAAGATCACCGACCGGATCGGCCCGGCGGTCAACGCGGCTCTGGCCGGCGCCGCAGACGCCGACTACGAAGCGGTGCAGGGCATTACCCCGACCGCTCAGGCAGCCCTGTTGATGCGCCGCTATATGCACGAGCATCAGGTTCCGGCGGGTGGCCTGGCCGGATTCGCGCTGGCAGCCCACGCCAACGCGGTCGACAATCCGAACGCGATCTACCGTCGCCGCCTGACCGCGGAGGACTACGCCGGCGCACCCCGGATCAGCGATCCCGTGACCCTGCTTGATGCGGCCCCCGTCGCCGACGGGGCCGCCGCACTGCTGCTCACTCGCGGCGAGGCCTATCCGCCTGGCGCTCACCGCCCGGCGGCCCGCGTGGCCGCCTCGGCCGTGGCGACGAGCGCCCTGGCCCTGCACGATCAGCCCGATCCACTATTCCTCTCGGCTGCGGCACTGGCCTGCCAACGGGCTTATGCCCAGGCCGGAGTCGGCCCGAAGGAGATCCAGCTTTTCGAACTGCACGATGCCTTCACCGTGTACGCCGCGTTGGCATTGGAGGCGGCCGGGTTTGCCGAGCGCGGCCAGGGCTGGCGCCTGGCAGCGGACGGCCGGATTACGCGAGGCGGCCTGATCCCGATCAGCACGTTCGGCGGTTCGAAAGCCAGGGGGGATCCGGGCGGAGCGACGGGCGTCTACCAGGTGGCCGAGGTTGTCTTGCAGGTGCAGGGGCGGGCCGGCCCGGCGCAGGTGGAAGGTGCCCGCCTGGGCATGGCCCAGTGTCTGGGCGGGGCGGCTGCGACCGCGGTCACTCATATCCTCACCCGGGACGATAGCGCGCGGCAGGGGTCTGATAGTTCCTGACAGCCGCCCGCCCCTAGACTACACTCGACCCGCCGCCAAGTGGTGGCGTGCAGGGGACTAGAACAGAGTTTCGGACGAGGGATGGTGCATGGAAGTCTCAAGACACTGGCGCTTGCGGCAGCAGCGCTACGCCCTGGTGGGCGAGGTCTGCCCGCATTGCGAGACCAAGATCTTCCCGCCGCGCGACATCTGCCCCGATTGCGGCCAGGATGCCAAGACGCTGTATCAGTTCAGCGGCCGAGGCGAAGTCTTCTCATTCACCACGGTCCACGACGCGCCCGCCGGCCATGAGGGGAACGCCCCCTACACCGTGGCGCTGGTCAGGCTCGACGAGGGCCCGATGCTGACCGCCCAACTCACCGACCTGGGTGAGCAGCCGGTCGAGATCGGCATGCCGGTCGAGATGGTGACGCGCCGGCTGCGCGAGGACGGCGATCGGGGCATGCTCGTCTACGGTTACAAGTTCCGCCCCCGGCTGTCGGCGGCGTGATCTAGCAGCCGCATTTGCGCCGGCTTCCCGCGTGGAGCCGGCGTTTCTTTGTCTCAGGCCATGCGTGACGTTGCGGTCTTGGGAATTGGACTGGTCCCGGTCGGGGAACACTGGGATCGGACGCTGGTCGACCTGGCCGGCGAGGCCGTGCTCCTGGCTCTGCACGACGCCGGTCTGGAGCGCGTCGACAGCCTGTTGGTATCGAACATGCTGGCCGGCACGGGAGAGACTCCGCAGCTCAACCTGGGGGCGCAAGTCGCCGATTGGTGCGGGCTGCGCGGCGTCGAGGCGTGCAAGGTCGAGGCCGCCTGCGGATCGGGCGGCGCCGCATTTCGCGCCGGGCTGCTCTCGGTCGGGTCGGGGCTGGTCGAGAGCGTGCTGGTGGTGGGTGCGGAGAAGATGAGCCAGTCCCTCGGCCGGGTGACGACGGCCGGCCTGGCCACGGCCGCCGACGCAGACTACGAGGCCGCCCACGGGCCGAGCTTCGTGGCGTTGAATGCGCTGATCATGCGCCGCTATATGCACGAGTACGGCTGGCGGCACGAGGACTTTGCCCCCTTCTCCCTGAATGCCCACGCCAACGCCGCCCGTAATCCCCACGCCCGCCTTCAATTCGCGATCAGTGAAGACGCCTACCGGTCGGCGCGCATGATCTGCGACCCGATCAACCTGCTCGACTCATCGCCGATCGGCGACGGCGCGGCTGCGATCGTGCTGGTGCCGGCCGAACGGCTGAGGGCGGACCGGCGCCCCAACCCGGTGCTGGTGGCTGCCTCGGGAGCGGCGACCGACTCGCTCGCCATCCACGACCGGCATCAAGCGTTGCACCTGGCCGCAGCCGAGGCTTCCGCTCGACAGGCTTACGCGCAGGCCTGCCTCTCGCCGGCCGATATCGACTTCTTCGAACTCCACGACGCCTTCAGCATCATGGCCGCGCTTTCTCTGGAGGCGTGCGGCTTGGCCGAACCCGGCCGCGGCCCGCGCATGGGGCTGGACGGCGACATCCGGCCCGACGGGAGACTCCCACTCTCCACCCACGGCGGATTGAAGGCGCGCGGACACCCCGTCGGCGCGACCGGCGTCTACCAGATCGTCGAAGTGGTGCGGCAGCTGCGCGGCGAAGCCGGCGGGAACCAGTTGGAGCGGGCGCGCATCGGCATGGCCCAGAACATCGGCGGCTCCGGCGCAACGATCCTGACGCACATCCTGCGCACGGCGTAGGCTGCCCTCCCGCCCAGCCTCCCCCCTCACCCCACCCTTCGCGAACATCGTCCCAGCGATCGCCTGGGAGCACCCTGCGGGCTCCCCGAAGGGGAGAGGCTTCA
>DAIRVC010000155.1:0-6355 GCA_036803025.1 Anaerolineales bacterium
CACGGACATCCATGGGCGCCTCGCTCATTCCCCGATGATCTTGACCAATACCCGCTTCTTGCGCCGGCCGTCAAACTCGCCGTAGAAGATCTGCTCCCACGGGCCGAAATCCAGCTTCCCGCCGCTCACGGCCGCCACCACCTCGCGCCCCATGACCTGACGCTTCAAGTGGGCATCGGCGTTGTCCTCCCCGGTGCGATTGTGCGCATACTGCCCCACCGGTTCATGCGGCGCGAGCGTCTCCAGCCAGCGGTCGTAGTCCTGATGCAGTCCGGACTCATCGTCGTTGATGAAGACGGAGGCGGTGATGTGCATCGCGTTGACCAACAGCAGCCCCTCGCGGATGCCGCTCTCAGCCAGGCAGGCTTCCACCTGCGGGGTGATGTTCACGAACCCGCGACGCCCGGGAAGGTTGAACCAGAGTTCCTTGCGGTAGCTCTTCACGGCCCCCTCCGGTGGGCTCAGGACTCGCCCTGCATATGTTCCGGCACCTGAACGGCGATGACCTCGCCTCGGGCGCAGACCTCTCCCTCGGCGGACAGTGTCGTTTCGACGATGACCTTGCGGCCCTTGATCTCCTTGATGCGCCCGCGGACCAGTAGCGGCACCCCAAGCGGCGTCGGGCGCAGGTAGTCGACCTTGAGCGCGGCGGTCAGGAAACGCAGCGGCGGCAGACTGTCCATCGGCCGCCCGGCGGCTTTGTAGGCCGCCGCCGAGGCGGTGCCGGTCGAATGACAGTCGATCAGCGAGGCGATCAGCCCACCGTAGACGTAGCCGGGAATGGCGATGTGCTCCGGGCGGGGCGTGAAGGTGCAGATCGTGTCCTCCCCGTCCCAATAGCTCTTGATCTGGTGCCCGTCCGGATTGAGCCGGCCGCAGCCATAGCAGTGGCTCCAACCGTCGGGGTAGTAATCCTGGAATGCCCGCTCTTGCATGTGCCTCCTCTGGGGCGCGAACGGCCGGGAAGAAGGCGCTCCCGGGGTCACATTTCCCCGGGAGCGGCGACAACCTTGCGGCCTTCAGCGCCCGATCGCAGACGCGGAAACCGGCGTCCTCAGCACTCGCTGAAGCCGCAGGCGTAGCACTTGCGGCAGCCCTCTTCGTTGACCACGGCCGCCTCGCCGCACTCGGGACACAGGTCGCCGATGCGCAGCGGGATCTGCCCGGCCGGCTCGCCCGGCACGTGCCCGGTTTCCGGCGTGTGGCCCAGGTACTCGGCCAAGGCCCGCGCCACGCCGTCCGGCAATGACAGGACTCGATTTGGACCGAAGCCCATCGGCCGGCCCCCGCCGATCCCGGCCAGCTGGCGCACGACTTCGGCCATCCGTTCGCGCGGCGGCACGGGCGAGGCCACGCGCAGCAGATAGGACACCAGCCGCCCAATCGCCTCCGACACCGCGGCGGTCTCCGAGCCGGCCTTGGCCGTCGTGATGAAGACTTCGAATGGCTGACCCTCGCCGTTCTGATTGACGGTGACAAACGCCTTGCCCAGCGGCGTGCTGATTTGGTAGGTGCTGCCATCCAGTCGCGCCGGCCGCGGCTTCTTCCCCTCTTGCCAGATGCGCAGCTGGGCGGGCTCGGCCTTCTGGTCCTTGCGTGCGGCAGTGGCCTTGGTCTCCAGCACGATGCGCTCGCGAGATCCGGTCACATACACCGTCAGGCCCTTGCAGCCGAGCTCCCAGGCCAGCATGTAAGCCTTGGCGACGTCGTCTTGCGCCGCTTCTTCCGGGAAGTTGCACGTCTTCGACAGGCTGTTGTCGACGAAGGCCTGAAGCGCGGCCTGCATGCGCACGTGCTCCTCAGCCGACACGTCCTGAGAAACGACGAACGCGTGGCGGGTGCTCTCGGGCACTTCGAGCACGTCCTGGCACGAGCCCTTCTCCATGACCTGCTCGACGATCCGCAGGCGCGTGTCCTCGTCCACCCCGGCTTCGATCAGCGCCTGCTCGAAGAGCGGGCTGGTGTAGGTCAGTTTGAGGTCGGCGCCGCGATCGTCGACGTGGCGATAGTAGGCCAGTGCGAACACCGGCTCGCAGCCGTAGCCTTCGCAGCCGGCGACCGTAGCGATGGTCCCTGTCGGCGCCACGGTCGTCTGGGCAGCGTTGCGGATGCCGTGAAGCTGCAGGCCTTCGACCACCTGCGCCCAATCGAGCTCGGGCCGACCGAAGGACCGCTCATAGGCCGTGACCGGCTTGGGCGGGTGCCAGCGCAGGTTGGCCGGATCGTAGATGCTGCCGCGAATGGCCGGGAACGGGCCGCGTTCAGCCGCCAGCTCGACGCTGGTCAGCATGCAGTGGTAGCGGACGAACTCCATCACCTGGGCGGCGAACTCCTGCGCCTCCTCCGAACCGTAGCGCACGCCGACGTGGTACATCAGGTCGCCCAGGCCCATGATCCCCAGGCCGATGCGGCGGGCGCGATCGGCCGATTCCTTCAGCTGCGGGACGGCCGGCACGTACGCGTTGGCGGTGACGACGTCATCCAGGAATCGAGTGCTGGCGACAACGCTCTGGCGCAGCAACTCCCAATCGACCGTACTGCCGGGGCCGAAGTGTCGGGCCAGGTTGATCGACCCCAGGCAGCAGTTCTCATAGGGCCCGAGCCACTGTTCACCGCACGGGTTGGTCGCCTCCAACTCGTACAGGTGCGGCACGGGGTTAGAGCGGTTGGCCGCATCCAGGAAGAGCACACCCGGCTCGCCGTTGTGGTGGGCATGCTTGACGATCAGATCGAAGATCTCGCGCGCCGAGACAGTCTCAACCACATCGCCGGTGTGCGGGGCGATCAGGTCATAGGTGGTGTCGTCGCGCACCGCGCGCATGAAAGCGTCGGTCACGCCGACGGAGATGTTGAAGTTGGTGATCTGATTCTCGTCGACCTTGCAGGTGATGAACTGGCGGATGTCGGGGTGATCGACGCGCAGCACGGCCATGTTGGCGCCCCGGCGCGTCCCGCCCTGGGCGATCTCGCCGAAGGCCTTGTCGTAGACGCGCAGGAAGCCGACCGGCCCGGTAGCCTCGCCGGCCGATGAGCGGACCAGCGCTCCCTGCTGGCGCAGCCGGCTGAAGGAGAACCCGTTCCCGCCGCCGGTCTGTTGGATCAGCGCCGCGTCCCGGAGCGTCTGGAAGATCCCGGCCGTGTCGCGGCCCATATCGTCGCTGATCGGCAGGACGAAGCAGGCGGCCAGTTGTCCGAGCGGGGTGCCGGCGCCGGTGAAGGTCGGCGAATTGGGGAAGAAGCGCTTGTCGGCCAGCAGTTCATAGTAATCGGCGGCGACCGTCTGAACCTCGCCGCCCCACTCGGCCTCGGCCGCGCCGACATGGTAGGTCACTCGCCAGAACATCTCCTCGATCGACTCTGACGGCTGACCGTCCTCCCCCCGCCGGACGTAGCGCTTGATCAGGACCGTTCGGGCGTTCTCGCTCAAGCTGACCTTGCGCGCACCCTCCGGGATCGCCGGCCGCCCGGCGCCCTGATCGGAAGACTTGCTGACGTCCATCCGGGGTTTGGCGGTCTCCAACATAGCCTCTACCTCGCTGCGCGTTTCCGACCCCCCGCCCACCGCCCGGTCCGGCGTGGGTTTCGGCGGGAGGCCGGCTGGCAATCAACCCTCGAGCAGGCGGTCGATTTCGTTGCGGATGGCCTGCAGGTCGTCCAGGCCGAGATAGACGATGGCATAGCGGATGTAGGCGATGTGGTCGAGTTCCTTGAGCCCGGCGATCACCAGGTCTCCGACGACGCGGGTCGAGACTTCGGATTTGCCGATGGTCTGCAAGGCAGCCTCGATCTCGCCCACCAATCGATCGATGTCGGCGGCCGAGACCGGCCGCTTGGCGCAGGCGGTGCGAATGCCACGGGCAAGCTTATCCCGGTCGAACTCCTGGCGCGTGCCGTCCTGCTTGACAAGCAGCGGCGTGGCCAGGGCGGCGCGTTCGTAAGTGCTGAAGCGCTGCTGGCAAGCCTGACAGACGCGTCGACGGCGGACGCCGCCGCGCGCGTCGTGGGTGGTATCGATCACCCTCGTCCGGTGGCTGCGGCAGTAGGGGCAGCGCATCGGCCTTCCTTGTGCTCAGAACAGGCGTTTGACGCCAGGTGTTTGGGGAGCCGGTGGGCGGGCTCCAACATCTCCGGCGGAAGGGGCCACATTCTAGCACGCCGTTTTCTTGTCAAGCAAGGCGATTGGACACCGGTAACCTTAAAGAATATGGTACGCAAGTACCAGGGCCCCCAAACACCTCGGACCGGCACCGGGAGGAGGAGACCGGTGCCGGTCCGAGAAGGGGCCTCTCCCGGGCCGAGAGCGGGGCAGCGGCCGCTCCGGGCGCCCAGGAACGAGGCAGGCGGCCGACCTGCCAGGCTGCGGTTCACGAGCGGCGCCGCAGGAAGGTCGGCAGGTCGAGATCGGCGACGTTGTAGGCCGGTGGTTGGAACTCCTGGGGGGCGACTTCGCCCTTGGCGGGGACGGCGGCCGGCTCGCTGCGGGCGCGCGTCCGCCGGGTCGGGCGGTGCGGGATACCGCTGGTCTCGAAGCCGGTGGCGATGACGGTGATGCGCAGCTCCTCGCCCATGTTCGGGTCGATGACGGCACCGAAGATCAGGTTGACGTCCGGGTGCGCGGTCTCTTTGATGATCGCCGCCGCCTGGTTGACTTCGAACAGGCTCAGATTGGAGCCGCCGGTGACGTTGAACAGGATGCCGCGGGCGCCGTCGATGGTGATATCCAGCAGTTTGCTGGAGATGGCCTGCTCGGCGGCCGCCCGGGCGCGGTCCTCGCCCGAAGACTGGCCGACGGCCATCAGGGCCGCCCCGCCCTCGGACATGATCGTGCGCACGTCGGCGAAGTCGAGGTTGATCAGCCCGGGCACCGTGATCAGCTCGCTGATACCCTGGATGCCCTGGCGCAGGACGTCGTCGGCCAGCTTGAAAGCCTGCTGCAGGCTGGCGCGCTTGTCAGCGATCTGGAGCAGCCGGTCGTTGGGGATGACGATCAGCGTATCGACGTGTTCCTTGAGCTTGTTGATACCCGATTCGGCGCTGACCGATCGCTTGGCGCCCTCGAAGGTGAACGGCCGGGTGACGACGCCGATGGTGAGCGCCCCGACTTCCTTGGCGATCTGAGCGATGACCGGGGCAGCGCCGGTCCCGGTGCCGCCGCCGATACCGGCGGCGATGAAGATCATGTCGGTGCCCTTGACCACCTCATACAGGTCTTCGGCCGACTCCTCGGCCGCCTTGCGGCCGACCTCCGGATCCCCGCCGGCGCCCAGGCCGCGCGTCAGCTTGTCGCCGATGCGCACCCGGGACGGGGCATTCGAGAGGAGCAGAGCCTGGGCGTCGGTGTTCACGGCGACGAACTCGATGCCGGCCAGCCCCTCCTCGATCATCCGGTTGACGGCGTTGCTGCCCCCGCCGCCAACCCCGACGACTTTGATGCGTGCAAATGACTCCGTCTGCGATTTCGAGTACATCTTCCTCCTCCTCCGGGCGCTAACCCGTGTCTCCTCCGGCGATTCCCGGCGCACGCGCCGGGTCCAACTACCCGGGCAAAAGCTTGCGCAGCAGTTCGGCCGCCTGCCCCAGACTGAAGCGCGGCAGGCGGAACCCGTTGAAAACCCGGGTATCCATAGTCGCTTGTTCGTCTTGCATGCGAGCCCAATGCAGCAGGCCCAGGCTGGCCGAAAATGCCGGCGAGTGCAGCTGGTCGACCAGTCCGCGCAGCCCTTCGGGTCCGGCTGCGCGCACCGGCAGCTCGAGCACCTCGCTGGCCAGATCGCGTATCCCCGGCAGCAGACTCGTCCCGCCGGTCAGGACCATCCCGGCCGGCAGCAGACCGTCGTAGCCGGAGCGCTTGATTTCCTGGCGTACCAGGCTGAAGAGCTCCTCCACGCGCGGCTCGAGGATGGCCGCCAGATCGGCGCGCCGGATCGAGACCGCTTTCTCCTGGCCGAACGGGCGCACGGCGAAGGCCTCACCCGCCTCGGCCGCACTGGCGCGCGCCAGACCGTGGCGGCGCTTGACCGATTCGGCCGTCTCGTGCGGGAGGTGCAGCCCCTGAGCGATGTCGTTCGTCAGATGGTCTCCGCCGACCGGGATCACTGCCGTGTGCCAGACGGCGCCCTCGATGTAGATGGCCAGATCGGCCGTCCCGCCGCCGACGTCGCAGACCACCACGCCCATCTCGCGCTCGGTGTCGGTCAGCACGACCTCGGCCGAGGCCAGCGGGCTGAACACCCAGCCGTCGACCGTCACCCCGGCCGCCTCGATGCAGCGCTCGAAGTTGCGCAGGGCGGTGGTGGCGGCGGTGACGATGTGAGCTTCCACGTCCAGCCGGTAGCCGTGCATGCCGGCGGGGGAC
>DAIRVC010000156.1:0-6275 GCA_036803025.1 Anaerolineales bacterium
CATTTCCGCCCCTATCAGCGCCAGCGCGAGGAGGCTCTGTTCCTGGAAGGCGACCCGGCCGATACCTATTACCTCATCGCCGAAGGGCAGGTCAAGATCGTGCAGTCGTCCTCCGAAGGGGATGTGGTCATCCTGCACATCCTGGGGCCGGGTGAGCTGGTCGGCGCCTTGCCCAACCTGAACGACGGCACCTACCCCGCCAGCGCGATCGCCCTGGGCGAGATCTTGGTCTTCGCCGTCACCCCCGATGACTTCGAAGCGATACTGGAGCGCTACCCGCGCGTGGCGATCAACTTGCTGCATTTCGCCGCCGGCAAGCTGCGTGCCGCGCACGACCGGCTGCGCGAGCTGGCCACCGAACGCGTCGAACGCCGGATCGCCCGCACGCTGACGCGGCTGGCGCGCCAGATCGGCCGCAAGACCGAACAGGGCCTCCTGCTCGATGTGACGCTCTCACGCCAGGACCTGGCCGAGTTGAGCGGTACCAGTCTGTTCACGGTCAGCCGCACTCTCAAGGAATGGGAACGGCGGGGGCTTCTGCAAGCCGGGCGCGAGCGGATCGTCCTCCTCAACACCCACGGCCTCGTCTCATTGGCCGACGATCTTCCGGGCTCCTGACCGCCCGGGACCGATCGCCGCCGCAACCCGTATCCCACCAGTCATCTGTTTTCGGATATACTCTGTCGCATTACCGCTGGGAGGGATTGGATGTCGGACGGGCTGCGTTTGATGGCGGTGCTGGCCCATCCCGATGACGAATCAGCCGGGATGGGCGGCACGCTGGCGCGCTGCGCCGCGGAGGGGATCGAAACGACCGTGGTCTGCGCGACGCGCGGCGAACGCGGCTGGAACGGACCGGAAGGCGAGTTCCCCGGCCTGCAGGCCCTGGGTGCCACCCGCGAAGCCGAATTGCGGCGTGCGGCGGACATCCTCGGCGTGGCGCGGCTCGAATTCCTCGACTACATCGACGGCGACCTCGACCAGGCCGATCCGCTGGAGGCCTCGGGTCGGATCGCCCACCTGATCCGCCGAATCCGTCCCCAAGTCGTGGTCACCTTTCCTCCCGACGGCGTCTACGGCCACCCCGATCACATCGCCGTCAGTCAGTTCACCGCTGCGGCGTTGGTACGCGCCGCCGATCCCACCTCCCTGAATGGCGGGCTACCTCCCCACCGCGTCGACAAGTTCTACTTCATGGTCGACCGCCAGGAGGTGGCGGACACGTACCAGCAGGTCTTCGGCGATCTGTGCATGACGATCGACGGCGTGAAGCGCTGCTTCACCTCCTGGCAGGACTGGGCCTTGACCACCTGGATCGACACCTCGGCCTTCGCCGAGACCGCCTACCGGGCTCTGGCTTGCCACGCGAGTCAGATGGCCGGCCTGTTCGGCTCCCGGCCCGTCAGCGATGAGGTCCGCCACAAGCTGTTCGGCAGCGGCACCTTCTACCGGGCGTACAGCCTGGTCAACGGCGGGCGGGCCGTCGAACGCGATCTCATGGCCGGATTACGGCAGCCAGGCTAGGCCGGCATGCCGATCGCATTGATCGGGGGCGAGGAATTCGCCGACGGCTTCGAGGACGTCCATGCCCGGCTGGCGCACGAACTGATCGCCCGCAAGCCCAACGGCCGCGAACTGCGCCTGGCCTTCCTTCCGACCTGCGCCGCCGGCGACGGTCCGGCATCCGTGGAGCGTTGGTGTCGGACGGCCGAAGCGCGTCTATCGGCCGAAGGGGTGCGCGTGCGCTCACTCCCGATCGTCGACCGCCGCAGCGCCGGCGATGCTGATCTGGTGGCCTGGCTACGACAGGCGGATTGGATCTACTTCGGCGGCGGGTACCCGCACGTCGCCATCCCGATCCTGGCCGGCACGCCGGCGTTGGAGGCTGTGCGCGCGGCCTGGCAAAGCGGCGCCCTTGTCGCCGGCGCCAGCGGCGGCGCGATGCTCCTGTGTTCGCGCGCCTGGGTCGTCACACCCGAGCTCGAATCCGCCATCGACGCCCTGCGCGGCCAAGACGAGTCGGCCGCGCATCTGCCGGGCGTCGGCTTTGTGGACGGCATTGGCCTCCTCCCGGCGACGCTGTGCTGGCCGCACATGAACCTGGGTTTCTCGCTTGCCTGGCTGCGACAGGGGGCGCTGCCGCCGCAGCACACGCTGATCGGGCTCGACGAGCAAACGGCGGTTGTCACCCGCGGCGGGGCCTGGCAAGTGCTCGGTCGGGGCCGGGCCCGCATCGTTGATCCGGGCTACATCGTTCATGATTTCGTTCACGGGGAGACCATCCCCGCCCCTGTCCTTAGCGGAGCCAATCCATGAACAGCCTCTCCCCGCGGTTGGTCGGGATCCAGGAACGTCTCGGCCCCTTGCTGCACATCCTGACGGATCCGGCCGTCGAGGCCTGCCTGGGCGACCCGGCCGCCTGCGACTTTCTCTTCGGAAACCCTCAGGAAATGCCGCTGCCCGGCTTCGTCCGGGCGCTGCAGGACAACCTTCCGCCGCGCAACAAGGACTGGTTCGCCTACAAGATGAGCGAGCCCGAGGCGCGGCAAGCCGTCGCCGACAGCCTGCACCGCTGGCGGGGGGTCGCATACGACCCGCGGGATATCCTATTGACCAACGGAGCCTTCGCCGGTTTGCGGATCGTCATCGACGCGCTGGCCGGGCCTGGCGACGAGGTCATCTTCCTCAGCCCGCCGTGGTTCTTCTACGAGCCCCTGATCCAGGCGGCCGGGGCGCAGGCGGTCCGCGTCCGGGTCGACCTGAACACGTTCGACCTCGACCTGGCGGCACTCCGCCAGGCGATCTCGCCACGCACCCGTGCGGTCATCGTGAACTCGCCCAACAACCCCACCGGCCGCATCTACCCGGCGGAGACGCTGCAGGGACTGGCCGCCTTGCTCGACGAAGCCGGCCGTCGCCACGGCCGCCCCGTGTACCTGATTTCCGATGAGGCCTACAGCCGGATCATCTACAACGGACGGCCGTTCGTCAGCCCGACCTCGTTCCATCCGCATTCCTTCTTGATCTATACCTACGGGAAGACTCTGTTGACCCCCGGCCAACGCATCGGCTACATCGCCCTCCCGCCGGAGATGCCGGGACGGGAGGAGGTGCGCCGCGGGATACTCACCTCTCAGCTCTTGACCGGCTACGCGTTCCCGAATGCCCTTCTCCAGCACGCACTACCTGACCTGGAGAAGCTCTCGATCGACGTCGAGCACCTGCGCCGGAAGCGCGACCATATGGCCGGCGCCCTGCTCGAGCAGGGGTATCAGCTCCACATCCCCGAAGGCACCTTCTACCTCCTGCCGAGGTCGCCGTGGCCCGACGACGAGGCCTTCGTCCGGCTCCTGAGGCAGCAGCGGATCTACTGTCTGCCGGGGAGGGCGGTGGAAATGCCCGGCTACTTCCGCATCTCCCTCACTGCCAACGACCAAATGCTGGAGCGCTCGCTGCCTGGGTTCGCCGCCGCGCTGGCGCACGCCCGCAGCCAGGCGCCCGCCTGATCCCCTGCGCTCTCAAGATTGAAGGCCGCAACCGCGCCGCCTCTTTGCGCCAGCGCAACGACTGGAACGCCGCCAGCGGCTACCCTGATCATATGGCGCTGCCCCATATCCCGGATGACGAGCTCTTGCGGCTTCCGATCACCGAGCTGCTCGCCCGTTGGCCGGAAGCGGTCCAGATTCTTCTCGACTTGCGCATGGCCTGCGTCGGCTGCGACTTCGGCAGCTTCGATACCGTCGCCGAAGCCCTGGAGGTCCACGGCTTGACTGCGGCGACGTTTCTCGCCCAACTCCGGCCCGCTCTCCGGACCGCAGGCCCACATCCCCCCAGTGCAATCGAAGGAGGCCCTCGATGAGATCGATCCGATCCCTTCCGGTCCTGCTCGCGGCCGCGGGCGCGGCCTTGTTGGCTGCCTGCAGCCCGGCCGCTGAGAGCCCGGCGCTCCCCGCCAGCCCGCCACCGGCCACCCAGGCGAACACGGCCGCGCCCGCCGCCGACGTCGAATACACCTTACGCACCGGCGGCCCGGCCGGCGAACTGGCCTTCGTCGGCGTCGGCGGGGACATCGACGGGCAGGTCAATCCGACCCTGGCCGCCCAGCCCGGTCAGACGGTCCAGATCACGCTAATCAACGCCGACGGCATCCAGCACGATCTGACCATCGACGAGCTCTCCGTTCAGACCGACCAGGTCGGTCTGTCGGGGCAGCTCGACGAGGTGGTGTTCACCGTCGACCAGGAGGGCGAGTTCGTTTACTACTGCTCCATCCCCGGCCACCGGCAGGCGGGGATGTGGGGCACGTTGCTGGTCGGCAGCCCGGCCTCACAGGCGGCCGAGGGGCCGTCGATCGTGCGCGAGCCGACGGATGTCCCGCCGCCCATCGGCGACCGTCCCCCGACGACGGTGGCGGTAGACCTGACGACTCAGGAGATCACCGGCCAGCTGGCCGACGGGGCAACGTTCACCTATTTCACCTTCGACGGCACGGTGCCGGGTCCGATGATCCGCGTCCGCGTCGGCGACACCATCGAGCTGCGACTCCACAACCAGACCGACAGCGGATTCGCCCACTCCATCGACCTGCACGCGGTCACCGGCCCCGGCGGCGGCGCGGTCTTCACCCAGACGCAGCCGGGCGAGATGACCTCCTTCACGTTTCAGGCGCTCAATCCCGGCCTGTATGTGTATCACTGCGCCACCCCGAGCGTCGCCCACCACATCGCCAACGGGATGTACGGCCTGATCCTGGTTGAGCCGCAGGGCGGGCTCGCGCCCGTCGACCGGGAGTTCTACGTCATGCAAGGCGAGGTGTACACGCTCCAGCCTTTCGGCACACAAGGTCATCTCGACTTCGACCACGCGGCTATGTTGAATGAGGACCCGCAATACCTGGTCTTCAACGGTGCGGCCGGCGCATTGACTCAGGACGAGCATGCGCTGCGCGCCAACGTCGGCGAGACGGTGCGCATCTTCTTCGGTGTGGGAGGCCCTAATCTGACCTCATCCTTCCACGTCATCGGGGAGATCTTCGATCGGACCTACGCGTTTGCAGCGTTGACCTCTCCGCCGCTGACCGACGTGCAGACCGTCAGCGTCCCCCCGGGTGGGGCGACCATGGTCGAGTTTCGTCTCGAGGTCCCGGGGCGCTACATCCTGGTCGATCACGCGCTCAGTCGTCTGGAGCGTGGACTGGCGGGCTACCTGTACGTGGAAGGGGAAGACCAGCCGGCCATCTTCAACGGCACGCCGACAGCCGGCTCGGGTCACTAGGATTGGGACCAGCTTCCCGCGAGCTTCGGCTCGCGGGAAGCTGGTTCTCGATCAGGCCACCGCCCACCAGTCCTCGCCCTCGCGCAATCCAAAGGTCGTCAGCTGCTCGCCGATCAGCGCCCGCGCGCCGCGAGCGCCGACGGCGACAAGCACGACCGGGCGGTCAGCCGCTCGCCACAGGGCAGGCAGATCGTCGGCCGCGTGGATTGGCAGGCCGCGCCGCTGGCGGCCGATTTTGGACGGGTCGATGTCGATGAAAGCCGTTAGCGGCGCGCCGGCCCGGACGAGATGCTTCGACAGGCGCCGGCCCATCTGCCCCGCACCCCAAAGGATGACCGTCCCGCGCCCTTGCAGCGGTCCGGCGGGGAGATAGTGGGCCTTCGCGCGCAGGAAGCTCTCCACCGCATAGCGACGGTCGGTGCGGGTCAGGCGCTCCGGGTACTCACGCCAGTGCAGCAGAACCTGCGGCACCTTCGCCAGCCGGGCGCCGGACAGATGCATTCGCAGCCACAGGTCATAGTCCTCCGGCCAGCCGCGCTCCTGGTAGCCGCCGAGCCGTTCAAGCACCTCCTTGCGCATCACTACCGATGGATGTGCCAGCGGGCTCTCGATCCAGATGGCCCGGGCGATGTCCTCCGGCGTCACCAGGCTGTTCAGCCAGTCCATGTAGATCCTGAAGCCCTCGCGCACGTTCTCCGGCGGGAAACCCTGCACCAGGCAGCCGACCGCGGCGATCTCCGGCGCCTGTTTCAGAAGAGCGACCTGTCGCGCCAGCCGCTCCGGCTCGGAGCGATCGTCGGCGTCCATGCGTGCAACGAGCGCGCTCCGACAGACCTCCAGACCGGCATTAAGGGCCGACACGAGGCCGCGGTGCGGGAGGTGGATCGAACGTACGCGCGCATCCTGGTTCGACCAGGCGCGCAAGCGCTCAGCCGTGCCGTCCTGCGATCCGTCGTCAACCGCCACGACTTCCATGTCCCCCCACGTCTGCCCCACAAGGG
>DAIRVC010000157.1:0-6248 GCA_036803025.1 Anaerolineales bacterium
GGTTCTCGAACCCGGCTTGAAGGGCACGCGAAGCACCTTTGCGGAGCGTCGCCATACCCTGCTCGACGATCTCGGCGGCCGCGTCCAAGTTGCCCTGGTCGATCAACGCCATCGCCCAGTAGTAGAGGGAGCGGGGGATGGGCACCTGGAGCGCGCCCAGTCGCTCGACCCAGCGCGCCAGCGTCTCGGTCCGGCCGGCACGGTACATGGCCTGCGCGTGGCGCTCAGCCAGTTGCGCGGCGCGCCCGCCCGCCCCGCTGCTCAGGTATAGATCGACAGCGTGCTCGGGCGCATCGTTCGCAGCCATGTAGGCGGCCGCACGCATGCGCAGCTGCCGCAAGCGCTGTGGGTCTGAGGCGCCGAGGGTCTCCAGCAAGAACACGCGGAACTGAGGGTGGAACTCATACGTGCGCGGGCTTTCCTCGGTGGCGGTCACGAACAGCCCGCTGCGCACCAGGCTGGCCAGCTGCCGGTCACTGTCGGTCCGCTGGAGCACCTGATTGCACATCTCGGCCGTCATCACCGGCATCACCGCCGAGTCGAGCATGAACCGGCGCAGCTCATCCGGCTGGCGGTTGAGGACCACCAACGCCAGGTACTCGTAGACCATCGGGCGGGGCCCGGTGGGCAGATCCCCGAACATGCCCGCCGACAGGACGCCCGAGAGCAGGATGCCGGTCACCCAGCCGCGCGTCTCACCCAGAAGCCGCTCCGCCTGCTGCGGGTCGAGATCCACGCCGAGAGTCTCGCGGCCCAGGGCAATGACCTCGTCGGCGTCGAAAGCCAGATCATGCGGACCGAGACCGGCCAAGTCGGCCTCGGCCATCAGCTTGGCAAGAGACACCTCCGGCACTTCCCGGCCGGCGGTGATGAGTGTCATCTGCTCCGGCTGTCCGTCGATCAGGGCGTCCAGAAACTCGAGCACCGGGCGGGCTCGATTGACCAAGTGGACGTCATCCATGACGACGACGAACGACTCGCTGACCTTGCTGTCGATCGCCAGGGCGAAGGCGCGCGCCAGAGCCGCCGGCGACGACCCGGCCAGGGCTTTCAGGTCGGGCAGCCCGCGCAGCCGCCGGAAGCGTCGCTGGAGTGAACCGGCCAGGATCGAGGCCAACCGCATCAGGTCGGTGTCGGCTTCCGTCAGGCGCACCCAGCAGACAGGTAATTCGGTATGCGCGGTGAAATCGGCCAGCAGTGTGGTCTTGCCGTAGCCCGCTGGGGCCGCCACGACGGTCAGCTTGCGGGGGACATTCGCGTGCAGCGCGTCGACCAGGCGCTCGCGGTGAACGCGGCTGGCGTCGAACGCCGGCGAGGTGATGGCATGCTTATGGACAGTATCCGACGGCGACGCCATGGCGAAGCCTCAATCGGCGCCCTCGACCGACAGCGTGAATCCCGCCGTTGTCGAGTCGATCTGCCCGTGGTCCGGATATCCCAAGGTGGCGACCGCACGGTATTCCCCGCTCTGCGGGGCATCCCGCAGATGAACGGTCATACTCAGACTGGCCTCCACGCTCTCTACAACCGTCACCGAGCCCGATTCTGCGCCCTGCGGGTCGCGCAGCTCGATCTCGATGTTCGGCCGCTCCAGGAAAGGCGTCAGCGTGAGCCGGATGCGGACCCGCCGGCCATCCGGATACGGCTCAGCCGTCAGGGTCCGGAAACGCACCTGGTCGGGCGGAAGAGGAACTTCCCCTTCATCGAGGAGCGGGATCTCCATCTCACCCTCAGGCGGCCGAGTCCTGAGCCTCCATCGGCGCGCCCCGCCAAGACGCCTTGGGCAGGCTCATTATAAGCCCAGGTCGGCGCGGCTCGATCGATGGTCGGATGTGGTTATGCGCAAAGGGCGCCTCCGGACCCCGGGAGGTGGGCTCAACCGCCCGCCCCGCGGCGCCCCCCCCCCGGCTCTGCCAGACAGTCACTCGTCGAACAAGAAGGTCGACTCGGCGTAGAAGCGGACGTGCCGGCCACTGAGGCGCGCCTGCAGCCAGTCCCTCAGTTCGGCCTGCTTCTCCGCCAAGGACAGGTCGGCCGACAGGCGCTCCAGCGGGTAGTTGACCCGCAGTGCTCGGGGCGAGATCACAAAGCGCGTCAGCCCGGCCGGGAGGAGCCAGCCCTGCGCCGCGGCCGTGACCACTTCATCCACGGCGAAGGGGCGGAACACGAACAAGCCGGCCAGGTCGCGATACAGCCGGTCGACGTCCTCCGCCCGCGTGGCGCTTGTCCGTTCGACCGCCGCGCGTGTGACGTAAGCCGTGACCAGCAGGTTGAGGCTGCGGATGCGCCAGTCGAGCGGGCGGGTCTCGGCCACAACCTCCCAGACGCGCCCGCCAGGCAATTCGAGGTACGCCAGCGCGGCGCCGGCGCTCAGGTTGTAGGCTGCCCGATCGCGGTCGGAGGGCACCAGCGCGATCTCAGGATGGCTTTCGATCGACTCCACCAGCGCTGAGTCCGTCAGACCGCGCACGACATGGTTCCAGGTTTGCAGGTTGACGGAGGACGCACCGGCGTGAACCACCTGGACCAGCGCATGCGGCAGCCCGAGCGCCTGCAGGGCCTGTGTGCGATTGGCGCCGTCCAAGACCACATGGCACGCGCCCCGATCACCGCAGGGGATGACGACCGGCGGGTTGCGCAGGACGCCCTCCTCACGCAGCCGGGCCGCCAACGGCCCGGCGCGCTGCAGGTCGACCTGCTCGTGTGCCTGGAGAGACTCGGTCGGTACGATATGCAGGTCAGGCAGATCCGGGAGACCGGCTGCGGGCATGCCTCATCCACCAATCCACGCCGCCGGCGTCGGGGAGGCCCGGGCTCGCGCCCATCGCCGCGCCAGCATCGGTCGAGACCACAGCGCGGCGCCAAGTTCGACGCCGCGTCCTTGGCTACCCCCCACCCCGGGTGCCAGGTCCAAGCGTACCATAGAACCTGGACCGCGCGCACGAATCCATCGAGAACCGGCGCGCGCCTGCCCTTGGCCGACGTGAGTGGCCCGGCTATAATTCAAGCGTCCCCTATGCACTCCCCGGATGCGCAACGAATGCCGGGCAGCCACCGGGAAATCCGCCGCTGAGGCCGATGGCCGGGGGACATCCACACAGCACCCGCCAGGAGGCCCCCGATGACTTCCGTTGACGCTGCCATCGCCTATGCACGCGAACACCAGACGCAGGCTCTGGAAGACCTGAAGGCGCTGGTGCGCATCCCCTCGATCTCCACCCTATCCGAGCACCAGGCGGACATGCGCCGCGCGGCAGAGTGGATCGCCGCCCGGCTCAAGACGCTCGAGTTCGAGCGCATCGATATTATCCCGACCCCGAAGCATCCGGTCCTACTGGCCGAATGGATGAAGGCCGGCCCTAAGGCGCCGACCCTCCTCGTGTACGGGCACTACGACGTGCAGCCGGTCGATCCGATCGGATTGTGGACCAGCGACCCGTTCGAGCCGACCCAGCGCGGCGAGAACTTGTATGCCCGCGGCGCGTCGGATATGAAGGGCCAGCTGGTCGGGTTGCTGAGGGCGATCGAGGCGCTGCGCCGGACAGGCGGACTGCCGGTGAACATGAAGTTCCTGCTCGAGGGCGAGGAGGAGATCGGGTCGCCGAACCTGGAGGCCTTCATGCGTGCCCACCAGGATCGCCTGGCCTGCGACCTTTGCCTGAATGTCGATTCGGGCATCTTGGCGGCCGACTCGCCCTCCATCGGCTACGGCTTGCGCGGTCTGATCTACTTCGAGCTCCGGCTTCTGGGACCGGCGACCGACCTGCACTCAGGCACATTCGGCGGTGCGATCCCCAACCCGGCAACTGTGCTGTGCGAGCTCATCGGCGGCATGCGGGACAAGAAGGGCCGCGTGACCCTGCCCGGCTTCTATGATCACGTCCGCAAGCTCTCGAAGGACGAACGCGAAGAACTGGCGCGCGTCCCCACCCCGGATGCATGGTGGCTCAAGCAGACCGGCTCTCCAGCGCTAGGGGGAGAGGCCGGCTACACGGCCAATGAACGGGCTTCCGTCCGCCCGACGCTGGATGTCAACGGCCTGCTCGGCGGCTTCACCGGCGAAGGTCCGAAGACCGTCCTGCCGGCCAAGGCCATGGCCAAGATCTCGATGCGCCTGGTCCCCGACCAGACCCCGGAAGATGTGCGCCGCGGCATGCTGGCCTACCTCAAGGCCAACGTCCCGGCCGGGATCACCTACGAGCTTCTCGAGCATTCGGCCTGCAACCCGGCCATCGTCGAGCGCGAGTCGGCCGCTGTGCGCGCGGCCAGCCGGGCCCTGAAAGCGGTGTGGGGCAAAGACCCGCTCTTCACCCGCCAGGGCGGCTCGGTCCCTGTCGTTGCGCTGCTGCAAGACCTCCTGGACGTGAAGGTGCTCATGCTCGGCTTCGGCCTGGCGGACGACAACCTGCACGCGCCCAACGAGAAGCAGCACCTCCCGACGTTCTATCGGGGCACCGAGGCCTTCATCCACTTCCTGACCGGGTATCGTCCCTAGATGAGGTCCCCGGCGCAGGCGGCGCATGGCTGAACGCCTACCCAACTACGGCGGTCAGGCGCTCATCGAAGGCGTCATGATGCGCGGGGCACGCGCCTGCGCCATCGCCGTGCGTGCCCCGGACGGCGTCATCCGCATCCAGACCGAGCCGCTGGCCCGCATCTACAGCAGCCGCCTGGCCAAGATCCCCTTCCTGCGCGGCCTGCTCGTTCTGTGGGACGCGTTGGCGCTGGGCATGCGCGCCCTGACCTTCTCCGCCAACGTCCAGGCCGGCGATGACAGCCCCATCGAGGGTGCGCCGATGGTGCTCACCATGGCGGCCTCGTTGGTGATGGGGCTGGCGCTCTTCTTCCTGCTCCCGGCCGGCGTCGGATACCTGGCAGAGAGGGTGCTGCAGGTCACCGCCTGGTGGTCGAACGTGGTCGAAGGGGTGGTGCGCCTCGGGCTCCTGGTCGGCTACATCTGGGCGATCGGCCGCATTCCGGAGATCCGCCGCGTGTTCGGCTACCACGGCGCCGAGCACAAGACCATCAACGCCTTTGAGGCCGGGGCGGAACTGACACCCGAGCGCGTGGCCGAATTCCCGGCCGAACACATGCGCTGTGGGACCGCCTTCCTGCTCACCGTGGTTCTCTTCTCGATCCTGGTCTTCAGCGCCCTCGGCCCTCTCCCGCTGGCCACGCGCCTGGTCAGCCGGGTCCTGCTCGTCCCGCTCCTGGCGGCCCTGGCCTACGAGTACATTCGTCTCACCGGCCGTATGGCTTCCCGCACTTGGGCGCGCGCGCTGGCCGGCCCCAACCTGGCCCTTCAGCGGCTGACCACCCGAGAGCCCGAACGCGGGATGATCGAGGTGGCCATCGCCGCGTTCGGCGCCATGCGCGAGCATGAAGCCAGGGCGGATCAGGCCGCTGCCGATCCCCCGCCGGCCCCTGTCAATCCGGGGTGATCAGCCGGACGGCGCGATCGTACAGGAAGTAGTCCCAGGCCCAGTTGATCAAGACCAACAACCGGTTGCGAAACCCGATCAGCTGGATCAGGTGGACGACCAGCCAGACGACCCAGGCCGGGAACCCAGTGAAGGAGATGCCGCGGATGAAAGCCACCGCGGCGTTTCGGCCGATCGTGGCCAATGATCCGGGATCGCGGTAGCGGAAAGGGATCGGCTCTTTTCCAGCGAGGGCGCGCCGGATGTTCTCGGCGGCCGTCTCGGCCATCTGCATCGCCACCGGGGCCATCATGGGGAGCCCTCTCCCCGCGGCCTCCAGGTAGGCGGCATCGCCGATCACGAACACCTCGGGGGAATCCGGAAGCCGCAGAGTCGGGAGCACCGGCACACGCCCCTGCGGCCCGGGGGCGGCGGCCAGATCGGAGGCCAGCGTTGAGGCGTGTGCTCCGGCGGCCCAGATGAGACTGGCGGCCGGGATCTGCTCACCCGACCGCAACCGGATCACCTCGTCCGAGTACGATTCCACGACCGCACCGAGACGCACCTCCACGCCCTTTCGCACCAGGCGATCAGCGCCCGCGGCCGCCAGCCGCCTCGGCATCGCCGGCAGGAGCCTGTCGCTGGCCTCCAGGAGGATCACGCGCACTTCTCTGGCGTCCAATCCGGGGTAGTCACGCGCCAGGAGCACACGCCGGAGCTCGACGAGTGCGCCGGCCATCTCGACGCCGGTCGGCCCGCCGCCGGCGACGGCGAAAGCCAACAGCTGACTGCGGCGCTCCGCCGAGCCCTCGTGCGCCGCTGCCTCGA
>DAIRVC010000158.1:0-6243 GCA_036803025.1 Anaerolineales bacterium
GCGTGGCATAGGTGCGGAGCATGCGCGCCGGCGCCTCACCGGCCACGTCCTGCGGAAGCCACAAGCTGATCTCGCCCAATAGCGTGTGCATCCCCTGGATCGGCGCCGAGATCGTCGGCCGGCCCCGCGGCGCGGGCGCGGCGGCCGGGAAGCGCAGGAGCAGGGTTTCCCGCCCGGGCTGGTTGCGCAGGCTGATCAAGGTGCTGTCAGCCCGGAAGGCCCGGAAGCTCTTCTCCCCTACCGTGCGCAGGATTTCGTCCTGGTCCCTCAGTCCCACCAGAGCCGCGGCCAGCTCCGAGACTGCCACCGCCTCGCGCTCGCGGGCCTGCGCCTTGGCCTTGCTCGCCTGGGCCTGGCCGATGAGCTGGCTGATGACGACCGCCACCACCAGGAATACGGCCAGCGCCACCAGGTCTTCGGGGCGAATCACATGCAGGGTCAGATAGGGAGGGGTGAATAGGTAGTTGAGCAGCAGGAATGCCAGGACGGCCGAGCCGATCCCGGAGGCCAGGCCCCACAGCGCGGCAGAGAAACCCACTGGGAGCAGGTAGAGCAGGGCCGCCGCCTCGGTCTCGAGTGACGGCCGCAGGAGGTAGGGGGCGACCGTCGCCGCGGCCGTTAGAAGCAGACCGGCGAGGAGGCCCGCAACCTGGTCGCGCGAGGGGAAGCGAATCCGACCCAGCATGCAGGCTATTATCGTCCCAGGCGACCCGGACGGGGAGGGCGCGCAGCCGGCCCGGCCGCAAGTGCAAACCAGGTGAAAGGTCGCTCGGCCGCCCCGGGTGCTATGATGAAAGCGCAAACCGAACGCTGGCAGGGCGTCAGGAGACAACACCAGATCCCATTTCGAGTGTCTAGTGCCGGTCCCCTCGTGGCTCCCGGCCTGCGCTCACAAGATTAGTCTGCTGCTCTCCGGATGCCACAACCGCGCGACACGGTTTGCTCTCCTCCTCCGCCGAGCCCTTGAGCCGCCAAGGGCTCGGCCGCGAGTCCGGCCGAAAGGCAATTCCGGCTACCCGACAGCGAAGAGAGTCCTGCACGCTCTCTGCCGTCAACCCCCCGTGGACCCGCCTCGCCCAGGGGACTGGTTGGGGGGCGAACAGCCCGACCCCGGGAGCAGCCCGGCCGAGGTTATGCCGGCCGACGGGGCGGTTGCGCGGCCAAACCGCTATGGTACACTTCCTCGTGTAGACCCGAGGCGGAGGCCCGAATGGCCCAGACGGGAAAACGAGTCGTTTGCGTCGAAGACGAACCCGAGATGATCGATCTGGTTCGCCTGATCCTCGGCCGCAAAGGCTATGAGGTCATCGGCGCAAACGGCGGGATCGAGGGCCTGGAGACCGTCCGTCGTGAGAAGCCCGACTTGATCCTGCTGGACCTGATGATGCCCGATATGGACGGCTGGGAGGTCTACCAGCAGATCAAGGCTGATCCTGGCCTGCGCGACATCCCGGTCATCGTCGTGACCGCCAAGGCCCAGTCGATCGACAAGGTGCTTGGCCTGCATATCGCCAAGGTGGACGACTACATCACCAAGCCATTCGGCCCGCAGGAACTGCTGGAGAGTGTCGACAAGATCCTGGGCGTGGCTGATTGAGGATCGCCCCGAAACGCCCCGGGGGCGGCCGCGGTCGCCCCTTTTTCACGTGTGGAGCTCGGCGTGGCCCGCTGGCTGACCGTCCACAATCCCGCCCGGACACCCTCGCTTGTGGTTCGAGCGCGCTGGTGCGTCGAATTCGCCTGTCGCCTGCGGGGGCTAACCTGGCGCCGGTCACTCGACCCCGGAACGGGACTGCTGCTGGTGCAATCCGGGGAGTCGCGCAGTAACGCCGCGATCCACATGTGGGCGGTCTTCTTCCCGCTGGGTGTGGTATGGCTCGACAGTCAACGGCGCGTGGTCGATGTCTGCCGGGCGCTGCCGTGGCGGATCTACGTCCCGCGCTCGGCGGCGCGCTACGTCCTGGAGGGGGAACCGACGATCCTGGAGCGGGTCGCCGTGGGAGAGGTGCTCGAGTTCGTTGACGATGCGTACCCTTAGGCTGGCCCTGCTCCTGCTGATCTTGTTCAGCTCCGTTTCGGCGGCCCAGGCTCAGGAATCGGGCCCGGTGTACGTCGTCGTGGAGGGCGACACGCTGACGGCCATCGCCGTCAAGTTCGGCACCTCGGTCGAGGCCCTGGTCGAGGCGAATGGGATTGCGGATCCTTCGGTGCTCTTCCCGGGGATGCCGCTGATCATCCCTGGCTTCGAGGGCGTCAGCGGGGTCCTGACGACGCAGGACATCCGCTTCGGCGAATCGCTCGTCAGTCTCAGCCAGCGTTATGGGGTCGAGCCGGAGGCGCTGGGGCGGCTGAACCGGGTGGTCAGTCCGGGCCGGCTGTATGTCGGCCAGGCCCTGATCGTGCCCGAAGCCGGGGCCAACGCACGCGCTCTCCCTGAAGCGACGATGCTGCAGATCCGGGCGGGGGAGACGACCCTCGAGTGGGCGGCGCGACGCGGGATCAATCCGTGGACGCTGCGGCTCCTCAACCGCGAGCCGGCCCGCTTCTGGGCCGAGCCGGGCGCGATCCTGGCGACGCCAGGAGGT
Organism: Anaerolineales bacterium; assembly: GCA_036803025.1. Taxonomy (GTDB): domain Bacteria; phylum Chloroflexota; class Anaerolineae; order Anaerolineales; family E44-bin32; genus DAIRVC01. The sequence goes on from DAIRVC010000158.1 coordinate 2,586, forward strand.
GCCGGGCCGGCCTCGGCGCTGGCCGCACCGCTGGCCTCCGTCGAACTGGATGTCAGCCCGGCGATCCAGGGGCGAACGGAAGAGATTCGCTTGCACCTGAGCGAGGCTGCGACGGCCGAGGGCAGCCTGGGCGCCTGGTCATTGAACTTCTTCCCGCTCGACGACGACACGCTGGTCGCGCTGCAGGGCATCCACGCGATGGCCGAGCCCGGGCTGTATGACATGCAAGTCCGTGTCCGCGACGCCCAGAGCGGGGAGCTGCGCTTTGCCGCCGCCCAGCCGCTCCTGGTGGTCGAGGCCGGCTATCCGAACGACCCGCCTCTGGCTGTCCCGGCGGAGACGATCGACCCGCAGGTGACCTCGGTGGAAGACGCGCAAGTCGCGGCGGTGGTCGGGGCGGTCGAGGCCGAGCGGTTGTGGCAAGGTGCTTTCAACTACCCGGTCAGCAACTACGATCCCCTATCGTCGCGATTCGGGTCGCGGCGGTCGTACAACAACAGCGGCTATGACTACTATCATGCCGGCCTGGACTTCTTCTATACGAGTCTGGACGATCAGATCTACGCGCCGGCGCCCGGGCGCGTGGTGTTCGCCGGCCCGCTGACGGTGCGCGGCAACACGACCTTCATCGATCACGGCTGGGGCGTGTACTCGGGTTACCTGCACCAGACCGAGATCCTGGTGGCCGTCGGGGATGTGGTCGAGACCGGCCAGGTAATCGGCCGGGTGGGGCAGACGGGCCGAGTCACCGGCCCGCACCTGCATTGGGAGATCTGGGTCGGGGGTGTGCCCGTCAATCCGCTCGACTGGGTGCAGCGTGCCTACCCATAGCGGCGGCTCCGATCAGCCCGGCGGTTCGTCGGCCGCGGCAGTGCCCTCGCGGTAGCCTCGCAGCACCTCGCGGGCGTTCGACTCGTGGGCGCGCGGGACGTAGATCTCGACCTGAGCCATCGGCCCGACGGTGAGACCGTAGGCCGTTCCGGCCGACTCGTGCGACAGCCAAACCGGGATCCCGGACGCCTCCAGGAGGCCGCGCACGATCTCCGCTTCGATCATGCCCGTCACGGTTTCAACACTGACGATCTCGTCGTTCATCGCTGGACCCAACCGCCGCAACCTGCTTGTGCCCTGCAGACCCGCCGGCGGCTTCCGGCCTGCCTCGCTTGTAGTATAATGTTGAAAGCGTTCCCCGCTATACTGCAATCCAGATGACGTCTGCCGCCACTGCCCCTCAATCCGCCTATTGGTCCAAGTTCGACCTCGAATCGGGCGATCTTGAATTCATCTACAACTTGCTCCTCGACCGCGAGGTGCCGCTGACCTCAGCGGACATGGCGCTGGCGCTGGTCGCGCGGCGGCTGGAGCGGCTCGCCGCACAGGCGGCCGCAGGCGCCGCTTCGGCCACGCCGGTCTACCTGCCCGGGGGCGAGTTCGCCATCGATCAAGAACTCGTCTTCCCCAGCCTGGGGGGACGCATCGGACGGGTGGTCGGCATACGCGCCGGAGTCAACCCGGACTTGGGGAACTTCGACGTCTTGCAGGTCGACTTTGCCGGCGACGGGGGTCGGCGCGAGTTCGCCGCACGGCTGGCCGATCACAAACTCAACCGCAAACCCGACCCCGTGCCGGAAGCCGAGCAGTTCACCACGCCCGAGGCCATCCTGGCCTTGTTCGGTCCGGTCGTCGAAGCGCGCTTGTCGGAGCGGCTGGTCCAGCAGGCCGATATCGTGCGCATCGCCGGCCGGTGGTTCCCGCGCGCGCTTCTGGCCGAAATCAACGTCGGCCACCTCAACCTGGCCGAGGCGGTTCTCGACGTTGCCGCCGGCGGCCCGCTGCCGACGCGGGCGCTGCTCGAACACGTCGAGCTGCCCGCTTCGATCGACCCGCTCCTGGCCGAGTTCTCGCTGGACTACGCCTTGCAGGAAGATGAGCGCTTCGACGAGGTCGGGCCTGCCGGGCAGGTCCTGTGGTTCCTGCGGCGACTGGAACCGTCGGAGATCCTCTTCCCGCCGGCACGGCTGGCGTTCCACGAAGTGGCCCACGCGCGCGGCCGGCTGACCGACGAGCTGTTGGCCCTTGAGCGCGAGCTCGACGACGAGTTCAGCCCGCTCGAGCCCGCTCGCCCGGGGGCGGACGAGGTCATCCTGGCCCTGCTCTTCCCGCACTGGCGCATGGGAACGCTGCCGCTCTCGTCGCGCTTGCTGCCGCTGTTCCCAACCGCTTACGAGGCGCCGCGCATCCGCTTTGTCCTGGTCGATGGACACAGCGGGCAGAAGTTCCCCGGCTGGGTGGTGCGCAAGGAGCGTTTCGTCTACGGGCTGGAAGATTGGTATCGTAGCTGCGATCTTCCCACCGGAGGGCACGTGCGCGTCCGCCGGGGTGAATTGCCGGGAGAGGTGATCGTCGAGGCCGTCGACCGGCGCAAGCGCAACGATTGGATCCGCACTGTGGCCATCAGCGCCGACCAGCAGATCGGCTTCACCATGCTCAAGCAGCCGGTCGGAGCCGCGTATGACGACCGGATGGTCGTGGGGGTGCCGAATCCGGCGGCACTGGACGAGGCCTGGGCGCACGGCGAGCAGCGCAAGCTGCCGCTGGAACGCCTGGTGCTGCACGTCTTCCGTGAGCTGGCCAAGCTCAACCCGCAGAGCGCGGTGCACGCCCAGGCGCTCTACTCCGGGCTCAATGTGCTGCGGCGCGTGCCGCCCGCGCCGATCTTCGTCGAGTTGGTGACTCGACCCCATTTCGTCCACGTCGGCGACAATTACTTCCGCCTGGACGAGACGGCAGGAGGCCCCGCATGAATCCGGCCGCAGCAGAGAAGGCGCACAGCCTTGTCCGGCCGACGGTCGACACCAAGTTCCATATCGACTCGGCCTGGTGGACAAGGGCCGACCGTGAGTTGGAGGTCTATCTGATCGGGCAGCTGTGCCCCGAACATCAGGCAGCCTTCGCCGATATGGACAGCCAGGCGGTGATCGATGTGGTCGATCCCGAGAGCGGCGAAGTGCATCAGATGCCCGGGATCCAGCATGTGCTGATCACGCACTGCGCCAAGCAGCCCGACTACCTCACCCCGCAGACCAGTCTGGTGAATGCCGTGTTCCGTCTGTTCCTGGCGAACGGCAACGCCCCGCTGTCGCCGGCTGAGATGCAGGAGCGTTTGGGCAAGCCGGCCAATACCATCCTGCGCACGCTCTCCTCGCCCCGTGTGTACAAAGGCATCCGACCCTACGTCAAAGATTGACCCCGGCCCCGGTTGGGCCTAGAATCCCGCGCAGGCCCCCGTAGCTCAACGGATAGAGCAGCAGCCTTCTAAGCTGTTGGTTGCGCGTTCGAATCGCGCCGGGGGCGCCTCGAGTCAATCGCGGCCAGCTGACGCCCCATGTGCCCCGGCAACCCCGGCAGCCGACCCAAACGGCCCCGCCCGATTTCGCCGGATATGCGCCCCGTCTTCACAGATTCTCCACAATCGGCGGTTACTCTACTGACAGCCGCAAGGGATCACCGGATCCCCGGCGGCGAAATCAAGGTGGAGGTTGTACTGATGAAGAAGTGGCTGGTTGTAGGTGGCATGACGATTGTGGCGCTGGCGGCTGTTGCGGCCGGCTTGGGCCTGGGAACTTACGTTGCTTTCGCCCAGGACGAGACGCCGACG
>DAIRVC010000159.1:0-6201 GCA_036803025.1 Anaerolineales bacterium
CAGGACCTGCGCGGCGAAGGCTTCATTGAGCTCGATCAGGTCAACGTCGGCGAGCTTCCATCCGACACGCCCCAGCAGCCGCGGGATGGCGCGCGCCGGCGCGAGGAAGAGCTCCTTGGGCGGCACAGCCGCCTGCGCGTATCCCACGACACGCGCCAACGGGCTGCTGCCCAGGGCGTCGGCCTTCTCGCGGCTGGCGAAGACCAACGCGGCTGCGCCGTCGTTGAGTCCGGGGGCATTGCCGGCCGTGACCTTCCCGTCGGCCTTGAAAGCCGGCTTGAGTCCGGCCAGGACCTCGAGCGACGTGTCCCGCCGAGGCGTCTCGTCCTGCTCGAAGCGCGTCACCTGGCCCTTCTTTCCCGGGATGTCCACCGGAACGATCTCGGCCTTGAACTTGCCGGCGTCGATCGCGGCGATCGCCTTCTGGTGGCTCTCAAGTGAGAAGCGGTCCATCGCTTCCCGGGTGACCTCGTACGCGTCGGCAATCCACTCGGCGGCCATGCCCATGGCCCAGTCCTCGAAGGGATCCCACAGCCCGTCGTGCAGGAGGGCGTCGGTGAGCTGCGCATCGCCGTAACGCAGCCCCGTTCGCCCGCGGAGAAGGTGAGGGGTGTTGCTCATACTCTCCATGCCGCCAGCGACGATCAGCTGGGCGTCACCGGCGCGGATGGCCTGGCTGGCGAGCATGCCCGCCTTGAGGCCCGATCCACAGACCTTGTTGAGCGTGGTCGCACCGACGGTCGGGGGCAGTCCGGCGAAGATGGCCGCCTGGCGGGCGGGCGCCTGGCCCAGGCCGGCCGAGACGACGTTGCCCATGAAGACTTCGTCGATCTCCTCCGGTTTGCGGATGCCCGCCCGTTCGACGGCAGCTTTGACGACCAGCGCGCCCAGCCGCCCGGCCGTGAGTGAGCTGAGCGCGCCCTGGAATCTGCCCATCGGGGTACGTACCGCGCTGAGGATGACCGGTTCGAAGCGGCCTGCGTCTTGGCTCATAGGGTCCTCTTGGTTGTTCGTGGCGGTGGCGGGGCGCTGGCCCTCACCGCGAATCGTCGAGCGCCTGCCAGCCCTGCAGCAGGCGCGCGTACGTTGTCTCCGGGAGGGAGGGAACCACGCGCGTCCCGGCGGTCGTGGTCATGAAGTTGGTGTCGCCCGACCAGCGTGGCACGACGTGCAGGTGCACGTGGTCGGCGACGCCCGCGCCGGCCGGAAGCCCGATGTTGATTCCTAGATTGAAGGCCTCGGCGCCGTATACGCGCCGCAGCAGGCCCAGGCTGCGCGCGGACAGGCTCATCAGTTCCGCCTGAGCCGGGCCGTCCAGGTCCTCGAGCGACGGCCGGTGTGCGTAAGGGACCACCATCAAGTGCCCGTTGGTGTACGGATAGCGGTTCAGGATGATGAAGGCCAGCGCCCCCCGGTGGAGAATCAGGTTCTCCGGCCCGTCGGGTTGGGCCAGTGCGCTGCAGAAGATGCAGCCGGTCTCGTCCGCGGCTCTCTCGATGTAGGTCATTCGCCAGGGGGACCAGAGATGCTTCATCGCGTGCCCGGTCGATTGTAGCAGAGAACAGTGGCCGGGAGTACTGCTGGTCTTCGGGACGATCCGGGCGGACTGTCATTCGGGGCCGGGCAGGGGTCCGACCGTTCAGGCTGACCCCACGGCCCGGCCCAGAGTGGGTACAATCCGGTCATGCTGGATCGGAAACGACTGCGCCGCGGGCTGCCGGTCGAAGGGCTGGGGCTGCCCGTGTACGTGTACCGGACGATTGGATCGACCAACGATCGGGCCTCCGAGCTGGCTGCCCAGGGGGCCCCGCACGGTACGCTGGTGGTCGCCGATGAGCAGACGGCCGGCCGCGGCCGTGCCGGCCGCCGTTGGATCACCCCGCCGGGCAGCGCGCTGGCCTTCAGCCTGGTCCTGCGGTTGCCGGCGGCGGGCCAGGCGACGATCGCGCCGTTAAACGCCCTGGGGGCGATGGCGGTCGTCGACGCGCTCGGCGAGGTCGGCGTCGCCGCCCGAGTGAAGTGGCCGAACGATGTCATTCTGGGTGGTCGCAAGGCGTGCGGCATCCTGGTGGAAGGTGCGTGGGTCGATGATGCGCTGGAATCCGTCGTGTTGGGGATCGGCCTCAACGTGGCCCCGGCATCGGTTCCCCCGGCTGCAGTCCTGGACTACCCGGCGACCTGCGTGCAGTCCGCCGCGTCGGCCGAAGTCAACCGCGTCGATCTCCTGCTGCGGATCCTGGCGGCCATTGCCGCATGGCTCCCACGCCTCGAATCCCCCGACCTGACTGCCGACTGGGAGCAGCGGCTGGCGTTCCTGCACGAGGAGGCCGAGCTGGTGGGGAAAGAAGGCCATGTCCGGGGCGTGCTGCTCGGTCTGGCGCCGGATGGGCGGGCGCGCCTGCGCTCGTCTTCGGGAGAGACGCTTCTGATCGGGGGTGAGGCGGTATCGCTTCGGCCGGTTGACATGCCGGCGTAATCGTCTACACTGTCTCCCGGGCATTGCCCGGTGGAGGTGCCTGGCCATGTTTGACAACCTTCGCGAAGCGTCCACAGGCGGCGACGGGTATCCGGAATCCGGATCACGTCTGCGGGCTCCGCGTCGCAGCTCGGGGCGGCGCATCTTCGGGATGACGGCCGGACAGCGATTCCTGGTCTCCCTCCTGCTGCTGGTTACTGTCATCGTCATGGGTGTGATGTGCTTGCTGGTGACGGGCAGGGTGTTCCTCTAGGCCGCCTACGCCTGAACCAAAGGACCCGCAGCCGGTGCGGGTCCTTTCCTTTTCGAGGGCGGGCGGCGGGCAAGGTCAGATCGCGCCGCGGCCCGGTAGGGCCTCGTAATCGGCGCGCAGGATGCCGTAGCGGGCCAGGTCTTCGTACTGCCCCCAGCGTTTGACGTGCTGCCGCTGGCAGCCCTCGTAGGCCATGCCGGCCTTCTGCATGACCCGCCCGGAGGCGGGGTTGCGGGTGAAGTGGCAAGCGTGTACGCGGTTCAACCCCAGCGCGCCGAAGGCATACCCCAGCAGTGCGCGGGCGGCCTCGGTGCAGTAGCCGCGTCCCCAGTAGGGCTTGCCGATCCAGTAGCCCATCTCAGCCCGATCGTATTCGCGGGCGATGGCCAGGCCGATCGCCCCGACCAGCTCGCCGGTCTCACGCAGCGTCACTGCGTAGGTGACGGACTCGTCCTTGATGAACGCCTCGCGCTGAGCGTCGATCCAGCGCTCGGCCACGCCGTCTTCGTAGGGGTGGGGGATGGCCAAAGTCGTGGCGGCGATATCCCGCTCGCCCGCCAGCTTCTGGACGATGCCGGCGTCTTCGAGGCGGAACGGCCGCAGGATCAGGCGCTTAGAATGCAGGACCGGCTGCTCAACCAACCCGCCTCCGTGCCGCCTAGGGCAGCAGGGTCAGGTGCGCCTCGGACCCGGCCACTACCTCCGCTCTCGTCCAGAGCACCCGGTGATACTGGAAGTTGCGCCACAGGTCGATCATGTCGTCATAGTGCGGGCTGAACGGGTGGCCCGACTCGCCGGTGGTGAAGATGGCCAGCGAGCGCGAGAAGTCGGCCAAATCGATGATCTGCCGGTAGGATGGAACGACGGCGACGCCGTAAGGTTCGGAGGCGCTGTAGCCGGTGTTGTTGACTGTGGCGGCGGTGCCGTCGACCTCAACCGGGCCCCGGTTGAAGAGCCTTTCGATGGGCGCGATCCCGCTCTGGCCCAGGCTGGCGTTCTCGAACGTGGCGGTGTGCAGCTCGCCCCAGCGCCAGGAGCGGATGTTGCGGCCGAGCGTATCGGTCAGCTCCTCCACCGCCGCCGTAAGTGCCTGGAGCAAGATGTCGTCGCGCCGCTCGACCGTGTCGGGCGTGTGGATGTCGTCAAACCAGGGCGAGGACGGGTTCTCCATCAGGGCAGGCAGCGCTTCGAGGATCGCCCCGCTGGCGCGCCAGAGCAGGTCTTCGCCCAGTTCGTCCCCGAGAGCGGTCTCGATCAGCCGCAATCGGAAGGCTTCGAAGATCGCCGCGCCGACGCTATCCCGCACAGCTCGCCCGTCCCAGGCTCGCAGGACGTCCAACGCTTCGGAGACGCGCGCATCTTCACTGGAGAGCGGGGCCAGGTAGGGCAAGATCAAGCGGGCCCAGACGGGTGTGCTGTCAGCCTGGATGGCCTGCATGTCGCTTACACTTAATGAAGGATCCGCCTCGATGAGCTCAACGATGCGCTGCGCCCGGTAGCCGGGATCCCAGTCGAGCGTGAGCATGAAAGGAAAGTCGGAGTGGACCACGGCATTGTTGGCGGTGACGATGTAGCCCTCATCGGGGTTGAAAGCGCGCGGCAGCGAACTGTACGGGATGGTGTCGATCCACTCATACTCACTGCTCCAACCCGGGACCGGCACGCTCCCGTCGCCAAGCGCCCGGATGGGGATGCGCCCGGGGGATTGGTAGCCGATATTGCCATCGACGTCCGCGTAAACGAAGTTCTGGCTCGGGCTGTCCCAGTAGCTGAGCGCCTCGCGGAACTCGTCCCAGTTCTGAGCCCGATCGAGGAGCACGATGGCCCGCATGAGCGTCCCGGGTTCGAGCGCTGTCCAGGAGAGGGCCAATGGCTCCCAGCCGTAGAGCCATGACTCCTCCTCACCCCCGACGACGTCGTTGATGATCGGGCCGTGGCGCGTCTCCCGGGCGAAGATCACCACCGGTTCATCTTCTCCGGCGACGAAGATCTCTTCCCGGATGATGCGCATGTCCTCCCACTCCCCGTCGACCTCATACTGATTGGGGTTCTGCGGATTGACCCGCTCGATGTACAGATCCTGGACATCCGGGCCGAGGTTGGTGACGCCCCAGGCGATACGGGCGTTGTGGCCGATGATCACACCCGGCGCGCCCGGGAACGAGCTGCCGACCACCTCGTACGGGCAGTCCGGGCCGACCGGTTCGCAGTGCAGACCGACCTCGTACCAGATGGCCGGCATCTGGATGCCCAAGTGGGGGTCGTTGGATAGGATGGGCATGCCCGTCTCGGTGCGGCTGCCGGCGACCACCCAGTTTTTGCTGCCGACGTCCGGCCCGCTGCCCAGGAAGTGCAGGTCGAACGCGGCCTGAGGTACGGCCTCGAGCGAGGCGCGACCCGGGTTCGGGACGATGACCGGGTAGTCCTCGTTGTAGCCGGGAACGAGCTGTGAGACCGCCGGCGTGCCCAGCCGGGTGGCGATGCGCGCCCGCAGCAGCTCCATGTCCATGTTGCCGCCCAGGTCCCAGTTCATGACCTTTCCCCAGGTGATGCTGTCCAGCGGGGTCCAGGGTTCGGGGGTGAAATCGGTGCCGATCAAACCGAGCAGGACGAACTCCAGGCCCAGGCGTGATTGATCGGTGGTCGCCAGATAGGCGTTCACCCCGTCGGCGTAAGCCTGCAGGATCGCCAGCGTCTCGGCGTCGAGCGCCTCCAGCTCGGCCGCGGCGGTGCGATGCCAGCCGATGGTGCGAATGAACCGGTCCGACCCGAGCGCCGACTCACCCAGGACCTCGGCCAGTCGACCGGTGCCGATGCGCCGCTGGAACTCCATCTGCCAGAATCGGTCCTGGGCGTGCACGAAGCCCTCGGCCAGGAACAGGTCATGCGAGCTGGCGGCGTAGATGTGCGGGATGCCGAGCTGGTCCCGGTAGACTTCGACCGGCGCCTGCAGGCCGGGGAGGTTCAGCGTGCCCTCCGTCTGAGGGAACTGGCGCCTGACGACGGCCACGCCCAGCCCAACGGCGGCCAGGATCACGACGACCAGGATGAGAATGAACACGAGGAGACCGCGGCGGCTTCGGCGATACATGGGGCTGCCTCCTTGGCTGGATAGGGCAAGGCTGTTCTAGCACCGATGCAAGGCGGCGTCAATCGGGGCTTTGCCGGGCCGGGCACTTTCGGACAACCACAAGCCGACGCGGTATAATTAGCCTCCGCCCGGTCGACTTCCCCGAACACGAGAGACACCGTCACTTATGGAAATCGGCATCGTACGCCAGGTCGATATCGACGAGCAGATGCGGGGAGCCTACCTCGATTACGCCATGAGCGTGATCGTGGCCCGCGCCTTGCCGGACGTGCGCGACGGCCTGAAGCCGGTTCACCGGCGCATCCTGTATGCCATGCACGATATGGGTATCCGGGCCAACACGCCCTACCGCAAGTCGGCCCGCATCGTGGGTGAGGTCCT
>DAIRVC010000160.1:0-6140 GCA_036803025.1 Anaerolineales bacterium
ACCCGGGCTTTCGGCCCGCGGTGCTGGCCCATCAGGCCTTCCGCCGTGCCGTGTCGGACGCGGGAGAGGCTGCCCCACTTGTGTTTGCCCTCGAACGTGCCGAGACCTCCATCAGCCGCTTCGCCACCTCCCTGCTCCCGGAAGGGCACCCGCGCTCCATGGACAACCTGCCCTGCGCCGAACGACTCCTCAAGTTCCTCCTGTGGCAGGTCGGCGCCTGGCGCGTGCACGTCGCCGGGCCCCCGCGCGTCGTGCGCTACCTGCGGGCCTGCTACGAGCCGGATGGGCCGCGGGCCTTCGACGCGCGATTCATGGGCGAGCAGGTCTACGGCCGCCCCTTCACCCTCACACAGGCCGCGCCGGGGGATATCCCTCAGGCGCGCGAGAGCCGTGAGCCCCTGGGTCGCCACCTCGACGGATGCCGCATCGGCTTCGACCTGGGCGCCACGGACCTCAAGATCTCTGCGGTCATCGACGGTCAGCCCGTGTTCAGCCAGGAGATCGAATGGCACCCGCGCGAGCAGACCGACCCGGCCTACCACCGCGATCACATCCGCGCCGCGCTGCAGTTGGCCGCCTCGCACCTGCCTCGGCTGGACGCCATCGGCGGGAGCTCGGCCGGGGTCTATATCGACAATCGCCCGCGGGTCGCCTCGCTCTTCCGAGGCATTCCCCCGGAGAGATTCGACCAGGTGCGGGACCTCTTCGTCGACCTGCAGCGCGAACTGGGCGTGCCCCTGGCTGTCGTCAACGACGGTGAAGTGGCGGCCCTGGCGGGCTCCATGTCGCTGGAGGACAACCCCGTCATGGGCATCGCCATGGGCTCCAGTCAGGCGGCCGGCTACGTGACGGCCGACGGTTCCCTCACCGACTGGCTCAACGAACTCGCCTTTGCGCCGGTGGATTACAGCCCGCGCGCGCCGACCGAGGAGTGGTCCGGCGACCGGGGTTGCGGCGCTTCGTACTTCTCGCAACAGGCGGTCTTCCGCCTGGCGTCCACGGCCGGGCTGGCGATTCCAAAGGACCTGACCCCGGCGAGGCGATTGGAATTCGCCCAGGCGCGGCTGGAAGCCGGTGACGAGGCTGCCGTCCGCATCTGGAAGACGATGGGCGTTTACCTGGGCTACGCCATCGCCCACTACGCCGAGTTCTACGATCTGCGCCACGTCCTGCTCCTCGGCCGCTGCACTTCCGGCGCAGGCGGCCCGCTCATGGTCGATGAAGCCGGCGCCGTCCTGACCGCTGAGTTCCCCATCCTGGCCGCGCGCCTGCGCCTGCACTTGCCCGACGAGAAGAGCCGACGCGTCGGTCAGGCGATCGCCGCTGCCAGCCTGCCCCTATCCCGGGAGTCCGGATGACCACCCTGACCCTGCTCAGCGAACGAGCCGTGTTGTTTGCCCCGGACGGATCCCCCGCCGATCAAGCCTGGGCGCGGACCACCCATCTGGCGGTCGGCGCGCATCAGGACGACGTCGAAATCATGGCCATCGACGGCATCCTGGCCTGCTATCAACGCGACAACCGCTGGTTCAGCGCCGTGGTGGTCACCGATGGTGCCGGATCCCCTCGAGCCGGCGCCTACGCAGAGACTACCGACGAGGCGATGCAGGTCATCCGCGCCGAGGAACAGAAGAAGGCGGCGGTCATCGGAGAGTACGCCGCCCTGGCCCTGCTCGCCTATCCAAGTCGCGCGGTGAAGGACGCCTCCGACACCCGGCCAGTGCAGGATCTGGCGACGCTCCTGAAAGCCGCACGCCCGGAGATCGTCTACACCCACAACCTGGCCGACAAGCACCCAACCCATGTGGCCGTCGGCCTGAGGACGATCGCCGCCATTCGTTCCCTGGCGCCCGCCGAGCGCCCCGGTCGATTGTACGGCTGTGAGGTCTGGCGCAGTCTGGACTGGATGCTGGACGAGGATCGGACTGCCTTCGATTGCTCCGGCCGCGAGGGGCTGCAGACGGCGCTTCTGGGCGTGTTCGACTCCCAGGTTTCGGGCGGAAAGCGCTACGACCTGGCCACGATGGGTCGTCGGCGCGCAAACGCAACCTACGACGAGTCCCACGGCGTGGATGTGCGCACCGGCCTGGTCTACGCCATGGATCTCACACCGCTGGTGCAGGACGCCTCGGTCGATATCGCCGCCTACGTGGCGGGATTCCTGGAGCGGTTCCGCGAAGACGTACGCCGAAGGCTGATCTAGAGCCTGTAGCACGGTCGGTCGGGCACGCGCCCGGCGAGCGGGAAAGGAGGACACGCGAGGGCAGGAGGAGAAGAGCCGGATCTGGCGAGCGGTCCTTCCGGAGCGAGCCGCGGGCGCGATCTCGCCGTCGCAGTCAGAGTCAAGCGCCGGCCCCGGAGACCTGAACGCCAGGTCATTGCAGGTCCATTCGAACCGGATGCCTGAGGCGCGCACCGCCCGGCATCCTCCAAGGAGGATCGAGATGCGCAATCGAATGAGCACCCTGTTCTCAGCCCTACTGTTGGTCGCCCTCGTCCTGGCGGCCTGCGGACCAGCGGCCACGCCCACCGAAGCCCCGGCCGTGGCCACGGAAGAGCCGGCCGTCGTAGAGCCGGCGCCGGCCGAGGAGCCGATCGCCCTGCAGGTCTACGTCGTCGACTACGCGGCCGACGCCACCGACGTCTGGCTCGAGGACGAGGTCGTCCCAGCCTTCCAGGAGCTGTACCCCAATGTGACCGTGGAGTTCATCTGGGGAACCTGGAGCACGTTCGGTGAGGCCGTGGCCGGATACTTCGCCGCCGGCGAGGGGCCGGATATCATCAACCTCGGATCGGAGTTCAACGGCCTGTATGGAAGCCAGCTGGCGCCGCTGAACGACCTGTTGGGCCCGGACGCCTGGCCGGAGATCTCGAACTTCATCCCCGGGACGCTGGAGAACGCCTCCTGGGAGGGAGAGCTGCGTGGCCTGCCGATCTTCTCGGCCCCGCGCTACGTCTTCTGCCGCACCGACCTGATGCCCGCGGGCGTCACGGAACAGCCCACCGACTTTGCCGGCTGGGTCGAATTCGCCCAGGCCGCCACGACCTTCGACCCGGCCACGGGCGCGCTCACTCAGCAGGGTTTCGTCCCGGTTGACGCCGGAACGATGGCCGACTTCCAGTGGTACCTGAACACGATCTGGTCGCTGGGCGGCTCGATCTACGAGGACGACGGAGTCACGCCCAACTTTGACTCGCCCGAAGCCGAGGCCGCCATTCAGTTCAACTACGACATGAAGCGCGCGGTCTACCCGGACGACACGGTGGGCGCCCTGCCCGCCGGCACCGGGTCGGTGATCGAGGAAGGCAACGGGGCGGTTTGTCTGTGGCACTCCGGCTGGGCCGCACCGGCGCCCGACAGCGCCGTGTGGGAGCGGATCGACATCCAGCCGTTCACCGGCGACCCGACCAACTTCCCCGCCAGCCGCCCGATCGTCCTGTCGTTCGTCGACTGGTGGGCCGTCCCGGCCTACAGCCCGAACGTCGAGATGGCGGCGGAGTTCCTGAAGTTCGTCTTCAGCATGGAGAACAACTACCGCTACAATGAGACGATGAACCTGATCCCGGCGCGGGCCGACGCTCACACCGGGTATGTGGTGGAGAACCCGGTCCTGCAGCGTGAGGCCGAGCTGGCTTCCGAATACAGCTACGGCTTCGCCGGCATCCTGGAGCCGACCCAGCTCCAGAGCATCCTGCAGACGCAGCTCGGTCTGTACCTGACCGACCAGCAGGACAGGGCCACCACGTTGACCAACATCCAGGAGCAGTACACCCAGGTCCTGCGCGACGCCGGCTATCTGCCGTAGGTCACGCGCCAGACCGGGTGCAGGCCGCACACTGGCCAACCGGATACGAGTTGGGTGGGGATCCACCCCACCCAACTCAACCGGCCGGACGCACCGCCGATGACTGATAACCCCTACGTCTTCACGCTGGTTTCAGCGCTCGTCACGACCGCCTTCATCATCGCGGCCTGCGTCGGCCTGGGAGGATTGGCGCGCCTGGTGGTCCGCCTGACCGGCGGCAACCTGCGGCGGCAAGACCAAGCCTACGCCGGCTACTTCTTCGCCGCACCGTGGATCGTCGGGTTCCTCATCTTTGTCGTTATACCCATGCTGGCCTCGCTCTACTGGAGCTTCACCAACTACCGCATCGGCCAGCCGACCGCCGTGGTGGGCTTGGAGAACTACTCCCGCCTGATCCTGGAGGATCGCGAGTTCCGCGGCTCGCTGGTCAACACGCTGTTCCTGACCTTGATCGGCGTGCCCCTCCAAATCGGCGTGGCGCTGGGGTTGGCGGTGCTCCTCAATCAGAAGCTGAAAGGCGAGCGCACCTTCAGGGTGACGTTCTACCTGCCCGTCATCCTGGGCTTCAACGCCGCCGTCCTTCTCTGCTGGCGCCTGATGCTCAATGCCAGCAACGGCATCATCGATCAGGCCATCCGCGCCCTTTCCAACGCCTCGCCCGTGGTGAGCGCCCTCAATCGCGGATTGATCTATGTGGTCGAGGTCGTCAATGGCTTCTTCCTGGGATTGACCAACGGCAACTACACGCTGCTGCAACGAGTCCTGGAGACCGGATTCCCGGCCGCCAATCGCGTGCCGATGTGGATCCAGACTCCGCTGTGGTCGAAGATGTCGGTCATCCTGCTCATGGTGTGGATCTGCGGCAGCATGATGCTGATCTTTCTGGCCGGCCTCCAGGCGACGCCGCGCGAGCTGCTCGAGGCGGCCGAAGTCGACGGCGCCGGGAGCTGGAGGCGGTTCTGGAAGATCACCTTTCCCCTGTTGACGCCCTACGTCTTCTACAACCTGGTGCTCGGGCTGATCGCCGCGCTGCAGATCTTCGAGCCAGTCTATGTCCTCTACCGCGACAACCAGCCGCTGGCGCCCTCGGCCTACTCGATGGTGTATTACCTGTACCAGGCCACCTTCCGCTTCAATGAAATCGGCTACGGCTCGGCCATCTCGTGGCTGATCCTGATCATCATCGCCGTCGCCTCGATGATCCAGTTCAGGCTCCAGAGCCGGTGGGTGGAATATGAGATTCGCTAGGCGCCGGCCATGACGAGACGCGTCGCCTGGGTCCTGGGCCGGTGCGGCCTGTATGTCTTGCTGACAGCGGCCAGCATCCTGATGACCTTCCCGCTCTTCTGGATGATCTCCACATCGCTGAAGTCGCTGGAGGAGGCCAACGCCCCGCGCATCATCTGGATCCCGTCCGCCGTCGTGCTGGACGCCTATCGCTCGGTGCTGGCCGATCCCGACTTCCTGCGGGCCTACGTCAACTCGGCTTTCTACGCCGCCTTGGCGCTGGCCGGCACGCTGGTCTCCATCGCCGCCGTCGCCTACGCCTTCAGCCGTATCCAGTGGCCCGGACGGAACGTCGTCTTCGCCTTGATGCTCTCCACCCTGATGATCCCCGCCCAGGCGCTGATCGTCCCCCAGTACGTCTTCTTCAGCCGCCTGGGCTGGATCGGCACCTTCAATCCGCTGATCATCCCCGGCTTCTTCGCCGGCGGCGCGGCGATGATCTTCCTGCTGCGCCAGGCGATGGCCCAGATCCCGAAGGAGCTGGAGGAGTCGGCCATCATCGACGGCGCCAGCCACCTGCGCATTTGGTGGGAGGTGGTCCTGCCGCTGGTCAAAGCGCCGCTGGCCACCGTCTCGACCTTCCTGTTCGTCGGGTTCTGGAACAACCTGCTCGGCCCGCTGCTGTACGCCCAGACAAGTCGGCTGCAGACGCTCCCGGTATACGTCGCGCAGCTGTACAACATCAACAACACCATCCAGCCGTGGCCCACCATCATGGCGGCCGCCGTTCTGACGACCGTGCCCCTGTTCATCGTCTTCTTCCTGGCCCAGCGCTTCATCCTGGAAAGCGTTGTGCTCAGCGGTCTGAAGGGATAGGGTGCCGGCCGAACCCGTGGCTGGGGCGATGGAACTGGACCGCGCTGCGCGCCCTGCCAGCGGTCGGATTTGCGGCGCGCTGGTCGGGCTGCTCCTCGTCGCCGCGTGCACTGGAAGGTCCCAGACACCGACGATGATCCCGACCGGTGCGACAGCCCCCAACCAGTCCCCGGAGGGACAAGCGCCCGCAGTGACGACCTCGACCATCCCAGCCCTGATCCCGCAACCGGC
>DAIRVC010000161.1:0-6041 GCA_036803025.1 Anaerolineales bacterium
GTCGCGGCGCATCGCACAGCTCCGGCTGCGGGCACTGCTGCTCGAGCAGCGCCGCAACCAGCTCTTCGCGCCGATCGGCGCGCTGCTGCTCTGGAAGACGCAGTGCGCCCTCGCGATCGAGGCGTGCGTAGGTGATGCCGCCAAACTCGGGCGTCAGCCGCCTCATTTCCTCCCAGATCTCGCCGGGGTGTGAATAGGCCCATCCGGCACCGGGGCTGATCCCCAGCCGCGCCTCCAGGCGCTGCGCCAGGTCGCACAGGATCTCCCAATCGGCCCGGCTGTCCCCGACAGGCGGAAGCGCCCGGCGCACGAGTTGGATGCGTCGATCGGAGTTGGTGAACGTGCCGTCCTTCTCGGCGAACGAGGCGGAAGGCAGGATGACGTCGGCCATCTGCCCGGTGGAGTTGAGGAAGATATCCTGGCAGACGATGAACTCGAGCGACTCAAGCGCGTGACGCGCATGATTGAGGTTGGGCTCGCTCGTCAACGGGTCCTCGCCCATGACGAAGATGGCCTTGATGCCGCCGGTCAGCGCGCCGTCGACGATCTCCGTCACGGTCAGCCCGGGCGTCGGGGACAGCGCCGGAGCGTTCCAGGCCGCGGCGAAACGCTCCCGGACGGCCTCGTCATCTACGCGCTGGTAGGCGGTGAAGACATTCGGCAGGCCGCCGCTATCCGAGCAGCCCTGCACGTTGTTCTGCCCGCGCAGGGGGTTCAAGCCGGTCCCCGGCCGGCCGATCTGTCCACACAGCAGCGCCAGGTTGGTGATAGCCAGCGTGTTGTCGCTGCCGTGTGTGCTTTGGCTGATGCCCATGCCCCAGTAGACGGCCGCCGATCGCGCTGTGGCATACATGCGCGCCGCGGCGCGCAGGTCGTCCGCCGGTACGCCGCTGACCGACTCGGCCCATTCGGGCGTGAAGGGCTGGAGCGATTCGACGTAGTCGGCGAAGCCCTCGGTGCGCGCCTCGACGAAGTCGCGGTTGTAGAGCCGTTCCTTGACCACCACATGCGCCATGGCCTGCCAGACGGCCACGTCGGTCCCCGGCGCCTGACGCAGCCACAGCGCGGCGAAGTCGGTCATTTCGATGCGGCGCGGGTCGATGACAATCAGCCGGGCGCCGTTCTGGCGGACGGCGCGCTTGAGGAAGTTGCTGATGACCGGGTGAGTTTCGGTCGTGTTCGATCCGGTGACGATGAAGGTGTCCAGGTGCTCCATCTCGGCGATTGAGTTGCTCATGGCCGACGATCCGATCGCCAGCTGCAACCCGGCCACACTCCCGGCATGACACAGGCGTGAGCAGTGATCGATGTTGTTGGTCCCCAGAACCGCCCGGGTCAGCTTCTGCAGCAGGTAGTTGTCCTCGTTGGTCGCTTTGGCGCAGGCGAACGTAGCCACCCGATCGCCGCCGTGCTGCTGGACGATCTCGGCCAGCCGCTGCGCCGTCAGGTCGAGCGCTTCGTCCCAAGAGGCCTGGCGCCAGACCGGAGTCGCGTGGCGGGGCTCGTGTGTGTTGACGCGCAACAGCGGAGTCCTCAGCCGCGCCGGATGCGTGGTGAAATCGGTGCCGAAGCGGCCCTTGACGCACAACATCCCGTAGTTGGGCGCGGACTCGTACGGCGCGGTCACGCGCAGGATGTGCCCGTCCTTGACGTGCAGGTCGATCTGGCAGCCCACACCGCAGAAGGGGCAGGTGCTGCGCACCTTCCGATCCGTGCTGATCATCGTCTCTCCCTCACCGCCGGCGAGCGCGGCTGCGCGTTCGTTCCATGAGGCGCGATCGGCCCCCTGCGGGCGGCCGACCGGGGCGAAGTATAGACACTTCCCCGTTTCTTGGACAGGGTTGCTCCACTTTATGACCGGGCTAACCGGCTGGACACCCCACCCCTTTCGCGTATACTACGCGCACACGATCGAGGAGAAGGAGGCTGCCCCAGATGTCCCAGCGAGGTTTCAACACACTCACCCTGGTGATGATTCCGGTTGCGCTCGCCATCAACGTGGCCGTGGGCCAGTTGGTGCTGGCCTTGAAGCTGCCGCTCTACGTGGACTCGATCGGTACGGTCCTGGTCGGGGTCTTGGCCGGGCCGTGGGCCGGCGCGGTGACCGGATTCCTATCAAGCGTCATCTGGACCGTCACTGGCTGGTTCCCGCAGGCGATCGCCTGGGCGGGCGTGGCGGCGATCATCGGCGCCTTGGCCGGCGCCTTCGGCCGCTCCGGTTGGATGCACAGCTTGTGGAAGTCGATCGCCGCCGGGCTGATCACCGGAGTGGTGGCCGCGATCCTTTCAGCGCCGATAGCCGCGTACGTGTTCGGCGGCGTGACCGGCAGCGGCACCGACCTGCTGGTCGCCATGGCGCGCTCGGCCGGCCTGGATGCACTCGGGGCGAACATGGCTCAGGGGATCGTGTCCGACCCGATCGACAAGGTGATTACGTTCCTGATCGTCTTCGGGGTCCTGCGCGCCCTCCCGGCCCGCTTCCTGGCCCGCTTCACGAATCTGCCGCCGCGCAACTGACGGACCGCGGACCGATTGCAGAGACGGGTCGCCACGCGACAAGTTGCTGACTCCCCCCGGGGGGTTGGGCTGCGCCCAGCCCCCCGGCCTGTGCTCATGCCCACCCGGTCCCTGCCTCGATGACCGCCACACTGTTCATCGAACGGCCTTCGGGCCTGCACGCGCTCAACCCGCTCACCAAGCTGACCCTGGCCCTGGGTGCGGTCGTGGCCGCAGCCGCGCTCGAGACGCTGCCGGCCGTCCTGGCGGTCTTCGTCCTGGTTCTACTCCCGCTTTCGGCCTGGGCGCAGGTGCTGCCGCGCTTCCTGCGGACCTGCTTGCGCGTCGTCTCCCCCTTCGCCCTGTCGCTGTTCCCGATCCAGGGCTTCTTTGCCGAAGGGACCGACGTCCTGTTCCGCCTCGGCCCGTTCTCGCTCAAGTCCGAGGGATTGTGGATCGCGGCGATGCTGACCGCGCGCCTGCTGGTCGGATTGGGCGCGGCCACACTCCTGATGCTGACCACCCGCCCTGATCATCTGATGCAATCTCTGGTTCAGCGAGGGCTGCCGGGCCAGCTGGCTTACATCGTGGTCACCGCGCTTCAAATCATCCCCGGATTCCAGGCGCGCGCCCAGGCGATTCTCGACTCCCAGCGCTCGCGCGGGCTGGAGACCGAGGGCGGCGTGGTGCGGCGCGTGCGGGCGCTGGCGCCGCTGATCTCCCCGCTCCTGCTCGGCAGCCTGATGGATCTCGAGGAGCGCGCCATTGCGCTGGAGGCGCGCGCATTCAATCGGCAGGTGGCAAAGACCAGCCTGACCGAACTGCGCGATGGCCGGGCCGAACCGGCGGCTCGCGCGTTGCTGGTTTTGGCGATGTTGGGCCTTGTCGCCTTACGGTTCCTTTAGAGGCCGGCCACGGTGATCGAGGTCCGCGGTCTGACATTCACCTACAGCGGTACGAGCGACCCGGCCTTGCAGGGCATCGACCTGTCGATCGCCGAGGGCCAGCTGTGTGCGGTTGTCGGCGCCAACGGCGCCGGCAAGTCGACGCTGTGTTTCGCCTTGACGGGCTTCATCCCGCACTTCTACCGAGGCGATCTGCAGGGAGAGGTGACCGTCGGCGGTCGTCCGGTCGCCACCACCGCGCTGGCCGATCTGGCCGGAGAGGTGGGATTGGTCTTCCAGAACCCCTTCAGCCAGATCAGCGGCGCGCGCTACACGGTGCGTGAGGAGATCGCCTTCGGGCTCGAGAACCTGGGCGTGCCGCGCAGCGAGATGCCCGAGCGAGTCGCCGAAGCGGTCGACCTGGCGGGTCTGGCGGGCCTGGAGGAGCGCTCTCCCTACGCGCTGTCCGGCGGACAGCAGCAGCGCCTGGCGATCGCTTCGATGGTCGTCATGCGGCCGCGCGTCCTGGTCCTGGACGAGCCCACCTCACAGCTCGACTCGTCCGGATCCAAGGAGGTCTTCGCCGCGCTGCGCGCATTGGCAGCCGGCCGCAAGACCACGGTCGTCCTGGTCGAACACAAGATCGAGTTGGTGGCGGCCTTTGCCGATCGCGTCGTCGTCCTGGCCGGCGGACAGCGGGTGGCCGATGGAGCGCCCAGCCAGGTCCTGGGCGCGGTGGACCTCGGCGTGCACGGCGTCGGCCGGACGCGCTACACGCTGGCGGCACTGCAGGCGCAGGCGCGCCGACTGCGACCGACCTCGAGTGCCTTGCCGGTCACGCTCGACCAGGCGCGGGAGTTCTTCCAATGAATCTGCGCCTGGAGGACGTCTCCTTCAAGTACCCGTCGGGGGTGACTGCCTTGGAGCATGTGAACCTGACGGTGAGCGACGGCGAGGCCGTGGCGCTGGTGGGCGAGAACGGCGCCGGGAAGACCACCCTGGCCAAGCATCTCAACGGGCTGCTGCGGCCGACGCAGGGCGCCGCCTGGGTGGGCGACCAGGACACGCGCCGGAACAGCGTCGCTCGATTGGCGCGCAGCGTTGCCTTCGTGTTCCAGAATCCGGATGAGCAGTTGTTCGAGCGCACGGTGCGGGCCGAGGTCGGCTTCGGGCCGCGCAATTTCGGCGCGGCGCCGGCCGAAATCGAGGCGCGCGTCCAGGCGGCGCTCGGCCGCCTCGACCTGCAGGCCTTCGCCGATCGGCATCCCTACGACCTGCACCTCTCGCAGCGCAAGCGCGTCGCCATGGCGGCGGCTCTGGCGATGGACACGCCGGTGCTCGTGCTCGATGAGCCGACCATCGGTCAGGATGCCGGGGGAGTGGCTTTGGTCGGCCGGCTGGTCGAAAGCCTGAAGGCCGAGGGGCGCACGCTCGTCGCCATCACACATGACGTAGACTTCTGTGCCGAGCACTTCGAGCGCGTGGTCGTGATGGCCGACGGCCGAATCCTGTCCGACGGACCGGCCGGCCAGGTCCTGGCGCAGACGCAGGTGTTGGCGGAAGCGGCCGTCGAACGGCCGCAGCTGATCCGATTGGCCGAAGCGCTGGGCTGGTCCGAGACGCCCCTGAGCGTCGATGCTTTTGTCGATCTCCTGGCCTTACGCCAGAAGGAAGGATCGTAGCCGATGATCATCGTCCTGGGTGACATACTCGCCGACGTCAGTCTGCGTATCCCCGCGTTCCCGGTCCAGGCCGGTTCGCTGCTGCGGGCCGAGTACTTTGAGCTCGGCCCGGGCGGCGCGACGAACGTGGCCATCGTCGCAGCTCGCCTGGGGCTGCCGGTCGCCTGCCTGGGCGAGGTGGGCGACGATCGCTTCGGCGAGCTGGTGCTTGAAGGGCTGCGCACCGAGAAGGTTGATGTCTCGGGCGTGGTCGTCACTTCCGGGGCCGAGACGCCCGTGGCCGGCGTGATCGTCGACCAGAGCGGCGAGCCGGCCTACCTCGGCTATCCGGGATCCCTGCAGCTCCGGGCACTCCCCGAAGCCTGGCTAGCCCCCGTCCGTTCCGCGCAAGCGCTTTACGCCGATGGCTGGGCAGAACACGACGGCGTCCCGGCCATTGTTCTGGAGGGCATGCGCCAGGCCCGCCAGGCAGGTGTGCCGACCTTCTTCGACCCCGGGCCGGGGAACCCGGCCGTCAGCCGGGCCTGGTTGGCCGAGGCCGCCTCGCTGGCCGAGGTGCTTCTGGCGACGGAGGACGAGGCGCGCTCCCTGACCGGACGACGCGACCCAATGGCCTCGGCGCGCGAGCTGCTCTCACGCGGGCCGAAGCTGGTCGTCCTCAAGCGCGACGTGGCCGGCTGCGTCCTGATTACCCGCGACGAGGTGCGCATCGCCCCCGGCCTGCCGGTCGAGGCGCGCGACGCGACCGGCGCCGGCGACAGCCTGGACGCGGCGGTGATCTTCGGCTACTTGCAAGGTCTGCCGCTGGCCGACCTGGGCACGCTGGCCAACGCGACCGGCGCTGCCAAGGTCCAGAAGCTGGGCACCGGCCACAACCTGCCGACGCTCGACGAAGTCCGGGCCATGCTCGAGCGCTTCGACATCGACCCGGCCGGCCTGCTGCCAGTCCCCTGAGCGGGTAGCCGACCTCACGTGCCCG